>CABZHM010000007.1 GCA_902525625.1 uncultured Pelagibacteraceae bacterium | reverse complement strand
ATATTAATTGGTGTGCCACTTGGATTATTTATGGGACTAAATAGATTTGCCAAAGGTTTCTTTGATCCATTAATTGAGCTTTATAGGCCTGTTCCCCCTCTGGCTTGGGCTCCTTTAATCATCTCAGTTTTAGGAATTGATAATACTGGGAAAGTTTTCTTATTATTTATGGTCTCATTATCAATCATGATTATTTCTGCGAGAGCTGGTGCCTCTGGCACTCAGTTATCAAAAATCCATGCAGCTCACTCACTTGGTGCATCAAAAAAACAAATCTTGAGATATGTAATTTTTCCAAATTCTTTACCAGAAATACTTACAGGGATAAGGGTGGCAGTTGGAATGTGTTGGGGAACTTTAGTTGCAGCTGAGTTTTTAGCTGGAACAACTGGAATTGGTTTCGTTGAAAACGTTGCTAAAAAATATTTTCAATATGAAGTTATTTGGATCACTATATTTATAATGGGAATGCTGGGTTTATTATTTGATGTCACTTTAAGAAAAATAATAGATAAAACAATTCCATGGCGTGGAAAAGGCTAATTTGAAAACAGAAAATCTTAAGAAAGAAGTTATCAAAATTTTTAAAAATTACGGATTAAGTAATCTACATGCTGTTATTTCAGCAAATGCTTTGATTAATGCCGAGTTAGTTGGTGCTTATGGTCATGGTCTTTCTAGACTAAGAATGTATTGTGAAAGGATATCTAAAAAAGTTATCAATCCAAAACCTAGAATAAAAGTTAAAAAAATATCTCAATCGATAGCTCACATTGATGCTGATAATAGTATTGGCTTTGTTGCAGCTGATCTGGCGATTAGAAAAGCAATCAAATGTGCCAAAAAAACAGGTATTGGTTTAGTGGCAGTAAAAAATAGTGGTCACTATGGGCTGTCTGGTTACTACGCCGAACAAGCAGTCAAAAAAAATTTGATTGCTATGATTTATACCAACGCTCCACCTGCAATCGCTCCATATGGTGCTAAAAAAAGTTTGTTTGGAACAAATCCAATATGTTTTGGTTCTCCAACAGGAGGAAAGGTGCCTTTTATTTTGGATACAGCCATTGCAAAAATAAATAGAGGAAAAATTAGATTTGCAGCTAGAAATAATCAAAAAATACCAAAAGGTGTTGCATTAGATAAATTTGGTAAACCAACAACGGATGCAAAAAAAGCTCTTTACGGAGTTCAATTACCTATTGCAGGTTTTAGAGGTTCGGGTTTAGCATGGATGGTAGATATCTTAAGTGGTGTTTTAACCGGTGGAAATCACGCAGGTAAAGTTAAGGATCCTTTTGATGATTTTTCAGGTCCACAAAATATTGGACATTTATTTATCACATTTAAAACAAACTTATTTGTCAAAAATTATACTTCAAGAATTAAGAATAATATTAAAACAATTAAAAGATTACCTAAGATTAAAGGAGTAAAAGAAATAATGTATCCTGGTCAAAATAAAGATAAAAGGTTTAGAATGAACGTAAAAAAAGAAATCAAATTGTCAAAAATTATTCATAAAGATTTAGTAGATTTAAAAAATTAACCATGCTTTCTAATAAAGAAATTGTTTGTCCTGATAACTTGCTCAATGTTGCTCATAAAAAGAAAAGTGTTAAAGCGGGGATTGTTAATGCAGGAAAACCTTTACCTATGCACTCAGTGCAAAATGCCGTTAAAGAAAATCTAATTGAGCCAATTTTTATTGGTGATGAAAAAGAAATAAATAAGTGCGCAAAGGATCTGAAATGGGATATCTCAAATTATGAGATAATTCATGAGCCTGTTGAAAATAATACAGCCACTATTGCTGCAAAACTGGCAAGCGAACAAAAGATAAGAATTATTGTTAAAGGCCATATTCATACTGACGTTTTAATGAAAGAAGTTTTGAAAAGAGAGTATAATTTATTAGGTAAAACAAGATTGAGTCATATTTGGCATATGACTTTAGGAAAAGAAGATAAGCCTTTAATAATTACTGATGGAGCATTGAATGTTTTACCAAATGTAAAAACAAAATTACATATTCTTAAAAATGTTATTAATTTTTCAAATAGAATTGGGATTGAAAGACCTAAAGTAGCAATATTATCTGCTACCGAGGAAGTTTTAGATAGTGTGCCAAGTTCTAAAGAGGCTGAAGAATTAACTAACTTAGCCAAAAAAGAAAATTTAAATGCTGATGTTTTTGGTCCTCTTGCATTTGATAATAGTATCTCAAAAAAATCTGCCGATATCAAAGGAATACAAAATAGTGTAGCTGGTAGAGCTGATGTATTGCTAGTCCCAAGTGTTGAAACAGGAAATGGACTTGTAAAAATGCTCATATATTTTTGTGGAGCGTGTGCAGCAGGTGTTGTTATTGGAGGTAAAGTTCCAGTAGTAATAACCAGTCGTTCTGATGAAGCCCCTGCAAGATTAGCATCAATAGCAGCAGCAGTTGTTGCTTTAGATTAAATGTTTAATTGCAATAAAATTGAAATTGTCTTAAATAATTTAACGATAATAAAACAAATAATATGGCAATCACGTATTTAAAAAAATCTCCCAAAACATCGTCAACAGACGACAATAAGACAGCAGGAATTGTTCAAGATTTATTAAAAGATATTGAAAGCACAAAAGAACAAGGGTGTATTGATTTAACCAAAAAGTTTGACAAATACGATGGGGAAATCATTGTTTCAAAAGAAAGAATTGAAGAAATTAAAAAAACTTTAGATCAAAAAACTAAAGATGATATTCAGTTTTCATTTGATCGAGTAAGAAAATTTGCTGAAGCTCAACTAAAAAATTATGGACAAGACTTTGAAGTTGAATTGTCCGATGGTTTGTATGCAGGTCAAAAATTAGTTCCAGTAAATACTGCAGGTTGCTATATACCTGGAGGAAGATATGCTCATATCGCTTCCGCTGTAATGAGTGTAACAACAGCCAAAGTTGCTGGTGTTAAAAATATAATAGCGTGTAGTCCACCAAAAAAAGGATTTGGTGCCCACCCCACTATTGTCTACACTGCTGATCTTTGTGGGGCAGATGTAATTTTAAATTTAGGTGGTGTTCCGGCGATTGCTGCAATGACTAATGGATTATTTAAAAATCCTCCAGCAGACATAATTGTTGGTCCAGGAAACCAATTTGTTGCTGAAGCAAAAAGAATTTTATATGGCAAAGTTGGAATTGATTTATTTGCAGGTCCAACTGAAATTGGAATAATTGCTGATGCAAAAGCAGACCCAGAAATAGTTGCGGTTGACTTAGTAGGCCAAGCTGAACATGGTTATAATTCTCCGTGTTGGTTATACACAACAAGTAAAGAATTAGCAGAAAAAGTCATGAAGAGAGTTCCAGAATTAATTGCAGATTTACCGGAGGTTCCAAAAACTAGCGCAGAAGCAGCTTGGAGAGATTATGGTGAGGTAATTCTTTGTGACACTGATGAAGAGATTGTAAAAATTAGTGATGAATACGCTCCAGAACATTTAGAAGTTCAAACAGAAAATCTAAAATGGTTTCACGAACGATTAACTAATTATGGATCATTATTTGTTGGTGAAGAAACTACAGTTGCCTATGGAGATAAATGTTCAGGTACAAATCATATTTTACCAACTAAAGGGGCTGGTAGATACACTGGTGGTTTATTTGTTGGAAAATTTATTAAAACTTTAAGTTTTCAAAGAATGACCAAAGAGTCTACAGAACTAGTTGGCGCTGCTGCTGCAAGAATATCTAGATACGAAGGTATGGAAGCTCATGCTAGAACTGGTGATGTAAGATTAAAAAAATACGGATATTCTAATTAATAGTTTCTATTATAACAAAAATTGTAAGTAGACTCATAAAACTAATAATAAAAATATTTATTACTTTCCACACCTTTAAACTCTGCGCATATTGCGATAAATATTTAGATAAATAACCAATAACAAAAAAGAATAGGAAGGATGCTATTGAAGCTCCAGCTCCAAATAATATTTTCTGATTAAAAATAAAACTTTTAGAAAAATTTCCTAAAAAAAATACAGTGTCAGAATAGACATGTGGATTTAAATAGGTGAAACCAAGTGTTTTTATAAATATATCTAATTTTGAGATGTTAGGGTCTCTATCTTTAAAACTTACTGTCGAATTTAAGAACTTTAGTTTTGAATATATAAAATGGATTAAAAAAATAATTAACAAAATGTTAAAAATTAACTCTATTGTTTGATTAAAATATTGCGTAAAATAATGAAAAAGAAATATTCCTAAAAATATTAAAATAAAATCAGATATAGAGCAAATAGAACAAACTAAAAAGACATGTTGTTTTTTTAGACCTTGTTCTATGACAAAAACATTTTGAGCACCAATAGCTAATATAAGACTTAACCCTGTAAAAAAACCTAATAAGGCAAATTCCATAATATAGATATTTGAATGTTCTGAACTTACTTTAAATCTTTAGAAAATAAAAATAATTATCAAGTTTCAGGGATAAATAATAAACAAAGACCATTATTACAAAATCTTTTACCAGTTGAGCTTGGGCCATCGTCAAAAACGTGTCCATGATGGACACCACACTTAGCACAATGATATTCAATCCTTTTCATACCAAATGAATAATCTACTTTTGTTTTAAAAGCCCCAGGTAAAGCCTCACTAAATGACGGCCAGCCAGTACCGCTATCGAATTTAGCTTCTGATGAAAATAATTTGTTTCCACAATTGGCACAATGGTAAAAACCTTTTCTTTTTTCTTTTAAAAGTTCGCTAGAAAAGGGTTTTTCAGTGCCTTCATCAAACATGATGTCTTTTTGTTTGTTGGTGAGGTTTTGATTAATAATTTTTTTTGTCTCTGAAAATACAAATTTATATGGATATAAAATCAACGATATACAAGTTAAACCAATAATTTTTAATAGATTTCGTCTGTAAATCATCCACACTCCTCAATAATATTATCTAATTAAGATTGTTCAGGATTCGCTGTTAATGTTTTTATCTCTAAAATATTTTCGTTTGGATCTTTAACAAAAAATGTTTCTTGCTCGAACTTTGTATCTTTAAATCTTATATAAGGCTCATCATAATATTTTACCCCTTTGTCTTTTAATCTTTGTTTCAAAGCATCAAAATCTTTTCGCGATAAATGAATACCAAAGTGAGGCACTGAAACATTACCCATATCAACATCGTGTATTTCATTGCTAAGTTTGTGGTCACTGGCATGAAGAGTTAGTTCATTTCCCCAAAAATCTACATCAGCCCAGTCTTTTTCTGAATTACTTAAGCTACATCCAAGTTTCTCATTATAAAACTTTTTAGCAGTTTCTAGATCACCACATGGTATAGCTAAATGAAAACAATTAGTGTTTTTGTACATAATAAATCCTTTAAAAATTTTTTAAAATAACTATATAAATCTTGACTAACATAATAAATATAACATGAGTAATTTTTTACAATCTATAATCGATCGCGACCCTGCGGCAAAATCTAAATTGAGTTTAGTATTAACTTATCCAGGAGTGAAGGCGATATTTTTTCACAGGATTGCAAATTTTTTTGCGATTGCAAAGTTTGATTTAGTAGCAAGAATTATTTCGCAATTATCAAGATTTTTTACCGGGATTGAAATTCATCCAAAAGCAAAAATTGGAAAAAATTTATTTATTGATCATGGTATGGGTGTAGTTATAGGGGAAACATCTGAAATAAACGATAACGTAACGATTTATCATAATGTGACTCTTGGGGGCACATCTCCAAGTATTAATACAAATGAGCAAAGAAATTCAAAAAGACATCCTACCTTAGAAGAAAATGTAGTAGTAGGTTCTGGTGCTCAAATCCTAGGACCTATTGTTATTGGAAAAAATTCTCTAATTGGTGCTAACGCAGTTGTAACCAAAGATGTTGCAGAAAAATCCATAATGGCTGGTAATCCAGCAAAAAAAATTGGGGACGCTACACGAGGATTCAAACCATACGCTGTTACTGATGATAAAGAAGATTAATGGTTCATATTAGAAATACATTCATTGACTCAATTGGTAATACTCCATTAATAAAACTTAAAGCTGCCTCTGAATTAACGGGATGCAATATTTATGGTAAAGCAGAATTTATGAATCCTGGTGGGTCAGTCAAAGATAGAGCTGCACTCTCATTACTTCAGGATGCACAAGAAAAGAAATTAATTTCTAAAGGTGGAATTGTTGTTGAAGGAACCGCAGGTAATACTGGGATTGGTCTAGGTTTAATAGGAAATTCACTTGGTTATAAAACAATAATTGTAATGAATGATAATCAAACTCAAGAAAAAAAAGATACAATAAAAAATCTAGGAGCAGAGTTAAGATTGGTTCCTGCTAAGCCATATAAAGATGAAAATAATTTTGTTAAGATTGCTGGACGTCTAGCAGATGAGTTAAGACCAACTAATAACAATGGTGTTGTCTGGGCCAATCAATTCGACAATGTTGCTAATGCTAAAGGACATTATATAGGAACAGGAAAAGAAATTTGGGAACAAACTGAGGGTAAAGTTGATGGTTTTGTTTGTTCATCTGGAACAGGTGGTACTATTTCTGGTGTGAGTAATGCGCTGAAAGAAAAAAATAAAAATGTTAAAATTTGTCTTTCTGATCCTAAGGGATCTGCACTTTATAGTTATATTAAAAATGGTGAATTAAAATCTGAAGGTGGATCGATAACTGAAGGAATTGGCTCAAGTAGAATAACAAAAAATTTTGAGAACGCAAAAATTGACGATGCATATTCCATTGATGATCATGAGGCATTGCCAATACTTTATGATTTAATTAAAAATGAAGGGCTAAGTTTAGGAACAAGTTGTGGAATAAATATTGCTGGTGCAATCAGACTTGGAAAAGAACTTGGGCCCGGAAAAACAATTGTTACTATTCTTTGTGATAAATCAGATAAATACAACTCTAAGATGTTTAATAAATCATTTTTAATGGAAAAAAACTTACCCGTACCAAGCTGGTTATAATAACGCATACCAGGCATGTAACAAAACAGTTACATTTTTATACTAATATTATTTAACGTCGAGGGATTATGAAAAAAATTATTATAGTTTTATCTTTTTTCATTTTTACATCTGCTAATGCAGGAATGAGTGATAAAGATAAATCAAAAGCATGGGATTGTATTGGTATTTATATGGCTAACTACTTTCTCCCATCAGGTGAAAAATTTGAGTACGGGATGAAAGAAAAATCTATTTCAACTGTAAAAGTTCTAAAAACATATGCTCTAGAAATCGGTATTCCGGAAAAAGATTGGGATGCTGGAGTAAACAAAGCTGTAGATAAACATTACGGTTCAAAATATGACAAAGCTAAAACTGATAAATGTCATACATTTGTTGAAGCTTTAGTTCCAAATGGAGCTGAAAGAGTTAAAAAAGTAGTTCAAACTTTGTATTAATTTTAAAAAAAGGAGAAAAAAATGGAAAAAGAAATGTTAGTTCATCTTAAACTTAAAGAAGGTAAATTAGAAACTTTCATGGGTTGGATGCAATCAGATGAAGGAATGGGTGTTAGAAAAAGTGTTGCCTATCCAGAAAAAACTGTTGGCGCTATGATACCAGATAAAAGTGGAATGTTATTTAAAGTGAATGTTCATAATGAAGCTGGAATGAAGGAATTTGTAACTGGAAATAATCCTGCCGGTAAGGCTATTTACGCAGAATGTGTAGAGAGCGCTAAATTATATGAACTATCTGAAGTAAATTTATAAGGAGTATAAATGAAAAAAATAATGTTAACACTTTGTTTGGTCTTATTTGTTAGCTCTGCGTACGCGGGTTCATGTCCAATGTTAGCTAAAAATATTGATGAAAAGATTAAAAAAGCTCAAGAACTTAAAGATCAGGGTATGGATGCCCACAATAGTGGTGATCACGCTAAGTCTGAAAAACTTTTAAATGAAGCTCTTGCTCTTTTTAAAAGTTAAATAGAAAGGAAAAATATGAAAAACTATATAGTAACACACACTTTTAAGTCAAAAGAAGCAAAAGCTAAAATGATAGAAGTTACTGGTTCAATGTCTATGGAAGATATGACTAAAGCAATGACAAGTGATAGTGCAAAGTGTCAAATGAGCTGGAATACACCTGGAGACAATCTAACAATGTATTGTTGGTGGAAAGGTACTGATCCAGATGCAATTAATAAACAATTAGAGTCTATGAACGATTTCTATGAACCCCATAAATTTGTTGAGTGTACAGATGATGTTATAGATTTTAATGCTAAATAAAAATGCCTAAATTTTTACCAAGTGAGGAGAGACAATGAAGGTAATTTACACTAGAACAATGAGGGTAAAGGATGACGGCCTAGGAAAAGCAATGGAAATAGGAAAAGGTTTGGCGGCAGTTAGAAAAAAACATTATCCTAACCATGATGTTTATTTTTCTTTTCAAATGGGTGGAGATCCAAGAACAATAAGAGAAACTTTAATTGGAACTATGTTTGAAGGTGATAGAGAAGCTGACGCCAACATGTCTGCAGATCCTGAATATATAAAACTTTTAGATCAATTAAAAGAAGTCGCCATAGAAGGAACTATTAAGGACGAGATTAGACCAATATTTAGTGAAGGAGACTAAATAATGTTAGAAAAATTTAATGGAACAATTTTCTTAGTAATATTTTTGGTTCATTTTATTGGTTTTGCTTATTACGGATTTAGATGTGTGTTCCAAACACAATCTTTTTTAAATCAATATGGAATGCATGACACGGGCGCAGGTATTGTTAGATTTTTTGGTTCTATATTTTTTGGCTCGACTGCGATGGCTATTTACGTAGGATTTATAAGACCAAATGGTGTAGAAGCTACTTGGGGGTTTTTTAATCTCGTGTTTTTACAAAACCTATCAGCATTTATAGTTGGTTTTTATAGTACTAAGATAAATAAACTTGGACATACCGACAAAACTTCTGATGAAGCAATTTACGCACCTTTATTTTTGACAATTTTAAGTGCTTTACTTTGTTACGGGTTAGCAGATAAAATCTACGTTTAAAATCAAAAGAGTGATAATGGTCAAAATGGGAGTAAAAAGTCATCTATCGTTTGTGAGTTTAATGGAATGTGGGTTGAACAATCTTTAATGCCTGGTTTTGTTATTTTTAATATAGAAATAAAAAAACCTGAAGAATATAAAGAATACATTGAAAAGGTAACACCAATAGCTAAAAAATTTGGAGGTGAATATATTGTCAGAGGTGGTGAATCCAAAGTAATTGAAGGTGTTTGGACATATCCTAGAACAATTATTATTAAATTTCCAAGTTACGAAAAAGCTTTAGAGTGGTATAGTTCTGATGAGTATAAACCAATTAAAAAAATCCGTTTAGACAATTCAGTCAGTAATGGAATAATAATTAAAGGAGTTTAAAATGTCGATGTTAGAGAAATATACAAATGCAATTAATAATAAAGATGAGTCAACTATGAATGAACTTTTGCATGATGACTTTAAATTCACAATGCATAAGTCAGGAAATACCATAGGTAAAACTGATGTTATAAAATGGGCAATGAGTGGTGATATAAACCAAGATAAAGCAAGAGTAGTCTATGAAAATGATGAAGTTGGAGTTCACCATTCAATAGTTACATTTAATGATGGGAATGTTGAAGCGGTAATGGCAGTTTATAAATACAAAGATGGAAAGATTATAAGTTTGGAGACTGGCGCTACTCCTATGTCAAAATAAAAGTAAATGATTGACTTTTATTTCTCGATTGGAAGCACATATACTTATTTAGCAGTCACTAGAATACTTGATGTTGAAAAAAATCATCAAGTCAGTTTTAATTGGAAACCTTTTAGCGTTCGGGTAATTATGAAAGAAATGAACAATATTCCATTTCCAAGAGATAAGCTAAATAAAGTAAATTACATGTGGAGAGATATTGAAAGACGGGCTGAAAGTTATGGTTTTTTTGCTAAAACCCCTGTGCCCTACCCACTATCTGAATTTGACTTAGCAAATCAAATTGCAATTCTTGGATTGGATAAAGGTTGGGGTTTAGATTATGTAAGACTGACTTATAAAAAATGGTTTCAAGAGGGTAAAGAACCAGCGATAGAGCCAAGTATTTCTGAAATATGTAAAGAATTAAAAATTAATAAGGATGAAATAATATCTGAAGCAAAAACAAAAATAATTGAAGATAAATATTTAGCCAATACAAATTCTGCAAGAGAAAAAAAAATCTTTGGTAGTCCCTCTTTTGTTGTTAAAAACGAAATATTTTGGGGTGATGATAGGATGGAAGATGCAATTAAATTTTTTAAAAAATGATATTTTCAAAAAAATACTTTGATCTTATCTTTATCTTAATTATGGGCTTTGGCATGAGTTTGCTTATGACCCTTATTATTACTTATATTAATACTGGTATGGATAAAGATTATATCACCAGATTCTTAAAAGCTTGGATGATAAGTTTACCGATAGCAATCATAGCTGCTCTTATACTTGGCCCACCTATTAAAAAATTTGTAGATAAAATAACTAAATAATCATATTTTAGAATATGAGTAATTTGTCAGGATATATATTTTTATTATTAGCTATAATTCTTGGAATAACTTCTAATGGTTTTTTAAAGTCTACAAATGGTTTTACAAATTTTGGGCCATCTATTTTTTGTGCAATTTCGATATTAGCTTGTATTTTTTGTTTATCTAAAGCAATGAATATTATTCCAGTTGGTTTCACTTATGCAACATATGGAGGATTAACTATTACTGCAGTTACTTTATTTGGTGTATTTAAATACAATCAAATCCCAAATTTTTATGGCATTATAGGAATAGCATTAATTGTTGTTGGTGTAATTTTACTCAATACACTTGGTAAGACTACTTAGTCACAGGTTTTAATATTTTCACTATTTTGCTATGCAGATTCTTGTTAGGCGAACAAATTATGTTTCCTGCTTTTTTTGGATCCTCATTTTTCCATGTGGTAACTATTCCTCCCGCTGCTCTTATTATGGGAATTAAAGCATGGATATCCCAAATTTTATTTCCACATTGAATTACAACATCTATTTTTCCTTCTGCAAAATGAGAATAACTCAGAGCATCAGCACATGGAAATTGCATTCGTTTTAATATTTGTGGTATTTTCTTTTGTTGGTTTAAAGATAAACCCCCATGAAATGCAGCCGATAATTTCATATTTGTGAAAGTTGCTTTTTTATTCACTTTTAATCTTTTTTTATTTCTATTTTCACATACAAAAGCAACTTTTTCTGTTTCGTTAAAATAATATTTTTTTAGAATTGGAAAATTAGCAAGACCTAAAATTGGTATTCCTCTGAAATTCAATGAAATGAGGTTACTCCAAGTTGGATTTCCAATTACAAATGATCTTGTGCCATCTATTGGGTCAATAACCCAGGAAAAATCACTTTTAGTTTTTTTATTCTTAATTTCTTCACCTAAAATTTGGTGCGAGGGAAATCTTTTATTGATCTCTTTTCTAATAAATTTTTCAAAAGCAATATCTGCATTAGTAACGGGATCATAACCTTTGCCTTTTAGTTTATTTGAAACTTTAAATGGCTTATCCAATTTTAAGAAATAAAATTTGGTGAGTTTATTTGCTAAATTATTTAAAAATTTAGAGTATTTTTTATATTCTGAAGATTTTAATTTAATCACACGTGACTATTACAATTTAATTTGTATTGATTAAAGTAAAATTTTAAATAATCATAAGAATCATTATGAAAATTGAACTTTCAGATAACAAAGTTTTTTTTGAAAATCAGGGATCAAAAAAAGAAATACACCCATTCTGGCTGAGAGAAAGAGTAAATGGAGTAAATTTTGTTGATAAAGGTACCCAACAAAGATTATTTGATCCAACAACGCTCGAACAGGACATTAAAATAAATAAAGTCAATTTAACTGATAAATTTTTAGAGGTTTCATTTAATGACGGAGTTAAAACTAGAATAGCAATTCAAAGTATCTATAAAGAATACTCTGGTATTGACGATATAAAGTTTATCAAAAAAACTAAATGGGACTCTTCTTTAAAAAATCTCAATAATTTTCCGTTTAGTGAAAATATGTTCGAAGAAAAAATAATGTATGAAGCTTTAGTAAGTTTCTATAGATATGGTTTCGTTATTTTCAAAAATGTACCAATAGAAAATAACTTCTTAGTAAAATTTGCAAATTCTATAGGTAGTGTAAGGAGAACAAATTTTGGAGAGTTCTTTAATGTGAAATCAAAACCCAATCCAAATGATCTAGCTTATACATCCTTGCCATTAGCACCTCATACTGATAATCCTTATAGAAATCCTGTCCCGTGTATTCAAATATTACATTGTATTGAAAATGCAGTTGAAGGTGGAAATTCTACTTTGGTAGATGGCTTTACAGTTACAGAGGAATTAAAAGAGAAATATCCTCAATACTATAAAATTTTAACTGAGGTGAAGGTAAAATATCAATTTATAGATAAGGAAGTAATATTAGAAAATTGGGCTGAGATGATTGAATTAGATGAAAATAAAAATTTTAAACAAGTTAGATTTAGCCCAAGGTTAGATTTTGTTCCATTAATTGATAAAAATAAATTAGATGTTTACTATAAAGCAAGAAATAAAATTTCTGAATTATATAATTCGAGCAAATATAGAATTGAATTTAAACTTCTTTCAGGAGATTTATTAATGATGGACAATTATAGACTTCTACATGGAAGGACATCTTATAATGCTAATGAGGGTAATAGATTTCTTCAAGGTTGTTATATAGATTATGATAGTACTGAAGGAAAAATTAAGCATCTAAAAAGAAAATTTAAAATATAAATTATTTATTAAAACAATTGTTTACTAATATTGCCATTAATATCCAAATAACAAAAGTTTCACCGTGGGTGAAAGAATAATCCGCTCCGGCAAATCCAGCAACTATATTGATTGCATAAATAATAATGGTAGATGCTAATAAACTTACGAATAATTTTACTGTTCCATTAATAAATTTCACAATAAAATTTTAACTATATATACAATTTAAGCAATTAAAAATTTTCTATTAAGAAGTGAAGTTATTTTAGATGGCGGAATATTATTAAATACCTAGGTTGTATACAAGAAATATATTTTCATAAAATTTAAATAAATTTATTGATTACAACCTGTTCAAAATTTAATCTTTAATAAAGGAGGCAGTTTTAATGAATCAAAAACCACCTGATACTTAGCTGGGAATTTTTATACTTCATAACAAAGTAAATAAAAAAACACAAAGTCCATTCGGACTTAAATGCCAGAATGGCAAATTAGGGGCAGCTCTTTTGGTTGGTTAACTAAAGAGCAAACCCCTGAATTATTTTCTTGTTTTATCTATTCAAAACTAGACAGATCAATTTATCTTTAAAAGATATTTTTTTTTTATACTTTCTCTTTATTTCATCCAAACCACTAGATATTGTTTTTTGGCTCATCCCCAACAACACTGATATATATTTACTATCTACCATTTCCATATATTTTTTTTTTGAAATTTTAACTTTATAACTAAAACTTCGAACGAATTTTCCTTCGAATGAATACCAAATTGATTTAATAATATTCTTGTCTCTTGTTATCGCTTTTTCCAGCTTTTTTTTCATAATCAAAAATGTTGGAATTTCATTATTATTGGGATCTAAAGTAAAAATAATAATTTTACCATTTGGATACAGAAATGTCTTCGATAATTCAAGTATAGTCTTGATGTCTTTAATTTTAAAAAGATGAATAGTTTGTTTTAATAAGATTAGATCAAATCTTTTTTTATTCTTTTTTAAAAATTTAAGTGCATCGATTTTTTTAAAAATTATTCTTTTATCTCTATCTTTATGACTCTCTATATCTATACCTATGGATTTTCTCTTTAAGTTTAACTTTGATGATAAGCTTCCTAGTATCTTACCCCTGCCACAACCAATATCTAAAATATGACTATTTTTATTTAATTTAACTTGTTTTAATAAAAAATTATTAAAAGATTCAATATATGACGGTGATGAAAGCCAAGTTTTGTTGTCCCAATTTTTTAATGACACGCAATATTAAATTTTTTTAATCTCCAATAATTATAAGGCCAGGGTGTTAAAAATCCCACTAAGAGCATAATTGGAACTACCCACCAAGTAAGAATTGCTCCACCTGTTAAAAAGTAATCAGTCAAATTCATCATGATCTCCATACTTATCATCGATATAAAACTCATTCCCATTGCTGTTTTTAAGGCTTTAGTAAAATCAAAATTTTGTTTTATTAGGATTACTGTCTCTAAAATAACACTTGCAATTAGTCCGTTGATAACAGCTAAAGTCATTATTCCCATAACTGGGAATGGAATTTTAGTTAGTTGAAAAAATAAAATAGTACCGAAATCGCCAATTGCACAACCTAATAAACACCAACCTGTGTTTTTAGCGCTTCTTTTCCATGTATGTTTACAAGACCAATTAAAATTGGCATTGACTGCATTGTCCATTAAATTAGTTTATATCAACTTTGGCTATCATTCCAACTTGATAATGGCCTGGCACATTACATGCAATTTCAATATTTACTGCATTATCAAATTTCCAAATGATATTTCCCTTTTGTTTTGGTTCTAATAAAACACTATTGCTGTGCGAATGAGCCATAGCTTTATCCATCTTTGCCATTTTTTTCATTTTTTCTTTATCAATTGAGTCGGCAAGAAGAATTTCATTTTCAACCATTTTTTCCATTTCTGGCTGATGCTTTATGTGCATCATTTTATTTGCAATATTAAATTCGTGGACTAACTCACCTACATTTTCAACTTCGAACTTTATTGTTTCACCTGCTTTAATTTGAAAAGAACTAGGTTCATAATAATTATCATACATTTTTACTTTTATGATTCGGTTAATATCACTTTCTTTTCCTTTAGAACCTATTTTCATGTTTTTATCTGCAAGAGACGGAAAGCAATATAGTACTAAAATGAATAATGTTATAATTTGTTTCATAATTGGAGAAATAATAAATTTCACAATATTAACAATGGGTCAAATTATACATTTATGATAATGTATATTAATGATTTTTAAACAATTATTCGACAATAGATCATCAACATATACATATCTTATTTCTTCTGGGGAAGGAAGAGAGGCTTTAATAATTGACCCTGTAATAGAAAATGTAAATGAATACATTAATTTGTTAAAGGAACTTAATTTAAAACTTGTCAAAGTTATTGATACTCATATACATGCGGATCACGTAACTGGTGCCTCAAAATTAAAAGACATTACAAAATGCACTAGAATAATGGGCGATCATACTCCGGCTGATACGGTTGAAATCAGAGTTAAAGATGATGAGTATATTAATTTAGATAACATCAAATTAAGAGCTATGTATACACCTGGACATACTTCAGATAGTTATAGTTTTCTGATGGATAACTATCTATTTTCTGGTGACACTTTGCTGATAAATGGGACAGGTAGAACAGATTTTCAAAATGGAAATGCTATAGATTCTTATAATTCCATATTTAATAAACTCTTGAAATTACCTGACGAAACTTACTTGTATCCAGCTCATGACTATAAAGGTGAAAAATTTAGCACTATCGGAAAAGAAAGAAAAAATAACCCAAGATTACAAGTTGATAGTAAAGATCAGTATATTGAAATCATGAATAATTTAGTTCTAAAAAAACCAGATCAACTTGAGGCAAATGTTTCAAGAAATATTAAACTAGGTGCTTAAATTAAATTGAGGATTTAAGAGCTTTGTAAATTGCTTCTTTTTTAATTTCTCCAATACTTCTATAAACTTCTTTATTATTTTTGAAAATCAAAAGAGTTGTTTGATATTGCACATTAAACATATCTGAAATTTCTCTATTTGTTACATCAAATGCAAAATATTCAATGTTGTCAAAATCATTCTTTGCTTTTTCCAAAACTTTCATTTGACTTGCACATGAGGGACAATACTTAATCCAAGAGCTAACCACTACAACTTTGCCCTCAGATTGTGCTTTATTAAACAATTCTTTTTTAAAGGTTGTTTCCTTTTCCATGGCATTAACATTGAATGCTAATAAAAGAAAACAGAAGGTTAAAATTTTTTTCATGATTGTTTATACAACAAATATTAAAAACCAATAAGATGCCAATCCTGAAAATATTGTCGCAATTATACTTCTAGAGAAAATACCGATGATCATTGCAATTATTGCAGCCAATATCTTTGGATTATCATCTATTTCAATTAACCCCATGTCATTAATAAAAATAGCTGGAAAAATTATTGCAGGAAATATTGCAGATGGCACAAATGATAATATCTCTCTAATTCTATCATTGAACATTTCCCTTTTAATTAAAGCTATCATGGAAAACCTTGTTAAATAAGTAATCAATCCACAATATAAAATTAATGCCCAGTTGCTCATACTTTTTTATTTTTCTTAGTTAATATCATTGCGGTGAATAATCCTGCTAGAGCTGCAACAATAACATAAGCTTTAAAAGGAATATAATTATATCCAAATGTCGCTACCAAACCTGAAATAATTATTACAATCACATTTATAAATTTTCTAAAGTCATTAACTAATAAAGCTAAAAATGTTAAAGGAACTGCAAAACTTAGTCCAAGTTTTTCTGGAATTGCTGCTCCAAGTATAATTCCTAAAAATGTGGTGGATTGCCAAATTACCCAACAAGTAGCTCCTCCACCTACTAAGTGAAAGTATCTATTATGATCCTTATTCTTTTTTAAATATTCATTTGAAATTGCAAATGCTTGATCGATTAAAAAATAGGATATAATAATCTTCCAAATCAACTTTAAATCTGACAAATGCTCTGATACAACAGCTCCGTAAAGCAAATGTCTAGAGTTCACTGCACCAACCGAGCTGATTATTACTAGAGAAGATGCACCACCAGAAAATAATTGCAATAAAACTATCTGAGAGGCACCACCAAAAATAATTAAAGACATTGCCATTGTTTCAATTGGAGTAAATCCAACATCAATTGCAAGAACTCCAAAAATTAAACCAAAGGGAACAACTGGAATCATCAGTGGGCTTACATCAATAATTCCCTTTAAAAAAATTTTAAAGTTACTTTTCATTTTCTAAAAGGTTTTTATTAGAAGCAAACTATATGATCAATATGAATTGGTCTTTTTATACCAAATTTTTCACTTATCTCATGTTGATGAATATGATGAGAATGAACAAATACAGGAATAAACTTATTAGTAGTTGTTTTTAAAGTATAAATAAAACTTGTACCCCTAAACTTTCTATCAACTATTTCTAACTTTAAATTACTTTGATCATCATGATGTAGGTCTTCTGGTTGAATTAAGAGTTGGACATTTGATCCAATTGGAAAAGGTTTTACAAAATTGCCTGTAATAGTACCAAGATCCTTATTTTCTAAACTTTTAGGACTTGTTACCTCAGCAGGAATTAAAACACCTCTATTCAAAAAATTTACAACTTCTACAGAATTTGGAAAATGATAAACTTTATAGGGATCATCAAACTGTCTAAGTTCTTGATCTAAAATAATTCCACATTTTGAACCTAAATAGAAAGCCTCATAAGAATCATGAGTAACAATAATTGTAGAAATTTTGAGAGTTTTTAAAATTCTTTTTAACCTAATTTGAATCTCTTCTTTAAAACTTTGGTCCACATTAGATAATGGCTCATCTAACAATAAAAGATCTGGTTGTGTTAGTAGAGCTCTGGCTAAAGAGGCTCTTTGAGCTTCACCGGCACTAATTTGATGTGGGTATTGATTGAGTATTTTTGAGAGATCTAATAAATCTAAAATTTCTTGAAGATTTATCTCTTTCCTTTTTTTCAATTTATTCTTTTCAAAACCTAATAAAATATTTTTCTTTACAGTATAATGCGGAAATAAACTATTCTCTTGAAAAGCAAGAGATATATTTCTATGTTCAGGCTCAACATTTAAATTTTCAGACGAAATTATTTTTCCATTTAATTTAATAGAACCATGTTTAATTCTTTGTAGTCCAGCTATGGTTCTTAAAATAGTAGTCTTTCCTATTCCCGATGGACCAAGTAAACATATTACATCACCCTCATTTTTAATGGAGAAAGATACATTTCTAACTTTTGTTTTACCACCTACAACAAAGTCAACATTTCTTACCTCAAAAAAGTTATTACTCATTATTTTCCCTTAAAATATATTTTGATGCAGTTATAATGAAGAATGATGCAATTAAAATTAAAAATAATGATGGAACAGCTGCTGCCTCTAAAAGGTCCTCCGAGGCTGAAATATAGGCTGTAGTTGCAAAAGTTTCAAAGTTAAACGGTCTTAATATCAAAGCTATCGGTAATTCTCTAATTATCTCAAGGGCAACCAAGACACCAACAAACAAAAGTGAATTTCTCAGAATTGGAACATGAATATTAAGAAATGTCTTTTTTTTTGAATAACCCAATAGATAGGCACTTTCATCAACATAAATATTTATTTTTTCATAACCTGATTTTATTCCATTGAAAGCTAGGGAATAAAATCTTACAAAATAAACCAACACCAAACCTAAAATTGAACCTATAAATATCTTTTTAATGGATGTTAAACCTAATGTTTTAATCATGCTTTCATCTAACCATGAAATAAAAGTTATAAAAGCTACTGCAAGAATTACGCCTGGTATTGCGTAGCCTGAAATTGACAAAGTTGACAAAATATTTAAAAATTTATTTTTTAAAACTCTATTGCCATAATTAGAGATCAAAGAAAAAGTAATTAATACAATACTAGAAATTATTACCAGATATAAAGTATTTAATAAAAGATTTAAAATATTTAAATCAAATAAATTTTCCGGAAATTTAATTGTCCAATATAACATTTGACTTAACGGAAATAAGAAACTTATAAAAAAAATAAAAAAACAAAAGATAAAAGCTAAAAATGATTTTTTTTTAGTCAATTTAATTTTATCTTTATGTTTAAACCCACCTCTTGAATTGAAATGATATTTTGCCTTATTTCGAGATAAATTTTCTAAAATAAATAATGCAAAGATAAACAATAAAAGAAAAAAAGATAATCGATTCGCAAAAGCTAAATCATCAAATGCGATCCATGAATTATAAATTCCTGTAGTTAATGTATTTATTGAAAAGAAATCAACAGCACCAAATTCAGCTAATGTTTCCATTGCGACAAGCGAAAGTCCGGCAACAATTGCAGGTCGTGCTGCAGGTAAAATTACCTTATAAAAAGATTGAAAATTTGTAAATCCTAAATTCTTTCCAAGATCAATTAGACTTTGTGATTGGTATAAAAATGATGCTCTAGTCAGTATGTAAACATAACCAAATAGCGAGATAGAAATAGAGAGTATACTACCTAACATACCATCGAATTTAGGGATATGCTGGTTATAGTTAGCCTCTCCAAACAGATTTTTTAAAATTGTATATGCTGTTCCATAATTTTCAAAAAAAGCTGTCAAAGAATATGCATAAATATACGGTGGCACTGCAAAAGATAAAATTAGTGCCCACTTAAAAAAATTACTTAACGGAAAATCATAAAAAGAGACTAAGTATGCTGTGATAGTTCCAATCAAAAAAGTAAGTGTTAAGACACTAATTAATAAGGCAAGAGAGTTATAAGTATATTCAAATAAAAAAGTTTCTTTTAAGATGTCAAAATAATTTGTTGTTTGCTCAAAAAAACTTGAGAATACTGTTAGTATTGGAATTATAACTAGTAATGAAATAAGAAAAGAAGATATATACCAAAAATTAATCTTCATAATTTATAATCCGCCTTATAAACATGAAAAGTATTATGCCCACAATAAAAGAAAGGAGACAACTTTCTAATGATTGTGGGCACCCAGAAAAATCAAATATCAAATACTTTTAGGATATGCGGAACCTCCTTAGCATCAATATCTGATAATTTTCTGTTATTTATTCTCTTATTGACTTTTTCACACTCTAAATTACATGGGGAACATGCTTTAGAAGACTTATTATAATCAATATTAGATATAAATTTTTTATCCTCTTCCATTGTGTTACTTCCAACCAGCAGCTGTCATTACTTCTACTGCAGCAGCTTGGTTTTTTCCATAAGAAGCTAGTTTAGTTTTCATATCTTGCTTGAAATCTAATCCTAAATTATTTACCACTAATGGACTAGGTGAAACACCATCAATCATTGGAAACTCAAAAGTATTATTTGTAAAATGCTCTTGAGAATCTGGAGTTAATAAAAACTCTACAAGCTTGACAGCATTTGCTTTATTAGGCGCACCTTTTACTAAAGCGGCACAACTAACATTCATGTGCGTTCCTCTATCATTTTGATTAGGGAAAAAAGCTTTAACTTTTTTAGCTGCTTCTTGTTGCTCAGCACCTTTTTTTCCAGATAACATAAGAGCTAAATAATAAGTGTTAGCTACAGCAATATCTGCTTCACCAGCTGCTACTGCCATAATTTGAGCTCTGTCATTTCCTTTAGGAGTTCTTGCCATATTAGAAACAACGCCCTCAGCCCATTTCGCTGTTGCAGCTTTTCCATTGTTCTTAATCAATGATGCTACAAGAGACTTATTATAAATGTTACTAGATTTTCTTATTACTAATCTGCCTTTCCATTTTGGATCAGCTAGACCCTCGTATGTCATTCCAGATAACTCAGCACCTGTTACTCTTTCAGGTGAATAATAAATTATTCTAGCTCTTTTTGCGATTCCAACCCACTTGTTTGTTCTAAAGCTTTTTGGAACAGATGATTTGATTGCTGCAGATGTTAAACCACCTTGGAGCGCACCTTTTGCATCCATTGCACCACATCTTCCAGCATCTGCTGTGATATAAAGATCTGCAGAAGAATCGACACCTTCTTCAAGAATTCTTTTCTCTAAGGCACCTGATTTTCCATTGATCAGATTTACTTTAATCCCAGTTTTGTTAGTGAATTTGGCATATAACTCTCCATCAGCTTTATAATGCCTAGCATTAAAAATATTAACTTCATCTGCAATTGCAAACACAGATGCAAATAAAGATGTTATTAATGCCAAAATTGTTATTTTTCTCATTTATCTCCGTTATTCTTCCGCATAATTTATGTGAGAATGAGAATTATTCTCATTGATAATGATTATCAATCTCAATAGTGTCGCAGGTTGATTATGACTTCCAATCGCCTATTTTGCTAAATAAAAAATTGCGAAAAGCTTGAACTCTTGCTGTATTTTTGAGTGATTGAGGATATACAAAATGGGCTTCAGTAATTGGCCCCTCAGATTTGGGTAATACTTTTATAACCTTATTTGATTCGTTTACCAAATACTCTGGTAAAGCAGCTAATCCTACACCTGTTTCAACTGCGAGCAGTAAACCCATCACACTATTTACTTTCATTATTGGTTTTCTTTTTTTTCCATCTGTCATTCCTAATTTTAATGCCCAGTCGGGATTATAAACTGGTGAGGGTGCTCCTTTTCCAAAAGATATAAATTTATGTTTATTTAAGTCACTGATTGATTTGGGCATGCCATTTTTTTCTAAATACCTGTTAGACCCATAAATATAGTATTTAAGATCAACTAATTTTTTTTGAATATAATTTAATTGTTTTGGCCTTCTCATAAATATACCAATATCCGCTTGTCTAGTGCTTAAATCTAGCTCTTTGTCCTCAAAAATTAATTCTATTTCAATTTCTGGATTCAATCTCATAAATTCTTGAATTCTTGGTGTAAGCCAGTGAGTACCAAAACTTCTTACTGTCGTAATGGTTAATCTTCCAGTTGGCTTATTTTTTTGATCACCTAAAGTAGTTTCTACCTCTTTTAATTTACTTATGACTTCATGAGCTGTTTTAAAAACATACTCACCATTTTCTGTAAGGGTAAGACCTCTCGCATGTCTCTCGAATAATTGAACCTGTAAATCTTGCTCTAATGATTGAATCTGCCGACTAATAGCAGATTGACTCAAATTTAAATTGACTGTTGCATTTGTAAAACTTCCAGCCTCAGCCACTGCATGAAAAATCTTTAATTTGTCCCAATCCATTATTTATTTAAATCTACTAAAACTCTTCCTGAAATTTCACCTTTTAATATTTTCGGATAAGTTTCAATCAACTCCTCCAAGCTTACGGTTTGAATAGAATTTTCAAATAAATCAAAATCAATTAATTTTGAAGCTTCTCCCCAAATAAATTCTCTTCTTCGTATGCTGCAATTGGCAGAGTCCATACCCCAAAGTTTTATTCCTCTTAACATAAATGGAATTACATTTGTATTAAGTTCATTAGTACTTGCATTACCACAGACCGCGATAATTCCATTCGAATTTGTTTGAACAATTGCATTAGCTAAAATTTTTCCACCAACTGTATCAACTACTCCATCCCATAAACCTTTATCAATTAGTTTTGGATCTTTATCAAATTCAGCCCTATTTATAACGTTTTTAGCACCTAATAATTTCAAGTAGTCAGCTTTAGACTCTTTTCCAGAAACAGCAGTAACACCGTATCCCATTTTATTTAGTATCATAACTGCAATACTACCTACTCCTCCAGATGCTCCTGTTACTAAAACATTTTTTACTTTTTCACCTAATAAAATTTCCTCTCTCGCTTTAATTGCAAATGCCGCCATTAGAGATGTAAAACCTGCCGTACCCAATATCATTGCTTGCTTCGTCGTTAAACCAGTTGGTTTTTTAATCAAAAAATCTCCATTCACTTTTGCGATTTGGGAATAACCGCCATAAAAAATTTCTCCAACTCTAAAACCAGTCAAAATTACTTCATCACCTGATTTAAATTTTGAGTTTTCACTCTCTAGAACAGTTCCTGAAAAGTCAATTCCAGGAATATGAGGAAATTCTTTAACTAATCTTCCTCCATTCTTAAGGATCATCCCATCTTTAAAATTCAAGTCTGAGTAATCTACTTTAATAGTTACATCACCATGTCTTAAAAAACTTTTGTCAATTGATTTAACTTCCCTTGTGAACTCTTCACCTTTTTGATTTAAAATTAATGCTTTAAATTGATCAGACACTTTACTCTTTTTGGGTGCTTATAAATCTTAAGTACCTATTTTGATAACTTAAATCCTCTTTAAACTGTCCTAAGTAATAATTCGTTACTGTTGAAGCCTGTTCTTTTTTTATACCTCTCATAGTCATACACTGATGAGTTGAATCTATAGTCACTGCTACACCTTTTGCATCTAATGATTTCATTAGTGTATTTGCAATTTGCATGGTTAATCTTTCTTGTGTTTGTAGTCTTTTTGAGAAAACCTCAACAACTCTAGCTAATTTACTTAGACCTACAACTCTATTCCTGGGAATATATGCAACATGTGCTCTACCTATAATTGGTGCCATATGATGTTCACAATGGCTTTGTACCGAAATATTCTTTTGAACAACCATATCATCATATCCTTCAACATCTCCAAAAGTTTTTTCTAATATGATATTTGGATCTTCTTTATATCCCTTGAAGTACTCTTTAAATGCTTTGACTACTCTCTTTGGAGTTTCTAGCAAGCCCTCTCTATTAGGATTTTCTCCTAACCACGCTATTATTGTCCTAAAAGCATTTTCTGCTTCCTGATCCGAAATCTTTTTAGCACTTTTTTCTTGTTCTGTATTTTTTACAAGTTTCATTGCAGGTTTTATACCCATAAATAGATATTTTTAAAATATTTAATATCTGCAGATATATGCTACATAATTACCTAATATGTTCAAAAAAAGAGAAAATGTTGTTGAAATTGAAGAAGGAGAAATGCTTTCACCAAAATTTGATAATGACGGTTTAATACCGGTCATAACAATGTGTGATAAAACCAAGGACATTTTAATGCATGGTTATATGAATATTGAAGCTTTAAAGAAAACAATAGAGACAAAAGAGGCTTATTACTTTAGTAGATCAAGAAAATCTTTATGGCACAAGGGAAAAACAAGTGGATTTACTCAAAAGGTAAGAGAGATTAGAATTGATGATGATCAAGACTCAATTTGTTTAATTGTTGATATTGGTAATGGTGCAAGTTGTCATGTTGGTTATCGTTCATGCTTTTATCGTTCGATTCCCTTAGGAAAAATTGATAATGGAAGAGAAATACAAATGAAATTTTTAGAAAAAGAAAAAAAATTTGACCCAGAGGAAGTATACAAAGGTCAGCCAAATCCCACTAAAATTTAAACTATGCCTGAAAGCCAAATACAAATAACTAGACCTTTTGGACCGAGTATTGCGAAAGTACAAATGCCTGATGAATTAGTAAAAACTTTAAACAAATATGTTGATGATATTATTGCTGATAATGAAAAATCAAAAAAACAGGATTGGGGTCACAAATTAGCCGGGCACGTAAAACAAGAATTTGTCTTAGAAAACAATTTTGTAGAATCCTCAGGATTTATGAATTTTTTAGCTCAAGCAGTCGGTGCTTGGATTAAAAATACTGAGAAAAAACAAATCTCAAAATTTATAATTAATGAGACTTGGGTTGTGAGACAATTTAAAAATGACTATAATCCAATACACTGGCACTCTGGGCATGTATCCGGAGTTGGTTACTTAAAGGTACCTAAAATATTAGGACAAGAATCTAAAGATGGAAAAAAAACATTCAAAAATGGTAAAATTGAATTAGTTCATGGAACTAAAATGTTTTTACAAAGATCTACCTTTAGTGTTCTTCCTGAAGTTGGTAGTTTTTATTTCTTTCCAAATTATATGATGCATACAGTATATCCATTTACAGATAGTGATGAAGAAAGAAGATCAATATCCTTTAATGCTAAAATTGATGATAATATTTATGACGCCTACGGAAATTACTAATACAAATTATGGAAAATGATTATGGTTTGATTAAAGCTTTTGGTCCATCTATTTATAAGGCGAAAATTCCAGAAGAACTTTTATCTAAGCTAAATAAATTTATTGATATTACAATCAATGATGAAGAAGAGTCAAAAAAATTAGATGTAGGTAAAGGTCTTGTGGGAGACGTAAAGCAAGAATTTAAATTAGATAAAAAAACCGTTCAAGAAAGTGGTTGGCTTAAATTTTTAGGTGATACTGTTGCACAATGGATTTATAAAGATACTGGAAATAAAATTTCAGAATTTAGATTAATTGAGTCGTGGGTAGTAAGACAATTTGAAAATGAATATAACCCAATACATTGGCATTCAGGTCATATATCTGGCGCAGGATTTTTAAAATTACCTGAAACTTTTGGTAAACCCTATCAAGATAATAAGCCGGACTATAGAGGCGGAAACTTAGAATTAATTCATGGTAATAGAATGTTTTTATCTCAATGTAGATATCCTATAAAACCGAAAGTCGGGGATTTTTATTTTTTTCCCCACTACCTGATGCATACAGTTTATCCTTTTAAAGGAACGAAAGAGGAAAGACGTTCTATTTCATTTAATGGATTAATTGACCAAAAAATCTTTAACATATTTGGATAATTAAATGCAAAAAAATGTTTTAGGTGAAAATTTAGAAAGTTGTTCATTGGATCCGCTTACTGGGTGGTTTAGAGATGGCTGTTGTAACACTGATGAGAATGATACAGGTTTACACACGGTTTGTGCAAAAGTAACAACTGAATTTTTAGAATGGTGTAAAGAGGCTGGCAACGACTTAATTACGCCGCATCCCGAGTACGGTTTTCCTGGTTTAAAAGATGGAGATGGATGGTGTGTATGTGCTACCTGGTATGCAAGAGCAGTTGAAGCTGGTAAAGGTTGTCCAATATATCTAAAAAGCACACATCAAAATACTCTGAAAATTTTACCTATCGAAACATTAAAAAAATTTGCAATAGATTTGTCTTAGTTACATATTCCCGTATTTAGGACCGCCGCCACCTTCAGGCGTTACCCAAGTGATATTTTGAGAAGGTTCTTTTATATCACAGGTCTTACAATGTATACAATTTTGAGAATTTATAACAAATTTATTTGATCCATTCTCTTTTTGAACTTCATAAACACCAGCTGGACAATACCTCTGTGCAGGTTCATCATATTCATTTAATGTATAATTAATTGGTAATGATGGATCTTTAAGCTTTAAATGAATAGGTTGATTATCTACATGGTTTGTGCCAGTTAGATAGACTGAACTCGTTTTATCAAAAGTAATAATGTTATCTGGTTTAGGATAATCAATCTTGGGCATTTTACTTGCTGGTTTCAATGTTTGATGGTCAGCGTGTTTGTGTTTCAAAGTAAATGGTAATTTACCTCGAAACAAAATTTGGTCAATTCCAGTGAATATAACTCCCAAAATTAAGCCCCAACTAAAACTAGGCTTAACATTTCTCGCTTCATATAATTCCTTGTATAACCAACTTTTTTTTAATTTTTCCTCAAAAATTGATAGCTCTTTATTCTCTTTGATATGGTCATTAATTGCTTCAGCTGCAATTATTCCACTTTTCATTGCGGTATGTGATCCTTTTATCTTAGGCATATTTAAAGTACCTGCATCACACCCAATCAATAATGCACCAGGCATAAACATTTTTGGCAAACTTTGAAAGCCACCTTCTATTAAAGCTCTAGCGCCATAGGAAATTCTTTTTCCACCCTCAATTATTTTTCTTATTGCAGGATGTGTCTTGAATCTTTGAAACTCATCGAATGGAGATAAATGTGGATTTTGATAATCTAAACCAATTACATAACCTAAAAATATTTGTTTTTTTTCTGCGTGATAGATAAAACTTCCTCCGTAAGTACTTTTGTCTAGCGGCCAGCCAGCAGTATGCATTACCAAACCTTCTTGGTGATTTTTTTCATCCACTTCCCATATCTCTTTAAATCCTATTCCATATTGTTGTGGGTCTTTATCTTTATCGAGTTCAAATCTTTTAATTAATTGTTTTCCTAAATGACCTCTGCAACCCTCTGCAAAAACAGTCACCTTTCCCAATAAATCGATACCTGGCTCAAAACTATCTTTTTTGTTTCCTTCTTTATCAATACCCATATCTTGAGTTGCTACACCTTTTACGGAACCATCTTCATTAAACAAAATTTCACTTGCTGGAAATCCTGGGAAAATTTCAACTCCAAGTGTTTCTGCTTGTTCAGCAAGCCATCTACATAAGTTTGCAAGGCTGATAATATAATTTTTGTGATTTTGTTGAACTGCTGGTAATAACCATGATGGCCAACTTATTGATTTGTTTTTTCCTAAAAATAAAAATTTTTCTTTAGTAACTTTAGTTTTAATAGGTGAATTTAATTCTCGCCAGTTAGGAATTAATTCATCTAAAGCTCTTGTTTCAAACACATTTCCACTTAAAATATGGGCACCAATTTCTGAAGCTTTTTCTAACAAGCAAATATTTAATTCTGAATTTAATTGTTTTAACTTTATAGCTGTAGCTAATCCTGATGGACCGCCACCTACAATCACTACATCATATTCCATTGTCTCTCTGGACATAAATCAATTTTTTACAGATTATATTATTTTTGTATAGTGTTTAATTTGTTTAATTCCTCTAAGAATTGAGGAACTGCCTCAAAAAGATCAGCTTCAAGACCATAGTCCGCAATACTAAAAATTGGTGCTTCTCCATCTTTATTTATTGCCACTATTACTTTACTTTCTTTCATCCCTGCTAAGTGCTGAATAGCCCCTGATATACCAACAGCAATATACAAGTCAGGAACAACAACTTTACCTGTTTGACCAACTTGGTGGTCGTTACTTATATATCCAGCATCAACTGCTGCTCTTGATGCTCCAATTGCTGCATTTAATTTATCAGCCAAAGAGGTAATAAGTTTAAAATTATCTCCGCTCTGCATCCCTCTCCCACCTGATACAACAACTCTAGCAGTGCCAAGCTCTGGTCTATCTGATTTTACCTCTTCTCTTTTGACAAACTTTGTTTTTGTAAATTCCTCACTTGCTTCGGTTTTCTCAATTGATGCTGATTCACCAGAACTTTCACAAGCATCAAAAGACGTGGGTCTTATGGTTACACATTTTTTTGCATCTTTACTTTTTACTGTTGCAAAAGCATTTCCTGCATAAATTGGTCGCAAAAAAGTATCGGGAGCAATAACTTTAGTTATATCACTGATTTGAGATGTATCTAGAGCAGCAGCAATTCTGGGCATTAAATTTTTACCAAAAGTGTTTGCTGAACTTATTATGTGTGAATAGTTATTGGCTAATTTTACAATTACCGGTGCAAAATTTTCAGCAACAAAATTCTCGTAGTAAGCTGCTTCGACTTGGATAACTTTCTTAACAAATTCTAATTTAGATAATGCTTTTGCTGCTTCTTCACAATTATTTCCAATAATTACAGCATGAACATCATTATCTATCTGTGATGCTGCGGTTGCTGCATTAAGTGTAAATGGTCTCAATTCTTTATTGTTATGTTCTGCAATTAATAAAACTGACATTTAAATTACTTTAGCCTCATTTTTCAATTTCTGAACCAACTCAGATACACTTGATACTTTTATACCAGCTTTTCTTTTAGGCGGCTCTTCAACTTTAATTTGTTCGATTCTTGGGCTTATATCCACTCCTAAATCTGACGCATTCAATTGCTCAATAGGTTTTTTTTTGGCTTTCATTATATTTGGTAATGAAGCGTATCTTGGTTCATTTAACCTTAGATCACATGTTACTATTGCTGGAACATTTATTTCTATTGTTTCTAAACCCTCATCTATTTCTCTTGTAACCTCTAACTTACCATCTTTAATCTCAATTTTAGATGCAAAGGTAGCTTGAGGCCAATTAAGAAGTGCGCTTAACATTTGACCTGTCTGATTACAATCATCATCGATTGCCTGTTTACCCATTAAGACTAAATCTGGTTTTTCTTTTTCAACGATCTTTTGTAATAATTTTGAAACAGAAAGGGGTTCAACAACACTCTCTGTTTTAACGAGTATTCCTCTATCAGCTCCAACTGCCAGTGCCTTGCGGACTGTTTCTTGAGCTTTCTCTTCTCCAATACTTACTGCTACTACTTCTGTGGCTTTACCAGCTTCTTTAATCTTTACCGCTTCTTCAATTGCATTGTCATCTGGTGGATTAGTCGACATTTTGACATTGTCTGTTACTACACCAGAGTTGTCTTCTTTCACTCTGATTTGAACGTTGTAATCAATCACTCTTTTTACTGCTACTAAAATTTTCATTAAGCTCTCAACAGATTGTTCTCAGTATCATATGGACTTTCTTCAAGAATTGTTGCCTCATACATCTTCCCAAGAATATCAACTTTTAGTTTCTCCCCAACGTTAGCTAAATCAGGTTTGACCATAGCTAGTGCAATTGATTTATCAATTCTAAAACCGTATTCACCACCAGTTGCTCTTCCAACGACTTTATTATCTTTATAAATCGGATTATTTCCCAATACATCGGAGTCAGTAGTATCGTGAACTTCAAGAGTAACTAATTTGTTATCAAAACCTTTTTCTCTCCATTTATTTAAAGCCTCTAGACCAATAAAATTTCCTTTATTTGGATGAACAAATCTATCTAAACCAGATTCATATGGAGAATACTCAATTGATAATTCGGTTCCTACAAGCTTATAAGATTTTTCAATTCTTAAACTATTCATCGCTCTAATACCAAATGGTTTTATCCCCAAATCTTTACCCGCTTCCATCAATTTATCAAAAATATGATTTTGATACTCAATTGGGTGATGTAACTCCCACCCTAGCTCCCCAACAAAATTTACTCTCATTGCATTTACTGGTGCATATCCAACATTAACATTTTTTGCAGTTAACCATTTAAAATTTTCATTTGAAAAATCATCTATTGAAACTTTTTTCATTAATTCTCTTGCTTTAGGTCCTGCAACAACAAGAACTCCTGTACTGTTAGATAAATCCTCGAAAATTACAGAACCATCAGTTGGCATCCATTTTTGTATCCAGTCATGGTCTAATCGTAAATTTGCTCCAGCAGAAACGAGATAATAACTATTTTCTGCTTCTTTCATAATTGTAAATTCTGAATGAACACCACCCTTAGTATTCAATGCATGGCATAAATTTATTCTACCAATTTTTTTTGGAAGTTTATTTGCAACTAAGTAATCAAGAAATTCTTCAGCTTTTGGTCCTTTAATTCTACATTTCGCAAATGCAGTCATATCTAAAAGTCCAACATTTTGTTTAACATTCTCACATTCTTTTTTTATTGCATCAAACCATTTTGATCTTCTAAAAGACCAGTCGTCTTTTTGTTCCATACCATCGGTTGCAAAAAAATTAGGACGTTCCCATCCAAATTTTTGTCCATATACAGCTCCCAAAGCTTTCAATCTTTCGTAACATGGTGCAGTTCTCAACGGTCTTGCTGCTGGTCTTTCTTCATCTGGATAATGAACTATAAAAACATGACTGTAAGCTTCTTCATTTTTTGCTTTTAAATATGATTTAGTTGCATAATTTCCATAACGTCTTGGTTCTACACCCAACATGTCTATAGTTGGTTCTCCATCTACAATCCACTCAGCTAGTTGCCAACCTGCGCCACCTGCTGCGGTTATTCCAAAACTATGTCCTTCGTTAATCCAAAAATTTTTTAAACCCCAAGCAGGACCAACTATTGGATTACCATCTGGAGTGTAACAGATTGCCCCGTTATAAACTTTTTTTACACCCACTTCTCCAAAAGCTGGAACTCGGTGAATTGCACCCTCAATATGCGGAGCTAGTCTATCTAAATCCTCTTGGAATAATTCATACTCTGAATTTTTTGATGGTCCTTCAACATAGCAAGCAGGAGCACCGTCTTCATATGGACCTAAAATTAATCCGCCAGCTTCTTCTCTCATGTACCATCTGCTATCACTATCTCTTAGCACTCCCATCTCTGGAAGGCCTTCTTTTTTTCTTTTTTGAATCTCTGGATGTGGCTCCGTCACGATGTATTGATGTTCGACAGGTATGACGGGAATATCTAATCCAACCATCTCGCCAGTTTGTCGAGCAAAATTTCCAGAACAAGAAATCACATGCTCACATTCAATAGAACCTTTGTCAGTTTCTACAATCCATCCATCTCGTGTTTGTTTCATTGATAGCACAGCAGTATTTCTATAAATTTCTGCTCCTCTATTTCTTGCACCCGTCGCTAATGCCTGAGTTAAGTCAGCAGGCTGTATGTAACCATCTTCTGGATGTTGAATGGCACCCACTAAATCATCTGTATGACATAAAGGCCAAATTTCTTTTACTTGTTGAGGAGTTAAAAATTTTACATCTACACCTATTGTTTTAGCTACACCTGCATATTGATGGTATTCATCCATTCTATCTTTAGTACTCGCTAAACGAATGTTTGAAACAACACTAAAGCCTACATTTTTACCTGTTTCCTCTTCTAATGTTTTATAAAGATTAACTGCATACTTATGAAGCTGACCTACTGAATAGCTCATATTAAAGAGTGGCAATAATCCAGCTGCATGCCAAGTAGAACCAGAGGTAAGTTCCTTTCTTTCAACTAAAACAACATCCGACCAACCTTTTTTTGCTAAGTGGTATAGTGCACTTACACCTACGACCCCTCCGCCAACAACAACTACTTTTGTTTTAGTTTTCATAATTATATACCTACTAAATTTTTATTCATTACGAAACAAAATTGTATGAATATACATCATATTGAGCTGCCTAAAGATTCTGGACTTGATACCATTGTAGTTAACCAACAGTCCTTTAAAGGTCCATCCTCTATAAATTTTTCAACTTGCCAATTAAATTTATGATAAATTTTTTCCTTATCTAAAATGATTACCTCAAACTGAACCCAGTCATCTCCTCCTCTAACTTGAGTAATAGTGTGACTTATATGATTTAACATCATTTGGTAATTATTGCTTTTTAACATTGCTTTAAATCTATCTAGGGGACCTGTTGCTTGTTTATTCATAGGATGAGCGAAATTCCAGGTTTGCTCAATTCCACTGTCATTGAATACTTTATTATTATTTTGAAGTCCTAGAAGTTGAATTTTTACAACTTCAGAAGGTTTAATATTACTATTTGGCTTAAGCAATTCTGCATTTGAAGTCGAAATAGTTATAAAAAAAATTACTAAAAATTTAAATATTATTTGCTGTTTTTTGAACATCTTTTAAAAATTTTTTTCTTTTTATGTCTCCTACGAATGGTACAGCAAAGTATCTTTTATATGTAACATCCGTTATGCCGCATATATTAAACACACCCCTTCTTAATCTTTTAGTTGGCATATTCAAAAAGAAAGTTCTAACTGCAAATTGCGGGGATCCATAAGTACAAAACACAACAGCTTTTTTATCTTTCAAGTTACCTATAGGGTATCCGTAATTTCCAAATAATCTTTTGAACCTAAATGCCCAAGGTGGAGCTAGTACTTTGTCTATCCAACCTTCCACTATTGCCGGCATTCTAAAGTTCCATATTGGAGCAATTAAAACTATTACATCAGATTTTTCTATTCTGCCTCTATGATCTAAAACGATTTCATCCGGTTTCTCTCCTGAAAAAACTGGATTAAATTTTTCTTTATATAAGTCAACAACGTCTACTGTATGGCTATTTTTTTTTACAGTATCTATGAATTTATCTCTTATCGCGGCGTTAAATGATTTTTCATCATAATGTCCGTAAACAATAAATATTTTTTTCATTTAATTATTTAATACCTAAAATAAAATTTTAAATCTTTTGATCAAGACGTGGTTTCCAAAAAGGTCTAAATAGTTCTATCTTTGGACACCTGTTCATTACTACTTTAAGTCCAGCCTCTTCAGCAAGATGTGCTGCTTTATGATTTATTACCCCTATCTGCCCCCATAATACTTTGGCACCGATAGCGATAGCTTCTTCAGCGACGCCATATAAATCCTCTGGCTTTCTAAAAACTTCAACCATATCTACAGGTCGATCAATCGCAGCTAAATTTGGATATACTTTTAAATTACGAATTTCTGTTATTTCTGGCTTTGGATTAACTGGTATCATGTCATATCCAGTTTCATGCAATACTCTTAAAACACCATAACTAAATTTTGTTTTATCTGGACTAGCTCCTACCATAGCAATTGTTTTTACTGACTCTAGAATATCTTTCAAATACTCATCGCTATAGGGCTCGTTGTGATTCATTTTTTTTTTGTAGCTATATCTGCTTTTAACTCATGAGGTGCAAGCGGGTCAAGAAAAGGATTGCGATATAGCTTATCATGACTTTCAACTCCAATTTCTATCTTACAATCAGTTTTAGGTCGAGCTACACATAAAACAACATAACCATTGTTTATCTGCCGATTATTTAAAGCGACTTGAGATTTCTGATCTACTTCACCTTCAACAAGTTTTGCAGCACAAGTTATACATCCTCCATACTCACACCCGTAAGGAAGATCAACTCCTTGAGCACGCAATTCTTGAAGTAATGGTTTACGATCTGAAACTTTAAATATTTTATTTTTACGGTTCTTAATAGTTATTAATTTTATAGCCATATATCACTTGTACAGTCACCACCAGGATATCTACTTTCATGACATCTGCTTGGTCCATTTGGTTCTTTACCAAAATCAATTATAAAATCTTTATTAATTTTCATACCACCATTTTTTACATCACAATCTATCATTATCATTGCTCCACCTTGAGTTCTTATTTCAGGATAAAATTGATTATCCCATGTTGAAAATAATGATGTAGTTACATACATTCTTTTACCATCTAACGATAATTGATACATTTGAGGTCCACCTGTAATTTTAACTCCATTGACAACTGGTGCTTTACCTAACAAACCCCCCATCCATACTTGACCTGTTAACTTGGGTTTATGAGGATCGGTTATATCGTATTGCCTCATATCACCATGAAGCCAATTATTTAAATATAGATATTTGTCATCCATTGAAACTAATATTGCCGACATTACTCCTGGTATAGGTATAGGCCAATCCGGATGAGGTTCATTATCAACATCAATGATTTTTTCCCATTCCCATTTTCCTTTTTTAGATTTCCAAAAATGAATAACATTAGAACTTAAAGCTGCTCCACAAAATCCATGAGTACTATTAGGATCATGTTTAAATTTTACTTCTAAAGGTATTAAACCATCTTCACCTAGATACATTGTTTCAAAGGGCTCTTTTTTTTTAAAATCCCAAATATGGAGTCTTCGACCATATTTTAAATGTCCAACCTCTTCGAGATCAAACCCTGGCATAAAAGTATTTGGCGCTGCCCACTCTGAGCTAACCATAACATTGTGACGTGGTTGGTACCAAAAATCATAACTAAATGGAATATCTCCCATTGAATTTTCCCATCTACCAACAATTTCAAATTCTTTATTTAAATGCAAATAACCTCCTGGAGCTTCACCTTTTGCATTTCCAAGAAAAGAAATAATTATTTCAGATCCTAAGCAATGAACAGTATGGGGTCCTGATAGATTAGTTTTTGATTTAATTTCTGACCCTTTAATAACTTTATGTATTTTAGGAGCATATGGATCTGTTGCAGTATCAATTACATGAATATTATTTGATCTAACACCAGGTACAAGAAGGTATTTTCTACTCATACCAGAATCGCCGTGACAAGATGAACATGCATTCCAACCCATGTGATGTAACTCATCGCCAATACCTGGCATTTCAAGACGGTGAATTACTTTTGAATAATTTGGACTATCTGGATCAACATCGATAGTAGCAAGGTAGTCAGGTTTTTGAATTCCTGTTCCTGTATAAATAGCTATTGTATATAAAAGTTTTTCATTTGGCGCTTTGATAGCCTCAGCTGGACTTGCATACCCTGGTCCACAGCAAGGTTTATCAGTAGTTTTATTAATCATTTATTTTTCCAAATAGGTTTTCTTTTTTCCAAAAAAGCTGAAATCCCCTCTTTTGCATCCATAGCCATCATATTTAAGGTCATCATTTTACTGGTGTAAGAATATGCTTTTCTTAATGGCATTTCCAATTGTTTGTAAAAGGTTTGCTTGCCAATTTTAATTGTTAGATTTGATTTAGAGGCAATTTTTTTAGCAATCTTTAAAACTTCAATATTTAATTTAGATTTTGTGAAACAATCGTTGATTAATCCAATTTCTTTTGCAAAATTTGCTTTTATTGGTTCTCCTGTTAGTAACATTTTCATCATAGGTTTTCTTCCTATCTTTCTACTGACAGCAACCATTGGTGTACTACAGAATAATCCAATGTTTACTCCTGGTGTAGCAAATATTGCATCCTTAGTGCTATATGCTAAATCACAACTAGCAACTAATTGACATCCAGCTGCGTATGCTGCTCCATGAACTTTAGCAATTACAGGTTTTTTTCCTTCAATTAATTGAATCATCAATTTTGAGCATAAATTGAATAGTTTTTGATACTTTCCTTTCTTCTTTAAACTTTTAACCTCTTTAAGATTGTGCCCAGCACTAAATCCTTTTCCTGCTCCCTCTAAAATAATTACTTTAACTTTTTTATCGTTATCTAATTTTTTGAATACTTTAATGAGATCATTTAAGTTTTTGAAAGATAAAGAGTTGTAGGTTTTAGGTTCATTAAGTATAACTCTTGAAATATCTTTTTGGTTAATAACTTTAATACTCATATAATTTTATTTAAGTTTACCTTCTTTTCTCATTTGAGCTCGAATATTTGTTGCAGAGATTTCCTGGATTTCTTTTGATAATTCAATTTCTTCAATTTTATAACCTACACCTCTTCCGTAACAGATATTAGTTATATTTGGAACTAGCATAACCTTGAAACGTCCCTCAAATTCTGGATTAAGTCTATCTTCAATGCTTTTTTTGACTGTCTCAAAATCAAATGGGTTATCGTCCACTCCTTGAACGTCTCTTATTTGAATACAAACTTGACCAGTTTTTTTTATTATTTCTTTAAATAAATTATAGTGTCCATCATGAAATGGTTGCCATCTTCCTAGCATTTGAGCAGTTGGTTTTTTATTATCCCATTGATAAGACATTATTTTAATTCCTCATATATTTTTGATGACCAATTTTTAGCATCTTGTGTTGTAACATGAAAGTTATACTTGCTAGGCTTCACAAACATTTTATTTGTATCGTCAAATCTACCTTTATTTATAGTGTCTACCCAAATTATATAATCTGCAGGGAATAAACTTCTTGCTTCAGGTGTCGGACAAATAAAATCTGCAACTACATGATGCCCTTGACTTTTGTATTCCTCAGCTTTGATCCACATTCTTTTTGCCTGCCTAACTCTCCCTTCCTCAGAAAAATCCCAATCATTTGCTTCTTTCCTTACTTTATCTGCATTAAGCCATTTGGCTTTTAACAAAGGCACTAAATGAGAAGCTAAAGTTGTTTTACCTGCACCAGGCAAACCCATTATTAATATAATTTTCATTATTTTACTTTATACAGCCCTAACCAAGCATTGACATCTTTACTTGCGATGTAATCAGATTTAAAAAACTCCATTTCACTCCAAAGATTTTTTTTATTTAATTCCTTTATTTTTTTATCAAACCCATAATCTTTATAAATACCCTCATTAATAGTGAAACAAATTAGACCACCTTTTTTAGTTATTCTTATGAATTCATTTAGCGCATTTGGCCTTACGTGGCCAAACGTAAAAGTGCCTACACAAAAAATTGCATCATAATTATCGTCTTTTAAATTAGTCGGCTCGTTTAAATCTAACTTGAGAAGTTTTTTATATAAATTTAATGGAATAGTGCTTAATAATTTTTCTGATAGATCTGCACCATGAAAGTTGTTAAAACCAAATTTTTTTAATTCTAAGCCTACTAAACCAGTTCCACAGCCAGCATCAAAAATCAAAGCATCTTTATTTATCTCATATTTTAGAAAAGTATTAACGGTTTCTTTTGGTCCAGTATAATTCCAATCAGCCATATCTTTGTTATATTTGTCATTTTCACCCCACTCATCATAGTAATTCATTACCTCTTTTGTGGTTTTCAATTTGTAAATTGGTACTTTATTTCCTACGTCTTTTTGTGCCATAAGTTGATTATATTATAGGATGAATTTCTTTGACAGTATTTTCAAAAGATATAATTATCTAAATATGAAATTTTCTCTTGAAATAAGTCCCAAAACTGACCTAAGCACTGTTCCAAAAGTTAGTGATGTCTATATTACAATGTTGCCTGGTGGTGACTACAAAGAAACAGCTCAACAAGCAGTTGATTTAGTTAAAAAAGGCTTTAACCCAGTTCCTCATTTCCCTGCTCGATCAATGCAAGATGAAAAGCAACTAAAAGATTATGTTTCTAGATGTAAAGATGGGGGTGTTAAACAAGTTTTAGTAATTGGAGGTGGTAGAGAACCTATGGGTAAATTCGATAGCTCCTTCCAACTTTTAGAGACTGGTTATTTTGAGAAGATGACAATAGGAATTGCTGGACACCCAGAGGGGAGTCCTGATATATCCAATTCAGATTTAAAAAAAGCCATGATAGATAAAAAACCTTACGCTGATTATATAGTCACACAATGGTTGCTAGATCCTCAGCCTATTATTGATTTTATCTCAAAACAAAGTATACCAGTTCATGTAGGAATTACTGGGCCTCTAAAGATATCAAGCTTAATAAAATTTGCTAATATTGTTGGAGCAAAAAATTCCATAAATTTTCTTAAATCTAATTTAAGTAAGGCATTAGATTTATTAAAACCTAAAGACCCAAATGATTTAATTGGGAAAATTAAATCTCATACCGAGTTTTTCCACATTTATACATTCGGCGGATTAACGGAAACTAACAAGTGGTTGATGGAGAACAAATATGTCTAAAGAATTTGATTATACAAAATTAAAGCAAGCAACATCAGTAGATCAGTCTGATCGAGAAGTTCCTTATAACTTAAGGCAGAGTGGTCCTACAAAAGTTGAAATGCTAATTTCGACAAGAGTTAGAAAATCACCTTATTGGCATTTATCAATGCAAGCAGGATGTTGGAGGGCAACAGTATATAATCGAATTTATCATCCAAGAGGATATGTAAAACCTGAAGATGGTGGTGCGATGGTTGAATATGATGCAATAGTAAACCATGTAACAATGTGGAATGTTGCTGTAGAAAGACAAATAAGGGTAAAAGGTCCTGATGCAGAAAAATTTGTAGATTATGTAATAACTAGGGATGCAACAAAAATTTCTCCAATGAGAGCAAGATATGTTATTTTATGCAATGCATATGGTGGAGTTTTAAACGATCCAATTCTTTTAAGAATTTCAGAAGATGAGTTCTGGTTTTCTTTATCTGACTCAGATATTGGAATGTATTTACAAGGTGTAAACGCTGATAGAAGATTCAATTGTAAAATTGATGAGACAGACCACTGTCCAGTTCAAATTCAAGGTCCCAAGTCTAAGGCTTTGATGAAAGATCTTTGTGGTGATCAATTTGATTTAGATAATATGCCATTTTATGGATTAGCTGAAGCAAAAATTGGAGGAAGAAGTTGTGTAATTTCACAATCTGGTTTTTCTGGGGAAGCTGGATATGAGATTTATTTAAGAAATGCAACATTGTATGCAGATGATATGTGGAATGCTGTTCTAAAAGCTGGTGAGAAACATAAATTGATGGTCATAGCTCCAGCTCACCACAGAAGAATCCAAGCAGGCATACTTTCTTGGGGACAAGATATGGATCAACAACACAACCCTTTTCAGTGTAACCTTGGTTATCAAGTTTCATTATCTGGTAAAGGAGAATGGAATAAAAAGTCTGACTATGTTGGTAAAGAAATTTTAGAAAAAATGAAGTCAGAGATACAAGCAGGAAAGATGCCTTACAAACTGCAATTAGTTGGTTTAGAATTAGGTGGAAAACCAATAGAAGATTATGCGCCTGATTTTTGGTTAATCTCAAATGAAAGTGGTGGTGAACCAGTTGGATTTATTACTTCCCCTTGGTGGCATCCTGAAAAAAAGACTAATATTGCAATGGGTTATGTTCCTTTTGATGGGACTTTAAATGCTAATGGATTTCCAAAAGGAAAGGTTGGAACTAAATATAAAGTTCATTTACCAGAAAAATATTCAGAAAGTCCAGGGAAACCAGTGGATGCTGTTATAGTTGATATACCATTTAAAGAGTCTTTTAATGCAAATACCAGAGAGGTTGTTTCGGGTTAATATTTTTTTAAAGAGATAGTCTCCTTTTAAAATTAAATGTCTAAAATTTTTTTAATTGCAATTTGCATTATAATTATTATTGCTTTAATAGTCTTCCCATTGATAGTTTCATATAAAGAGCAAAAAAATAAAAAAGATTAAATGTTTGGAGAATTTTTAAATATAATTTTTAAATCTATTAAACTTGATAGATCTCTTTACTCTGATAGTAAAAATTTTAGTGAGGCATCAATTTACTTTGCTGGATTAATTATGATCCTGGATGGCATAGCAGGAGCTGTAGCTGCAAATACAGTAATCAAAACTGCTATTGCGATGTCAGGATTGACTGCAATTTTAACTTGGTTTATTTGGGCAATATTAATTTATGTTTTAGGCGTAAAAATATTTCCTGAAAAAAAAACAAAAGTTTCATTTAGAAAAGTTTTAACTTTTGTTGGATTTGCTCATGCTCCTGGTTTGTTGAGATTCTTTGCTGTTACGCCTGAATTAATGATACCAATCATTTTTCTTACTCAATTTTGGATTTTTGCAGCGTTAATTATCTCAACACGACAAGTTTTAAATTTCAAATCAAATTTAAAATCTTTTGGGATTGTTTTCTTATCATTTTTAATTATAGTATTCTTATCTATTTCTTTTGTAATGAGTAGAATGAATGCTTTACCTGTGAATAGTATTTAAACTGGAAATATTGTTTTTGAAACTCTACACGATTTGCAAATTTTAAATCCCGTCAAAATTAAATTTTGGGTAACACTCTCATCTTCCTTTTTACACTCATCGCAAACATCGTCTAATTCTTTTAAAACATCAAAATCTTTATCTATATTCATTTTACGAAAAAATTTTTAACTATATTAACATCTTTTTTTTTGTTTTATTTATTTTATTGAAATTTTTATTTAATTTTGAAATAAAGTTGTATTCAAATTTTCGATGAAAAAGAATAAAAATCAAAAGGTTGCATTAGTAATGGGAAGTCAATCAGACTACAAAACTATGAAATTAACTGCAAAAATACTTAAAATTATTGGTGTTAAATTTGAAACTAAAATAATTTCAGCTCACAGAACACCCAAAAGAATGTATGAATTTTCAAGTAAAGCAAAAAAAAATAATTTTGGGGTTATAATTGCAGGTGCTGGTGGGTCAGCGCACTTACCTGGAATGATCGCAGCTTTAACTTCAATTCCTGTTTTGGGTGTTCCAATTGAAAGTAAAAAACTTAAAGGCTTAGATAGTCTATTATCAATCGCTCAAATGCCCAAGGGTATTCCAGTTGGAACATTGGCTATAGGAAATGACGGAGCGATAAATGCAGCATTACTTGCTGCATCTATTATTGCAAATAATAATTCTATTGTAAGTAAAAGATTAGATAAATGGCGTGCATCACAAACAAAATCTGTAAAAAAAAGACCTAAGTAAGATTAATGTCAGAAATAAAGTTAGGTATTATTGGTGGCGGTCAGCTCGGAAGTATGCTTTCAGATGCTGCGCGAAAATTAGATGTAAAAACTGTAATCTATTGTGATGATTTAGATGCACCAGCAAAAAATTTTTGTGACGAGTTTATTTATGGTAAATACGATGAAAAAGAAAAAATTAATGAATTTATTGATAAGGTAGATGTTACCACATATGAATTTGAAAATATTCCATTTGAAACTCTGAATGAAATCAATAAAAAGAAGCCTGTATTTCCAAAACCATCTATTAATAGAATAATACAGCATAGGTTAGCTGAGAAAGATTTTGTAAATAAACTAAATATAAGAACCACACAATATGCAGCAATTGATAAAAAATCTGATTTAGATTCTTTGAGAGATTTGCTTCCAGGTATTTTAAAAACAACAACTATGGGTTATGACGGTAAAGGTCAATATGCTATAAAAGAAGTTGAAAAAGTCGATACTCTAAATATAGATTTTTCTAAAGGTTACATATTAGAAAAGCTTGTAAAGCTTAAAAAAGAAATTTCCGTAATTATTACCAGATTTAGAAACAATGATTACGAAATTTATGAACCAATTGAAAATATTCATGAGGATCAAATACTTAAATATTCCAGCATACCTGCTAATATAAGTGAAAATATTTTCAATCAATCTAGAAATTGGGCTATTAGTATTGCCGAAGAATTAAAGTTTGTAGGAACCCTTTGTGTAGAATTTTTTATAGATAGAAATGAAAATTTATATGTTAACGAAATTGCTCCAAGAGTACATAATTCTGGTCACCTTACAATCAATGCTTATAATGTGAGCCAATTTGAAAATCATATCAGGGCAGTCTGTTCTTTAGAAAAAGTATCATTAAAAAAATTATCTAATGCAAAGATGGTAAACCTTATAGGAAGCCAAATTGAACAATATAGAAATAGTAATAGTTTGGGAGACAACGAATTTTTTTTTGATTATTTAAAAAAAGAGGTTAAAGACAAAAGAAAAATGGGGCATCTCACTATTTTGATAAAATGATAGAGTCTACAGAAGGAAATTTTGATCATCCAGAAGTTAATGAACTTTTAACAAAACATTTTAAAGAACTTAAAGCTGCTTCTCCAGATGGGAGTGCTCATGTTTTAGACATACCTGGTCTAAAAGTCTCTTCAATTAAATTTTGGAGTTTATGGGAAAATAAAAAATTAATGGGTTGTGGTGCACTTAAATTTTTAAGTAAAGACCATGGTGAATTTAAATCAATAAGAGTTCACGATGACTTTAGAAGTAAAGGCAATGGTATGAAAATAATTAAACATTTAATTGATGAGTCTAAAAATCTTAATATTGTGAGAATAAGTATTGAAACAGGTTCTGGAAAATTTTTTGAACCAGCTAAAAAGTTATTTTTAAGATGTAACTTTAAACCTTGTGCGCCTTTCGCGCACTACAAGGAAGACATCAATTCTCTTTATTTTACAAAAGTAATTAGTGACGATTAGGGTTTAAAATCACTTATTAGATCAATTTAGTTGACAAATGACTTAAAATTTTAAACAAAGGCACGATTACTTAATTATAAGTAATAAATTAACATAACAATAAGTGAAAATATGAGTCTACAAGGTAAAGTAAAATGGTTCAATCCAACCAAAGGTTATGGTTTTATTGAACGTGAAGATAAAGAAAAAGATGTATTTGTTCATGTTTCAGCAGTAAGAGATGCTGGTATGAATGGTTTAGATGAGGGTCAAGCTTTGACTTTCGATGTTGAAGATGGTCCCAAAGGTCCTTCAGCAGTTAACTTAAAAACTGCATAATTTTCATAAAATTTATTGGCTGTATCAATTAAATATTTCAAAGTATTTTATTTTTATGGCCAATAATTTATTATCTAAAAGAAACAGCAAGTTATGATTGGTATTCTTGGAGGAATGGGAACACAAGCTGGTCTTGATTTTTGTAATAAGCTTGCAGTTTTAAATCGAGGAAAAATTGATCAAGACTATCCTTTATTTTTACTTTACAATAAATCAAATATACCTGGACGACCCGAGTCGATAGGCACTCAGACAAGTAAATTAACAAATAGATTTTCAAATCAAAAAAATAAGAAAAAATACAAATTAGTGTTGGACAGTTTGCTTAAAGGATGTCGATTGCTTAAAAATGATAAATGTAAATTTATTGTTATTCCATGTAATACAGCGCACTATTGGTATGACGATTTAAAAAAAAAAATTAAATTACCAATAATAAATATGCCAAGAGAAGTTTATATTCACGCGAAAAAAAAATGTAAAAAAAACACATCTATAGGCCTACTAGCTACTGAAGGAACTATAATGACAGGAGTATACAATAGATTTTTCGATACCAGGTACAAATTGATACACCCAAATAAATTAATTCAAAAAAATTCTGTGAACCAAGCAATTAAACTTGTTAAAATGGGAAAGGTTAAGGCAGCAGCTAAAAAAATTAAACCAGCAATAAACTTCTTGATTAAAAAAAAGTGTAAAAAAATTATTCTCGGTTGCACAGAATTACCTATAGCAATATTTGCTTTTAAATCATTTGATAAAATCAAAAAATCAAAAATTTTTTTAGATCCAAATTTGATTTTAGCTAATGCTGCAATGAAAAAATATCAAAATATAATTAATGAAATCTAAAGATAAGCCATATGTTTTATTTGTTGCAGAGGTAATCTATTTAGAGATTTCAGATATTAAAAAAAAAAATTTAGATTTTTCAAATAAAGATGCTATCAATTCTTTTATTGGTAATGGAACTTATAAAAATATTAGTAGTGGAAAGTTTCATGATGACTGGTTGGAAGAATTAGAAAAAAATAAATTTGTAGATTTAAAAACAAATAGTAAAATACCAGATGAAACCATAAAATTATTAAAAATCCAAAAGGATGTAATGGTAAAACAACTCATCCAGTTTCCAGATCTTTATGACACTAAAAATAATTTACCACTTGAAATATCCCAAAGAGCATTTGATCATATTTGGAGAATGTGTGAAAGTTATGAGTTGTGGTGCAAAGAGACTAAACAAAATGAATTTATAAAATTAAATATTACTGATTAATTTAGTTTATAAATGACAATTAAAATATCAATGCAAAAGTGATTAAAATATATCCTCTTATTTTTATTCTGCTATGGTCTTCAGCATTTATAACAACTAAACCAATTGTAGATAACAGTGACCCTTTTGCAGCATTGGCATTTAGATTTTTTTTTGTAGCCTTTGGTTTCTATTTATTTTGTTTTTATTTAAATCAATCAATAATTACAAATAAAAGAAAAATAGCTGAGTCTGTTTTAAGTGGTGTGCTTTTTCATGGATTTTATTTGGGTGGAGTTTTTTATTCTATCTCAATTGGAATGCCAACAGGAATAGCAGCTTTAATAGTTACTCTTCAACCAGTTTTGACAAATATTTTAAGTGGACCCATCCTTGGTGAAAAAATAACTATTAAACAATGGATAGGTGTTTTGCTTGGTTTTATAGGTGCCTTTTTAGTTTTGGGTCTAGACATAGGTTCCAGTATTCCTTTATTAGGACTTATCGCAACAATCATAGCATTAATATCAATCACAATATCTACAATTTGGCAAAAAAAGATCAGTAAAAACTTACCTTTATCGGTAAGTAATTTTTATCAGGCATTTGGAGGGTGTTTATTTCATATTCTAATAGTAATTTTTTTTGCTGAACCATACATTAATTTCACCAAGGTATTTATTATTTCGATGAGTCATCAAATATTACTTGTTTCTTTTGGTGCTTTTACAATTTTAATGCTTTTAATTAAAAAAAATTCGGCAAGCAAAACTGTTTCCATATTTTTTTTAATTCCATCAACTTCTGCTTTAATGGCCTGGTTTTTTTTAAATGAAAAATTAACTAATTTAGATATTGTAGGTTTTATTGTAACATCTATTGGAGTTTATATTGCTACAAGAGAATGAAATTTTATATATTTTAAAATGGATTTAAAGCATATATTAAATATTTTTATTTAAATAAAATGGCTAAAATTAAATCAGATATAGAAATAGCAAGAAAAGCTAAAATGAAACCAATAAGCAAAATTTTAGCAAAGATTAAAGTTCCAGATATGAGTAGTGCTTTCAGTCCAATGGGTAGACATATAGCAAAAATTAATTTTGAATTTATAGATAAACTTAAGAAAAAAAAAGATGGAAAATTAATTTTAGTCACTGCAATAACACCCACTCCAGCTGGTGAGGGAAAAACAACAACTTCAGTAGGTTTAAGTGATGGTTTAAATAATATTGGTAAAAAATCTATTGTTTGTTTGAGAGAGCCTAGTTTAGGTCCATCATTTGGAATGAAGGGTGGTGCTGCCGGGGGTGGATATGCCCAAGTTGTTCCTATGGAACAGATAAATTTACATTTCACAGGTGATTTCCATGCCATAACGTCTGCGCATAATTTACTTTCAGCAATGATAGATAATCATATTTATTGGGGTAACAAACTAAATATCGATGAAAACAAAATAGTTTGGAAGCGTGTGATGGACATGAATGATCGTGCACTAAGATTTATTGACATAAATACCAGTGGGGTCGCTAAAGATTTCAAAAGAATTGATGGTTTCGATATAACAGTTGCATCAGAGGTAATGGCGATTTTTTGTCTTTCTAATGATTTAAAAGATTTAGAAAAAAAAATTGGGAATATAACTTTTGCATATGATAAAAAAGGAAACCCACTTTATGCTAAAGATATAAATGCTCACGGTCCTATGACTGTTTTGTTGAAGGAAGCAATTAGACCAAATGTGACTCAAACTTTAGAAAATAATCCAGCGATTATTCATGGAGGCCCATTTGCAAATATTGCTCATGGATGTAACTCAGTTATTGCAACTAAAACTGCGTTAAAATTATCTGATTACGTAGTTACAGAGGCAGGTTTTGGAGCAGATCTTGGAGCAGAGAAGTTTTTAAATATTAAATGCAGAAAAGCAGGTTTAGTTCCAAGTTGTGTAGTAATAGTTGCAACTATAAGAGCACTGAAAATGCATGGAGGTGTAGAGAAAGAGGATTTAAAAAAAGAAGACGTCGAGGCTTTGAAAAAAGGTTTGGTCAATCTAGAAAGGCATATCGAAAACATTAAAAAATTTGGATTAGAACCAATAGTTGCAATTAATCATTTTGTGCTAGATACAGAAAGTGAAATAAATACTGTTTTAAAATTTTGTAAGCAAAAAAGAGTACAAGTAAGTGAATGTAAGCATTGGGCCAAAGGTGGAAATGGTGCAGCTGATCTTGCAAAAAAGGTTGTTGAAGCGTGTAATAAGAGAAAAAATAAATTTAGTTTTTTATATAAAGTCAATTTAAAATTGTGGGATAAAATCGAAATAATTGCAAAACAAATTTATAAAGCTAGTAAAATTACTGCTAATGATGAAGTTAAAAATCAGTTAAGAAATTTTGAAAAAAATGGACACAAACATTTACCAGTTTGTATTGCAAAAACCCAATATAGTTTTTCTACAGATCCTAAAAATAAAGGTGCTCCATCAAATCACGAAATACCAATTAGAGAAGTAAGATTGTCTTCAGGTGCCGAATTTGTGGTTGTTATATGTGGGTCAGTAATGACAATGCCTGGACTACCAAAAGTACCTGCAGCTGACAACATTAAATTAAATAAAAAAGGTGAGATAGAGGGATTGTTTTAATCTAATTTTGTTAGCCAATTTTTAAGCTCCAGCATTCTATTTTCTTTGTCAGTTAACAAAATTTCTTTTTTAATAAAAGATATATGTTCTTCAACTTCATCATCATTTTTGAATACTTTTCTATATTCTATTAATCTTTTCTTTCTAAACTCGATTAAACTTATCATTTTTTCATAAGTTATTTCGGGATGATATTGTAAACCCCAAACTTTAGTATTATTTATTTCGAAATATAAACTTTGTATTTTATTAACTTTATTAGATGCTAAACAAATTGCTTTTTCTGGCAATTTTACTACTTCATCAAAATTAAAAGCTGGGGAATTAAATTTTTTTTTTTTATTTTCATAAAGCGGATGTTCAAGACCATGTTTGTTAATTTCAATCTCTTTAGCTATACCAATGTGAGGACTATCAGCTTTCTTCACTTGCCCGCCCGCTGCAGTCACAGCTACTTGCATACCCCAACAAATAGCCAAGATATTTTTCACTTTATTTTGGCAATTTTTCATAAATTCAATTTGTTTTCTAATTTCAGGAGTATCATTATAAATATTCAAACTACTTCCTCCCCAAATCAACCCGTCATAATTTTGTAGGTTGTTATTGTAATTTTGAGTATCTGCATCTGAGGATGGATTCACTACATCAAGTGCTAAATCGTTTGTTAGGTAAGATAAACTATCTTTTAAACTCTCGGTATGTGTTTGAATACCTGCGTTGGAGAAGTTTTTGTTCTCCTCTTTTATATTTCCCTCAACAATAAGTATTTTCCTCATAAAATTAAAATTTACTTTCCCATAATTTTTGAAAAAAGTTAATAGTACAATCCTAAGTTGATTCTTTAATTTAATAATACTAAAAAAATAAAGAAAATTTAATTGTAAGATTACTTATTGAAGTATCTAAAGTCATGTGATTAGATCATATCAAATAAGAATGATTAACATAGCAAAAACGAGGGAGGAATTATGTTAGCAAGAATGTTTAAAAAGCTTACTTCTACTCTTACAGTAGTTATAGCTTTATTTTCTTCAATCGCTTTACCTCAAACTGTATTTGGTGCTGAAACTCAATATTTTCCAGTAGCAAGTAGCCGTGTTGGACCTTACTCAGCAATGGGAACTGGTTATTACGGAGCTCAAATTGATTACATGAACTATGTCAATATGACTGGTGGTGTCAATGGAGTTATGCTTACTTGGCAAGAATGTGAAACAGAGTATAACGCAGTAAAAACAGTTGAGTGTTATCAGCGACTTTTAGAAAAAGATGGTCAAAGAATAGTTGTGTTTGATACTTTAGGAACACCAGGAGCATATGCAGTAATTAATCGTATGGCAAAAGACAATGTTGTTTTAGCTCAATACGGTTATGGAAGAACTGACGGTGCTGATGGAAGAGTATGGCCTTGGGTATTTAATGCTGCAAGTCACTACTGGTCACAGATTGCTGTTAAATTAAAATTTATGGCACAGATTGAGGGCGGAATCGATAAGATGAAAGGTAAAAAAATCGTTCACTTACACATTGACTCTGCTTACGGTAGAGAGCCATTACCAGCAATGAGAAAAATTTGTAACGACTGGGGAGTTAAGTTAATTGAAATATCAATTCCACCTCCAGGTTTGGAACAACAATCTCAGTGGCTACAAATCAGAAAAGAAAAACCTGATTGGGTTACTTTCTGGGGAGCAGGTTCTGGAATGAATTCAACAGCAATGACTAATGCTGCTAGAATAAATTTCCCAAGAGATAGAATGATGTATGTAACTTTCGGTGCTGCCGAAGAGGACATGTATCCAGCAGGTGATGCAGCTAAGGGAACTTACGCTGTAGCAAATGCTTTACCAGGAGAATATCCGTTAGTTAAAGCCATCAAAGATAAAGTATATGGTTCTGGAAAAGGTAACTTAGCTGATCCAAACAGGATTGGTTCTGTTTACTGGAATAGAGGACTAGGTGCTGCTGTAATGTGGATTGAGGGCTTAAGAAATGCTCAAAAAATGCACAACAAAGTTGGTAAGGCAGTTACTGGTGCTGAGTTCAGAGATGGTTACGAAGCTATCAACATGAATGAAGCAAGAATGAAAGAGTTAGGTGTTGACGGAATGTTAGCTCCATTCTCTATTTCTTGTGCCAACCATGAAGGTGCTGGTAAGTTTGCTGTAATGCAGTGGGATGGAACTAAATTCAATCAGGTAACTGGTTGGGAAGCTCCAGGCGATCCTGCATTTATTAGAGGTCTTGTAGAGGCGTCTGCAGCTAAATTTGCTAAAGAGAACAACATTACACCAAAAAAATGTGGTTAATTAATTACGAGATAAATTAATACTAATCTGAGGGGGTGTTTAAATAATTTAATTATTTAAACTCCCCCTTTAAATAAAATCTAATTTAATATAAAAGAAAGCTTAATGAGTAACAGTTCAGCAAACATTCTAGACATAAAAAATATTGAGGTCAGATATGACGATGTTATTTTAGCTTTACACGATGTATCTTTAAAAGTTCCTAAAGGAAAAGTAGTTGCATTATTAGGAGCAAACGGAGCAGGAAAAAGTACTACATTAAAAGCAGTTTCAACTATGTTAGCTTCAGAAAGAGGCAAGGTTACAAATGGTTCAATTGAATATGATGGAAACTCAATAAATAAACAAACTCCTTCACAAATGGTTGGGCTCGGAATGGTCCAAGTGTTAGAAGGTAGAAGATGTTTTGGTCACCTTACTGTAGAGGAAAATATAATTTCAGGAGCATACTCAAGAAAATTATCTAAAGGCGATATTAATCAAGAATTAGAGAAAATTTATACTTATTTTATAAGACTTAAAGAAAGAAGAAAAAGTCAAGCAGCATTCACTTCAGGTGGAGAGCAACAAATGATAGCAGTTGCAAGAGCCATGATGGCTAAACCAAAAATGTTATTATTGGATGAGCCAACAATGGGTCTAGCACCTCAGTTAGTTGCTGAGATTTTTAATATTGTAAAAGAATTAAATACAAAAGAGGGTGTTAGTATTTTACTTGCTGAGCAGAATACTAACGTTGCACTAAAAAATTCAGATTATGGCTATATCATTGAGACAGGTAGAGTTATGCTAGACGGAACTGCGCAAAGTTTATTAAATGACGATAAAGTGAAAGAATTATATTTAGGAATTTCAAAGAAAGGTAGAAAAAATTTTAGAGATGTTCTTAAAGAAGAAAGTTTAACAAAAAGAAGTAATTAAAGATGGAATACGAAAGAAAATTTAAGATAGGAAAACCAATATTAGAGGTGAATAATATCTCTCTCTCTTTTGGTGGTGTTAAGGCAATAACAGATACTTCTTTCAATGTACTTGAGCACGAAGTAAGAGCAATAATTGGACCCAATGGAGCTGGAAAAAGCTCAATGTTAAATTGTATTAATGGAATTTATAAGCCTCAACAAGGAACTGTTTCTTTCAAAGGAAAACAAATACCTGATATTACTCCAAATATTATGGCACAAATGGGTTTATCTAGAACTTTCCAAAACTTAGCTCTTTTTAAAAGAATGTCAGTTTTAGACAATATTTTAGTTGGCAGGAAACTTCACACAAAAACGAATTTTCTTGAGGTCGCTTTACAACTTCCTAAAGTAAAAAAAGAAGAAAAATTAAACAGAGATAGATCAGAGGAAATAATTAGTTTTTTAGAGATTGAAGATATTAAAGACACACCAGTTGGAAAACTTCCTTATGGATTACAAAAGAAAGTTGAGTTAGGTCGAGCTCTTGCAACAGACTCTACAATAATTTTATTAGATGAGCCTATGGCTGGTATGAATGTTGAGGAAAAAAGAGACATGTGTAGATTTATTTTAAAAGTAAATGATGAACTAGGTACTACTATGGTGCTTATTGAGCACGATATGGGAGTAGTTATGGATATATCAGACAGAGTGGTTGTGCTTGATTATGGTAAAGTTATTGGTGATGGTACACCTGATGAAGTTAGATCAAATCAAAAAGTAATAGACGCTTATTTAGGAGTAGAACACTAGGATAAACATATGGTTGATGAATTATTATTTTTCATGGAAGTTGTAGTTGGCGGTTTGCTTGCTGGTACGATGTACTCTCTAGTCGCTTTAGGATTTGTTTTAATTTTTAAAGCTTCAGCAACGTTTAACTTCTCACAAGGAGCTATGGTTTTTTTCTCAGTACTTGCTTTTTGTGGTTTCATGCAAGATTTTAATATACCTTTTGTTCTCGCTTTTATTTTAGCAGCTCTTCTAATGGTAGTGGTTGGTTTGTGTACAGAAAGATTTGTTTTAAGACCTCTCATGAACGCAAGCGAAGATACAGTATTAATGGCTACAATCGGCTTGGGGTATGTTCTAGAGGGACTTGCTCAAGCAGCATGGGGAGTAGAAGTAAGAAGACTAGATTTAGGTATTGGAGACTTTCCAGTACCGTGGATCGCTGATAATTTAAAATTGTTTATTAGTGCGCTTGATATTTTTGCAGGATTAGTGGCAGCTTTAATGATTATTGGTTTATTCCTTTTATTCAAATATACAAAAATTGGTCTCGGTTTGAGAGCTGTAGCAGATGATGCGGGTGCTGCTAGTTCAATAGGTATACCTTTAAAACATATTATGTTATTAGTTTGGTCAGCTGCCGGAGTTGTAGCTTTAGTTGCTGGGTGTATGTGGGGTGCAAGAGCTGGTGTTCAATTTGCTCTAGTTGATTTAGCATTAAAAGCTTTACCAGTCTTAATTATAGGTGGTTTCTCATCTATTCCAGGTGCAATTATAGGTGGCTTAATTATTGGTGCAACAGAAAAAGTATTAGAAGTTTATATTGGACCATTTTTTGGAGGAGCAATTGAGGGATGGGCTCCTTACGTATTAGCAATATTCTTTTTATTATATAGACCAGAAGGTTTATTTGGAGAAAAAATTATTAGGAGAGTTTAATTTATGAAACCAATTTTTATGACTTACACAAAAAAAGATCTAATTAACTTAGCTGTTTGTATGGTTCTAAGTGTATTAGTAATACCAACGTTTATTACAACGGAATATTGGTACACCTCCATACTGATACCTTGGCTTTGTTTAGCTTTAGCAACCATTGGTCAACAAATCGTTATGGGTTATACCGGCCAATTAGCTTTAGGAGCGGCTGGCTTTATGGCTGCTGGTGCTTTTGCAATGTTTAACCTTATTTTGCGAGTACCTGATCTAGGTTTTGTGGGTTCATTAATAGTTTCAGGTTTAATCGCTGCGGCTTTTGGAATTTTATTTGGTCTACCAAGTTTAAAAGTAAGAGGAATTTATCTGATGGTAGCGACATTGGCCTCACAGTTTTTTATTATATGGATGATAGATAAATTTGGCTGGTTTAAAAACTACGACTCATCAGGAATTATAACTGCACAAGACATAGTTATATTAGGAAAACCATTTACAACTCCATTAGCTATGTATTTTGTATGTTTGGCTGTCACAACAGTTTTAACTTTGCTGGCGATGAATATGGCTAGAGGAAGCACAGGCAGGAATTGGATGGCAGTTAGAGATATGGATATCGCTGCAGAGTCTATGGGAGTTTCATTATTAAAAACCAAAGTCCAGGCATTTGCTATCAGTGCGTTTTATTGTGGAGTAGCTGGTGCTCTTTTTGCATTTTGCTATCTTAAATCGCTTGAGCCAGTCGCTTTTGATATTAAATTATCTTTTAAAATATTATTTATGTGTATCTTAGGTGGACTTGGTACAATAAATGGTGCTTTTATAGGAGCAGCATTTATCTTACTTTTCCCTGTTTTTCTTAACGCAGTTGGTAATAATGTTTTTCACGGCGCCATTGACGCTACAATAATATCTTCAATCGAACAGGTAATTTTTGGTGGGTTGATGATTATTTTTATGATCTATGAACCTTTGGGGATGGCCAAGTTATGGGAAAACATAAAACAAAAATGGAAGACAAAAATATCATCTACAAATTTAAAGTCTTCTCTTAGTAAAAAAACCTAGGAAGTGGATAAAAAAAAATTAATTTTTGCTTTAATAGTTGGAATTATCATTGGATTGCTTGTAGAAAATAATTTTCTAATCGGCTAAATTTTTTTATTATATAGAATCGTCTTTAGCAAATGGACCATCAGCGGTACATTTTTTTTATTAATTTTTCTTAAAATATAAGGAGCAATTTCTCTGGCTAATTGCTCACCCTCTACTGTATCTTTTGCCATAAACTTTTTTTTAGCTGCCTCAAATGTAAAGCCTTTACCTAAAAAATCTCCCATTTTACTATTCCTTCCACCTACAGCACTCACATATAAATCGCCAATCCCAGCGAGACCTAATATTGTCGACTCATCTCCTTTGAAATGTTTTATTAAAAATTTCATCTCATTCACACTTTTTTGAAATAAGTCTGATGAAGTGTTAAAATTTTGACCTGAGCCTATTACCATTGCGTATATATTTTTGATTGCTGAGCAAATTTCAACTCCGATAACATCTTTTGAAAATTCTGTTAGATAGTATTTAGTAGATATTTGTTTTCCAATCCATTTGGCAATTTTGACTTTCTTATTTGCTACAACCACACTTGTCTTATTTTTTCTTGCTAACTCCTTAGCTAAACAAGGTCCTTTTAAAACTGATACATTTTCAACATTATAATTATTTTTGAGTAACCCTGAAATAGTTAATATTTTTTTTCTTTTTTTATCGTATTTTAGACCTTTAGTGAGGACTAAAAATGGAGTTCTTATTTTTAAGTCTTTTAATTCTTTTCCGATAAAATCAATTCCAGCAAGGCTTAAGGCAATAACAATTAAATCAAATTTTTCCTTTAAAATATC
>CABZHM010000006.1 GCA_902525625.1 uncultured Pelagibacteraceae bacterium | reverse complement strand
TATTATAATTATTATTAAAGAATATTCCTAATGGAGTTATAATTATAGTACTTATAATTGAAAAAAATAATATATTTATCATAAAATAAATTTATTACCTTAACCATAATAATAATTGTTTACAATGAAGTAAAAACCGTAAAAACTTTATTAAAAAGGGTTTAAATTTAAAAAATTAAAAAACAAGTTATAATCGTTGATGATTTATTTTTATTAATTAGTAAGTATAAAAATATTAAATAATTAAAATGAAAAAAGTATTAATTTTTGGGGTAACAGGCCAAGACGGTATATACTTATCAAAATTTTTACTTAAGAAAGGTTATGAAGTCCATGGAGTAAGAAGAAGAAAATCACTTTCAAATTCTTTTAGAGTTGATTACATCAATTCTACTATTTTTAAAAAAAAAAAATTCTTTCTTCATTTTGGTGATGTTACAAATTCATTATCTGTATTAAATTTAATAAAAAAAATTAAACCCAAAGAAATTTATAATCTAGCGGCTCAGTCATACGTTGCTGACTCATTTAATATACCAAAACTTACAACAAATGCTGATGCATTAGGAACTTTAAGAATCTTAGAGTCTATAATCAAAATAAATAAAAGAATTAAGTTTTACCAAGCTGGAAGCTCTGAGATGTTTGGCAAGGTTGTTGAAATCCCGCAAACAGAAAAAACACCTTTTTATCCACGAAGCCCTTATGGTGTAGCAAAAGTGTACTCCCACTGGATCACAGTTAATTATAGAGAGACTTATAAAATTTTTGCATGTAATGGTATTTTATTTAATCATGAAAGTCCATTCAGAGGTGAAAATTTCGTGACAAAAAAAATAATCAAGGCTCTTTGTAAGATTAAATTTAAAAAACAAAAAAAATTATTTTTAGGAAATCTATACTCAAAAAGAGACTGGGGTCATGCCGAGGATTACGTGCAAGCTATGTGGAAAATGTTACAAAATAAATATCCAGATGATTTTGTAATTTGTACAGGTAAACAATATTCCATAAAAGAATTTATAAATCTTGTCCTTAAAGAATTAAAAATTCCAATTAAATGGAAAGGTAAAGGAATAAAGGAAAAGGGATATACTAATAATAAATGCATTATTGAATGTAGTAAAAAAAACTTGAGACCTACCGAAGTTGATACAATTATAGGAGATTATTCAAAAGCAAGAAAAATTCTAAAATGGCGACCCAAACATGATATCAAGTCTATCATAAGAGATATGATTGATTTTGAAATTAAAAATATTTAAAGGACACTAATTTAATGCCTGGCAACGTCCTACTCTTCCATGTCTTAAGACAAAGTACCATTGGCGCAGAAAGGCTTGACTTCCGAGTTCGGAATGGGGTCGGGTATTACCCTTTCGCTAAAATCACCAGGCGCTTTGAGATATAATTCAATTTTTATTAAAGTCAAATATAAAAAAAATAAGCTATTTTGTTTTTTAAAAGTAGTTGGTTACTCAGGTATTTAAAAAATAAATTTGAAAGTATGCAATTATTCGTTTATTAAAGTTGCAATTTTATGAAAATTAAAAGCTCACTAAAGTCAGTAAAAAAAAGAGATTTAAACTCTAAATTAGTTCGAAGAAGAGGCAGGGTTTATATAATAAATAAAACAAACCCTAAATATAAAGCAAGACAAAAATAGATTTTATGGATAACGAAAATCATAAAAACACCTGGAATAATTTTACAAAATTTGTTCTGTGGGGAACTGTCGCTGTTATACTGGTTTTAGTTTTAATGGCGATATTCTTAATATAGAATTTTAGAATGATAATCGGATCTATATTAGAAAATCAACACGCTGAAAAAAGAATCGCTATAACTCCAGAGATTGTAAAGAAATATACATCATTAGGTTTTGAGATTAATTTGGTTAAAAATTATGGCTTACATTTAGGTTTTAGTGATAAAGAGTATTCTGATTTAGGAGTTAAATTTAAAGATGAAATTGAAATTTTAAAAAGTGCAAACATTATAATTCAATTGGGAATTTTGTCAGATGAAAAAATTTCTTCAATAAATTTAAACCAAGTGCTCATTGGGGTTTTAAATCCTTACGAAAATAAAGATAAACTGAAAATTTTAGTAGAAAAAAAAATTAATGTTTTTTCTTTAGAACTTTTACCTAGAATAACAAGAGCTCAATCGATGGATATACTCTCTTCCCAAGCAAATCTTGCAGGATATAAAGCAGTTATTGAATCGTTTGCATCTTTCGAAAAAGCAATACCAATGATGATGACTGCTGCTGGAACAATTCCCGCTGCAAAAGTTTTAGTAGTTGGTGCAGGAGTTGCAGGTCTTCAAGCAGTTGCAACTGCAAAAAGAATGGGAGCTATAGTTTTTGGTACTGATGTTAGGATGGCATCTAAAGAACAAGTAGAGAGTTTAGGTGGAAAATTTTTAACAGTCGAAGGATCTGAAAATTTAGAAACTGAGGGTGGTTATGCTAAAGAAGCTTCAGAAGATTTTAAAAAAAGGCAAGAGGAATTATTATCAGAAACATTAAAAAAAATTGATATAGTTATATGTACAGCATTAGTTCCTGGTAAAAAAGCTCCATTGATAATCAAAGATCATATGGTAAGCAACATGCTACCTGGCTCTGTAATATATGATTTAGCTGCGGTACAAGGTGGGAACACGGCATTTACAGAAGCAGATAAAATTGTAGAAAAAAATGGTGTTAAAATTATGGGTGAAAGTAATATTTTAAATAGATTGCCTGTTTCTGCCTCTAATCTATATGCAAAAAATATGTTTAATTTTATCGAAAATTTATATGATAAAGAAAAAAAAGAAATTAACATTAATCTAGAGGATGAGATAATAAGTAAAACTTTAATTAAATAAAAGTATGGAAATTGATCCCTTAATATTCAGATTAAGTATATTTATTCTTTCAATATTTGTTGGATACTATGTTGTTTGGAGTGTTACTCCTTCTTTACATACTCCTTTGATGTCAGTAACTAATGCAATTTCATCTGTAATTATTGTAGGAGCAATCATCGCAGGATTATCTGGTGACTCTAAAAGTGTATTCAATACTTCAAGTATATTTGGTTTTTTAGCAATTGCTTTGGCAGCAATCAATATTTTTGGTGGATTTCTAGTCACACAGAGAATGTTAGCAATGTATAAGAAAAAGAAAAAGGAAAAACAATGATATCGCAAAATTTATCAGCGATTTTTTATTTGGTCTCAGGAGTATTATTTATTCTTGCTTTAAGAGGCTTATCATCACCTGAAACATCTAGGCAGGGGAATCTGTTTGGAATTTTAGGAATGATTATTGCTATTACAGTAACTTTTTTTTCTATAGGAAATTTTTCGAGTGGATTTGTTTTTGTTTTAATATTTATTTTAATTGGAGGTTCTATTGGAGCTTTTATAGCATATAAAATTCCAATGACAGCTATGCCTGAATTAGTAGCTGGTTTTCATAGTTTGGTTGGTTTGGCAGCAGTTTTTGTGGCAATTGCGGCTTTTTTAAATCCCACCGCATTTAATCTTGGTTTACCGGGAAATATTAAACTTGGAAGTCTGATTGAAATGTCAATTGGAGCAGCTGTAGGAGCTATAACATTCTCGGGATCTGTAATTGCTTTTTTAAAATTGCAAGGAATTATGTCTGGATCACCAATAACATTCAAAGGCCAGCACCCTCTAAATGCGGTCATCTTAGTTTCAATTGTGGTTATAATTTATCTATTATGTTCAACTCAATCATCAAATTTGTTTTGGATATTATTAGCTATATCATTTTTGATTGGTTTCCTTTTAATAATTCCTATTGGCGGAGCAGATATGCCAGTTGTTATTTCAATGCTTAATTCTTACTCTGGCTGGGCGGCTGCGGGTATTGGATTTACTTTAGAAAATACGGCTTTAATTATAACTGGGGCTTTAGTTGGATCATCTGGTGCAATATTATCATATATAATGTGTAAGGGCATGAACCGTTCTTTTTTTAATGTTATTCTAGGCGGTTTTGGTGCTACAGATGATGTGTCAAACAAACAAACTAAAGAGCAAAGACCAGTTAAAAGTGGAAATGCTGATGATGCAGCTTTTTTAATGAAGAATGCTTCGTCAGTTATAATTGTCCCAGGATATGGAATGGCAGTTGCACAGGCACAACATGCCTTGAGAGAAATGGTAGATACTCTGAAAAAGAATGATATTAAAGTTTCATATGCAATTCATCCAGTTGCAGGCAGAATGCCAGGACACATGAATGTCCTATTAGCTGAAGCAAATGTTCCCTATGATGAAGTTTTTGAACTAGAGGAAATAAACAATGATTTTGCAAATGCGGACGTAGCTTTTGTTATTGGTGCGAATGATGTTACAAATCCAGTAGCAAAAACTGATCCACAAAGCCCAATTTATGGTATGCCGGTTCTTGATGTTGAAAAATGTAAATCTGTTTTATTTGTTAAAAGAAGTTTGTCACCTGGCTATGCAGGAATTGATAACGATTTATTTTATAAAGAAAATACTTTAATGCTTTTTGCAGATGCAAAAAAAATGACAGAAGACATTACTAAAAACTTATAAAATATAATGAGTATCAAAATTTTTTGTGATATTGCAGACTTAAATTTAATTAAATATTTTAACAAAAAAGAAATTGTAAAAGGTTTTACCACTAATCCCAGCTTAATGAGAAAAGCTGGTGCGAAGAATTACGAAATTTATTGCAAAAAGATTATTAAAATTTGTCACAATAAGCCTGTCTCCTTTGAGGTATTTGCTGATGATCATAGATCAATGATAAAGCAGGGTATCAAAATAAATACTTGGGGAAAGAATGTTTATGTGAAAGTTCCTGTTGTTAACTCTAAAAATCAATTTACTGGTAAAGTAATCAAAGAATTAAATAAGAAGAAAATAAAATTAAACATAACAGCAGTTTACACTGCAAAGCAAACAGAGAAAATTTTAAAACAGATAGATAAAAAAACAAAGGTAATAATCTCTATATTTGCGGGTAGAGCAAGTGATACTGGCAAAGATCCTCGCCCTCAATTTATAAAAAGTATAAAAATTGCTAAAAAATTTAAAAATGTTGAAGTTTTATGGGCAAGTGTGCGAGAACCCTATAATTATATTCAAGCTAAAAAGTTGGGTTGTCACATTATAACGATACCACCATCTATCATAAAAAAAATTTTGAAATTTGGTAAGTCTTTTAATCAATTGACTATAGAAACTGTTAAGACTTTTTTATTAGATAGTAGAAAATCAAAATTTAAGATTTAATAAAAATTGGTTGCGGGGGACGGATTTGAACCGCCGACCTTCAGGTTATGAGCCTGACGAGCTACCAGACTGCTCCACCCCGCGGTATATTTAAATTCTATTCTTTAATTTATTGAGTTTTTTAACTCTTTTAATATTTTCTTGCAAAATTCTTTTTTTTTTTTCAGATGGTTTTTCATAGGTATTTTTTAATTTGATAACTTTAAAAAACCCATCCCTCTGAAGTTTTCTTTTTAAAACTCTAAGAGCTTGCTCAACATTGTTGTCTTTAACATCTATTTTAATAACTACCTCCAAAAAAATGAGTAAGTAACACTTTTATATTTTTATGTCTATTGAATTTATTCATTATTGAGGTTTTATATCGATTGTTTTTGTTTTTCTTTCTCTTTTTTCTCTCTTTTAATTCTTCTCTCTGCTTTTTCCAAAGCGCTAAGTAAATCTTTTTGAGTAAATAAATTTAAAGCTACTGGGTCTTTTGGACTTAAATTGTTGAAATTCCAATAACTTTTATTTCTTATTGATGTGACAGAATTTTTTGTAATCCCAATCAGCTTTGCTATTTGAGAGTCTTTTAAAGTATTGTGATGCTTTATAAGCCATAAAGCAGAATCTGGTTTATCTTGTCTTTTTGATAATGGAACATATTTTTTAATCTTGTTTTCGGTATTAGATATTTCAATATCAGTATTATTTATTTTCAAAGGTCTAGCCTCATCTTTTGATGATAATTCAATTTCTTCTCTTGAAAGTTGTCCAGAAATTATAGGATTGTATGCTTTAATACCCTTTGCCACTTCACCATCAGCAATACCTTGAACCTCGACTTCATGTAATTTACAAAAATCAGCAATTTGCCTAAATGTAAGCGTTGTATTTTCAACTAGCCACACTGCAGTTGCCATAGGCATTAAAGGAGCGTTTGACATTAATTTTTATTCTCTGTCCTGAAGTTTTGGAATTTTTTGTTAAATTTACTTATTCGACCTTTATCCATTAATTTTTGCTTTCCACCAGTCCAAGCTGCATGTGACTTTGGATCAATTTCTAGCTTAAGAATATCACCTTCAGCACCCCATGTTGATTTTGTTTCAAATTGAGTACCATCAGTCATCTCAACTTTAATTCTGTGGTAATCAGGATGTATTTTTTTTTTCATTCGCAGATTTATAGCAAAAGAAAATTTTAAAACAATTAAAAGTTATCAATTTTTGCAGCGAATTTGGCATTAATTTCCGCACTTGATGCTAAAACTTTTATATTGTTCATATTTGTTAGATCAATTTCATTTATAATTCCGCCAGCTTCTTTAATAAGAATTATTCCAGCTGCAATATCCCAAAGATTTAAATTAGTTTGGTAATATCCATCATACCTACCAGAAGCAACATATGCCATATCAAGCGCTGCACAACCAGACCTTCTAAAAGATAAATTTTTTTCACCTTCAATTTTTCCAAAACCAAAAAGGCATTCATTTATATCATTCTTCTTAGATACTCTAATTCTCTGGTTATTGTAAAATGCACCATTATTTTTTTCGGCGTAAAACATTTCATCTTTGATTGGATCGAAAATTAGTCCGCACACTATCTCATTATTTGATTTAAGAGCTATAGATATTGCAAAATGAGGTACCCCATGTAAGAAATTAATAGTGCCATCAATTGGATCAATTATCCAAGAATTGTTTTTGTCTTTATTTTTTTCCATTCCGTTTTCTTCACTAATAATCGAATAATTTGGTCGTGCTTTTTTTAATTCATTTATTATTATTTTTTCAACTTTAATATCAGCATTAGTCACAAAGTCTCTTGGTCCTTTTTTTGATACTTGTAATTTTTCTAATTCTCCAAAATCTCTTATCAATATTTTTGATGCTTTTTCACTAGCTTTAATCATTACATTAAGATTTGCGGAGATAGAATTCATAAGTTAGTTTTTTTTTATATATTCGAGATTTCTTGTATCTATCACCACACTATCTCCTGCATCAATGAAAGGTGGAACCTGAATACTTAATCCATTTTCTAAGATTGCAGGTTTGTAAGATGATGAAACAGTTTGACCCTTTAAGGCAGCATCTGTGGTTTCAATTTTACAGGTTACTTGGTTTGGTAGATCTACAGAAATTGGATTATCATTATAAAAACTTATTGTAACCTCAAGGTTCTCAGTCAATAATTTACCTTTTTCACCTATCAGATTTTTTTGAATTTCAGTTTGCTCAAAAGTTTTAGGATCCATAAAAAAGTACTTTTCTTGATCCTCATATGAATAAGTAAAATTAGTTTCCTCTAATGAAGCCTTTTCAACTGTCTCACTGGATCTGAATCTCTCATTAAGTTTAGTATTTTTATTTACGCTCTTCATTTCAACCTGTGCAAATGCTCCACCTTTTCCAGGTTTTACATGCTGTGTTTTCAGCACTTGCCATAAATCGTTTTTATACTCTAGCAACATGCCCACTCTAATTTCACCTGCATTAATTTTCATATTAATTTTTTTACAGCATTCTTAGGTTTAAGTTTTTTATTTTTCCAAATGTAGCTTGAAATAGCTAAAAAGTTTGCCTTATTCAACAAAAGATTTTTATAATTCGTAGAGTTGATACCACCGATTGCAACAATTGGAGTATTTGTGATTTTTCGAGCTTTTTTAAGAAAACTTATTGATGCTTTATATTTTACTTTTTTTGTTTTAGATGAATTAAAAGCACCAAAAGCTAAATAGTCAGCTTTATTTTTTATCGCATTTTTTGCAAGTTTTATTGAATTATGACATGTAATTCCAATTATTTTTTTTCCAATTAATTTTCTTGCCTCTTTAATTTTCATATCACTTTGACCAAGATGACATCCATCAGCATTCAATTTTTTTGAAAGGTACACGTCATCGTTAATTAAAAATTTCACCTTAAATTTTTTACACATCTTTTGAATTTTACGTCCAATTATTAATCTTTTTTTTAAACTATCTTTTTTTAGACGTAATTGAAAAAAACTTGTTTTATTTTGTTTTAATATTTCATTTAAATCTCTTAAAAAATTTTTTTCAATCCTAGGTGGGGATATTAGGTAAATAAATCTTTTTTTATTATATCTCAAAATCTTTTGACCATTTTCCTTGAGCAGCTAATGTATTCATTTTGGCTCGGTGGTTAAAAATCTGCTGAGTGCCTTCAATATTCTTAATATTTTTTGACCAATACTTTAAAGCACTTTGTTGAAGAGCCCGTCCATAAGAATAGCTCATGATAAAGCTGGTATTATTGTGTTTGTTAATTAAATTCAAATTTTCTGTCGCTTCTATTTCGGACTGACCTCCAGACAGGAAAGCTATACCTGGAACTTCTGAGGGAACTGAGGATTTTAAACATTCCAAAGTTAATTTTGCAACTTCCTCATTAGTTATTTTTTCTTCAGATCTATTTCCTGCTAAGATCATATTAGGTTTGAGTATAATTCCCTTCAAATCTACCTTGTTTACTATTAGTTCTTCAAAACATTTTTTTATAACTTCAGAAGTTTTTTCTAAACACTCTTTAGCAGAATGATCACCGTCCATTAAAACCTCAGGCTCAACTATCGGAACCATATTGCACTCTTGAACTAAAGCAGAATATCTCGCTAATGCATGTGCATTTGAATTGATTGAGAGTTTGCTTGGATAATTTTTAGTTATATTATAAACACCTCTCCATTTAGTAAATTTTGCGCCTAATTTATAATATGCTTTTAATCTTTCCCTTAATCCATCAAGACCCTCAGTAATTTTTTCATCAGGAGAACCAGCTAAAATTTTTGCTCCTGTGTCTACTTTGATGCCTGGCAATGAGCCTATATCTGATATTAATTCTGGAATTGTGTTTTTTTTTGACGATATTTGTTTAATTGTTTCATCGTAAAGAATTACACCTCCAATACAATCTTTCATTGAGGATGAGCTAAAAATTGATTCTCTGAACAACAATCTGTTTTCTGGGGTTGAAGGGACATTTACACTGTCTAATCTTTTAGTCATTGTTGCAGTGCTTTCATCTGCAGCCAAAATTCCTTTACCGTTTTCTAAAATTTTTAATACTGTATTATTTAGTTCTGACATTTCAATTTAAAGCTTTTATACCAGGAAGTTCTTTTCCTTCAAGATATTCTAAAAAAGCACCACCAGCAGTTGAAACAAAATTAAAATCTTTAATTACATTTAGTTGATTGACAACCGCCACAGTATCTCCTCCACCAACTACAGAATAAATTGAATTATTTTTATTTTTTTTAATAATTGTTTTTGCAATCTCAATACTACCTTTAGCAAAATTTGGATTTTCAAAATAACCAGCAGGACCATTCCAGAGAACTGTTTTACTATTTTCAATTATATTTTTTATTCTTTTTAGTGTTTTAGGTCCCACGTCTAAGATTAAATCATCATCTGCTACGTCCTTAAGATCTTTTATCTGGGCAACGTCAGCAGCACTTTTGCCTATTAAGACATCTTCTGGATAAGTAATTTCACAGAGTGTATTTTTTGAAATTTCAAAAATTTCTTTTATTATACTTTCACAATTTTCTTCACTAATTGATTTGCCAATCCTATTACCCTTGAAGCTCAGAATATTGTTAGCCATACCTCCCACAAAGATTATGTTGTTAAATTTAGGTATTAAATTTTTGATTATATCTATTTTTGTAGAAATTTTTGATCCACCAATAATACAAGTAATTGGTTTTTTGATTTCGATAGTAACTTTTTTTAAGGCATTTACTTCAGTCTCAAATTGTAATCCAGCAAATGATGGCAGAAATTCTGTAATTTTGCATACTGAAGCATGTTTTCTATGTGAGCAAGAAAAAGCATCATTTACGAACAAATCTGCAAAACTAGCCAAGTGTTTTGAAAAACTTGATTCATTCTTTTCCTCTTCTGCATAAAATCTTATGTTTTCAAAAAAGATAACTTTCTCCTCAGGCTCTTTAAATAAATCATCTCTTTTAATTTTTAAAATATCTTCACTTATAAAGTTGAATCTAGTTTTTACCTTTTTTTCCAAGTTATCACAAATTGGTTTAAGGGAGAGATCTTTATTAAACTTGCCTTTAGGACGTCCGACATGAGAAATTATTAAAATTTTTGAATTTTTTTTTATTAAAAATTCGATAACAGGTATAATTTTAATTATTCTAGTTTCATCGATAATGTCACCATTTTTCAAAGGCACGTTTAGGTCTAATCTTAATAAAACTCTCTTACTACTAAGATTTTCATAATCTTTTATATTGTTCATTAAGAATTCTTATGAATATGTTCTACAATGTCACACATTCTATTTGAGAAACCCCATTCGTTATCATACCAGGCTGAAATTTTACCCATATTTTTACCCACCACTTTTGTTAAACTTTCGTCTACTATTGAAGAAGCAGGATTATGATTAAAGTCGATTGAAACAAGTTTTTCTTTTGTAGTTTCAAGTATTTTATTTTTTTTGTTAAAATTTTGAAATGCTAAATTAATCTTATCAATAGTAATGTCTTTTTTTGTGCAAAAGACGAGTTCAATTAATGAAACATTGGGCGTAGGGACTCTCATAGCTACACCTTCCAATTTACCTTTAAGCGAGGGTATAATCTCACCAATTGTTTTTGATGCACCTGTTGAGGTTGGTACAATAGACTGGCTTGCTGATCTAGCTCTTCTTGGGTCTTTATGAGAGTTATCTAATATTTTTTGGTCACTTGTAAAGGAATGAATTGTGGTCATAAACCCTCTTTCAATTTCGAAATTTTCGTTTAAAACATGAGCAACAGGGGCAAGACAATTTGTTGTGCAAGAAGCAGCAGATATAATCTTATCCTCTTTTTTTAATTCAGTCTCATTTACTCCATATACAATAGTTTTGTCGGCATCTTTACACGGAGCAGAGACAATAACTCTTTTTGCACCATTATTAATATGTGTGAGTAATTTTTCTTTTGAGTTAAATTTACCTGTACATTCTAAAACATAATCCACTCCATATTTATTCCAGTGAATATTATTTAAATCTGTTTCTTGGCCATATAAAATTTTATTTTTGTTAATAATAATATGGTTTTCATCAAAATCTATTTGTGCATTAAATTTTCCATGAATAGAGTCATATTTTAATAGAGATGAGCATGTTTCAGAATTAGTTCTATTATTGATGTATTTAATTTCTATATTTTTATTTTTATTCTCGATAATTGATCGAACAATCATTCTACCAATTCTACCCATTCCATTTATTCCAACTTTTACTGTCATAATTTTTTTTTAATTTTTTTTACGATAATCTCCGAATTTAATCCAAAATGATTATATATATCTTTATAAGGCGCACTTTTTCCAAAATCATCAATTCCAAAATTAAGTCCTAAGCTACCAGTATATTTTTTCCAATAACCAGTTTCAGAGGCCTCTATAGAAATTACAAGCTCAGTTTCATTTAAAATTTTATTTTTGTAGACTTCACTTTGTTGATCAAATAATTCCTGGCAAGGCATTGATATTACTTTTGAGTAAATGCCATCTGTGGCTAATTTATGACTAACGTCTATTGCGAGACTAGTTTCGGATCCTGTTGCTATAATAGTTGCACTTATTCTATTACTTGTTCTTAAAACTTCATAAGCGCCAGCTAAAGACAAATTTTTTGACGATTTTTTTGTCCGAACTGGATTTAAGTTTTGTCTTGTGAGGGCTATTACGCTTGGAGAACTTTTGTTATTTAATGCCAATTGCCAACACTCAAAAGTTTCTATTAAGTCAGAAGGTCTAAAAACATTTAAATTTGGAATTGATCGTAAACTTGTCAGTTGTTCTATTGGTTGATGGGTTGGTCCATCTTCTCCAAGACCAATTGAATCATGTGTAAAAACATAAACAACTTTTTGTTTCATCATAGCCGCTAATCTTATTGATGGTTTACAATAATCGCTAAATATTAAAAAAGTTCCGCCATAAGGAACAAGCTCACTATGAAGTGAGATACCATTCATAATACCACACATTGCATGTTCTCTTACTCCAAAATGGATATAATTTCCGGAAAAATCATTTGATTGAATAATTTTATGATTTTTGGTTTTGGTATTATTGGATCCTGCTAAATCTGCTGATCCACCAATTAAGTTTGGAAGTTTGGATGCAATTTCCAAAAATTTTTCTGAACATTTTCTAGTGGCTATTGGTTGTAATTTTTTTAAGTAGTCTGATTTTGCTTTTTCTATTTCTGCATTGATAGTATTTTTATTAAATCTTATTGAAAATTTTTTTTTATTCTTATTAGCTTTAATTAATGCTTTTTTACCGATTGATCTCCATTGATCCATCAAGTTTTTTGGAATTTCAAAAGTATTGTGTGGCCAGTTCAATTTTTTTCTGACTAGTCTTATTTCATCTTCACCTAATGGACTGCCATGAGATGAAGCTTTACCAGCCTTATTTGGGGATCCGTATCCAATCGTTGTTTTACAAGAGATTGCTATAGGTTTTTTTGATTTTTGTGCTTTTTGAAGAGCCTTTGTTATTTCTTTAAAATTATGACCATCAATTTTTAAGTAATCCCAACCATAGCTTTTGAATCTTTTTTCATAATCATCTGAAACTGCTAGGTTCGTTGGACCATCAATTGAAATTGAATTATTATCGAAAAGTAAAATAAGATTTTTTAGCCTAAGGTGTCCTGCAAGACTTAACGCCTCATGACTTATCCCCTCCATTAAACATCCATCTCCAGCTAGAACATAAGTTTTGTGATTAATAATTTTTTTTCCTTTTTGTTTTTTTAAAATTTCTTCTGAGATTGCAAAACCCACTGCATTAGATATTCCTTGACCTAATGGACCTGTTGTGGTTTCTATGCCACTGTTAGGGTGATATTCAGGATGACCAGCACAAATAGAGTTAATTTGTCTAAAATTTTTAATGTCGTTCAAGGAAACACTTTTATAGCCGGTTAGGTAAAGCAACGAATAGAGCAGCATAGACCCATGTCCTGCAGAGAGGATAAATCTATCTCTATTTATCCAGCTAGGATTACCTGGATTAAAATTTAAAAAATCTTTAAATAAAACAGTCACTACATCAGCCATGCCCATCGGCATCCCTGGGTGTCCCGAGCTTGCTTTTTGGACTGCATCAATAGATAAAAATCTGATACAATTAGCTAATTCCCTGTATTGTTTACTCAAAATTATCCTGTCTAGACTAAGAAGATTCTATTTAATATTATAGTTGTTATATATGAATTTTTTTAGCGAAAAAGAAAAAAAATTAAATCAAGCATTAGCAAATTTAAAAAAATTAAATCTCAATAATCCTGAATTAAAAAATAATATGGAAAATCTTGCAGCGCAAAAAAATCAATTAGAAATTGAAAAGCAAGAATTAGAGAAAAAATATGCATCTTTAATTATTGAACATGAGGAATTAACTAAAAAATTAGATGAATTTAAAAACCAGGAAAAAATTGAAAAAAAAAAACAATTAAAATTTTCTGAAAAAATAGATGAATTAAATCAAGAAACAGATATTTTATTAGATGAAATTGATAAATGGCCAACGTAAGCATTAAATTTAATGGAAAGGAATTCTTACTTTCTTGTGAAGATGGGCAAGAGGAGCAATTAGAGGAATTACTGATTCAAATCAATCAAAAGTTTAATAATCTCAAAAATGATCTTGGAAATTTAGGTGAAAATAAACTTTTATTAATTACTGCTGTTAAAATCATGGACGAATATTATGAAACTAAAAAAAAGGTAGAACAAAAAAAAATTGAATTAAACAATTTATCTAATAAGTTTAAGGAACTCAAATCTTTAATTTATGAATATAAAGATAAGAAAGAAGATGAAATAAATAAATTAAATCTAAAGCATTTACATTTAAAAAATGAAATTGATTTAAGCTATCAAAGTTATGAGAAATTGATTGATGAGGCAACGAATGAAATTTCCAATTTTATAGAAAAAGCAAACTTAGAAAAGTTATCTTAAAATTTTGTGAAAAAATCTCAAATAAGAAAAAAATTTTTAAAGCTTAGAGAAAGCAAATCGCAAAAAGGCTATATAATTAATTTTAAAGATATTATAAAAGTTCTAAAAAAAAAGGGAATAAAAGGAAAGATTATTGGTGGATACTATCCTTACAATAATGAAATTGATTGTATTCAAATCTTAAAAAAATTAGAAAAAAAAAGTTATATTATTTGTTTGCCAAAAATAAAAAATAATTTTCAAATGGATTTTATTCAATGGAGTTTTAAAGAACCTCTAGTTATTAATAAATTTGGCATACCAGAGCCGAGCACTGGTAAAGTAAAATTTCCAGATATACTATTAATTCCTTTGTTAAGTTTTGATAAAAACTTGAATAGAGTTGGTTATGGAGGTGGCTATTACGACAGATATATTCAGAGAGTTAAAAAAAGAAAAAAACCTCTTCTTGTTGGATTGGCATATTTATTTCAAAGAGTAAAAAAAATACCTATTAATAAATATGATATAGAACTAGATTTTATAGTAACCGAAAAAAATATTATAGAATGAGAATATTGTTTTTAGGTGATGTCGTAGGTAGTTCGGGCTGTGCAAAATTAACTAAAAATCTTCCCTCTCAAAAAAAACAGAAAAAGATTGATTTTGTAATAGTCAATGGTGAAAATGCTGATGAAAGTGGAGTCGGTCTCACAAAAAAAATTTGTGAAAAATTCTTTTCTAGTGGAGTTGATGTAATTACGACTGGAAATCACATTTGGGATCAAAAAGAAATAATGAACTTTATTGAAAATGAAAAAAGATTGTTAAGACCAAAAAATTTTTTTGAACCATCTCCAGGAAAAGGATTTGAAATCTTTACCACTTCTAATAATTCTAAAATTGGAGTTTTAAATTTAATGGGAAACGTTTTTATGAAAAAAAGTAATGATGTCTTTGAGATTGCTAATCAATTTCTTAATGAATTTAAATTAAAGGAAGATTTTGATTTTTTAGTTGTTGATTTTCATGGAGAAATTACAAGTGAAAAAAATGCAATTGGACATTACTTTGATGGAAAAGCATCACTTGTAGTGGGAACTCATACTCATATACCAACTAATGATACAAGAATTCTAAAAAAAGGGACTGCTTATCAAACTGATGCAGGAATGTGTGGCGATTATGACTCAGTAATTGGGATGAATAAAGAAAATTCAATTAATAAATTTATGAAAAAAAAATCTATCAAACATTTCCCAGCAAATGGCGACGCCACGTTATGTGGTGTTATTGTTGAGTGTAATCTAGAAACAGGTTTAGCTAAAAAAGTAGAAAGTTATATATTTGGAGAACAATTAAAGAATTGTTAATTTATGGCGGGACATTCTCATTGGGCAGGTATAAAGCATAAAAAAGGAAAGGCAGATAAAGAGAGATCTAAGATATTTTCTAAGTTATCAAAAGAAATAACAGTTGCCGCAAGATTGGGAGACAAAGATCCTGCTATGAATTCAAGGTTAAGATCGGCAATTCAAGCTGCAAGATCTGCAAATATGCCAAAAGATAATATTGAGCGGGCTATAAATAAATCATCAACAACTAATGGTTCAAATTTTGAAAGTTTGAGATATGAGGGGTTCGGACCAGATAAAGTTGCTGTTATTGTGGAGACATTAACAGATAACAAAAATAGGACAGCATCTAATATTAGGACTATTTTTCAAAAAGCTGGAGGTAACCTTGGAACACAAGGCTCGGCATCTCATAATTTTAATCAGTTAGGGGTGATAAAGATTGATAAAAAAGAAATTTCGGAAGAAAAAATTTTAGAATTAGCCATAGAGTCTGGTGCAGATGAATGTAAATCAAATAACGAAGTACATGAAATTCAATGTTCAGTAAGTGATATATATAACGTTAAAAAGGCGCTGGAGAATAGAATTAGTAATTTTATATCAACTGAAATAGAGTGGGTACCACTAAACAATATAAAAATTTCAAAAGAAAAACATGAAATTTTAATAAATTTTTTTGTTTCATTGGAGGATGATGATGATGTTCAAAATGTATATTCTAATGCAGAGTTTTTAGATTAAGTTATGTTGATAATAGGTATAGATCCAGGCGTTTCTGGCTCAATTTGTTTTTTTAAGGATGGAAAAATCTTAGATGTTATTGAAATGCCAATCATGAATGAAGGAAAAAAAAATAAAAAACAAGTCAATGGTGCACAAATTTATAATGAAATTATTAAAAGAATTAATACTAACTCTGACACAAGAACAAGAGTAGTGATAGAGCATGTTACTGCTATGCCGGGGCAAGGAGTAACGAGTATGTTTAATTTTGGTCAGTCTTTTGGGATCTTAAAAGGAGTTTGCTCTGCAATGAGGCTACCGATGTTTTTTGTTAGACCAGCAAAATGGAAAAAGTATTATAATTTAATTAATTCTGAAAAAGATGCTAGTAGAACTAGAGCTATCGAGATATTTCCAAATTTTTCATCACAGCTGTCAAAAAAGAAAGATTCAAATAAGGCAGATGCTATATTAATTGCTAGTTTTTATTATGAAACTTATAAAATTGAGGAATAAATCTTAACAAATAAGTCAAAATCATGACACATTTAAGTGACAGAAGCAACTTTTATGGAAGCTGATATATCATCTCAAGCAGTTGGACTTGCCTCAAGTGCTGATTTTTCATTAATGAATTTGTTCATAAGAGCTGACGTAGTAGTTAAATTAGTTATTTTGATACTTATTATCTGTTCAATTTATTCATGGGCTGTAATAATTGAAAAAGTTAGACTTTTTAAAAAAATAAATAAGTCAACTGAGGATTTTGAAAATAAGTTTTGGAATTCAAAGTCAGCAGAAACTTTCTATAATAATCTTCCTGCAAGCACTGAAGATCCAATGGCTTTACTTTTTAAAGACGCAATGCAAAACTTGCTTAAACGAAGATCTAAAACAGATTTGAACAGCAAGATGACAACACTACTTGAAACTGGAATTGATAAACAAATGACTAAAATTGGAAGAGGTTTCACTTTTTTAGCCACTGTGGGTTCTACCGCACCATTTATAGGTCTTTTTGGAACTGTTTGGGGAATAATGAATTCATTTCAATCGATTGCCATTTCTAGGAACACAAGTTTAGCAATTGTTGCACCTGGAATTGCTGAAGCTCTTTTTGCAACCGCTTTAGGTTTGTTAGCTGCCATACCAGCAGTAGTTGCTTACAACAAGTTTAATAACGACTCAATTAGGTATTCTCAAAGATTAGAAAATTTTTCTAAGAGATTTTTAACAATAATTTAAGTAATGGCATTTAAATTAAATCGCTCATCAAAAGAACCTATGAGTGAAATAAATGTAACACCTTTTGTTGATGTAATGTTGGTGCTTTTGATAATCTTTATGGTAACTGCACCTTTGCTAACAGTTGGAGTACAAGTTGATTTACCCGAAAGTTCTGCTGACTCGCTTCCTGAGGAAGCCGAACCTTTGACTTTATCAATTAATTCAAAAGGTGAAATTTTTATACAAGAATCAAAAGTGGAATATGAGAAAATAATTGCAAAAGTGTTAGCAGTCTCAAAAAATAGAACTGATACTAGAATTTATGTTAGAGGTGACAAAACCATTAATTACGGTAGAGTGCTGGAAATAATGGGTCTATTATCTGGATCAGGTTTTACAAAAGTAGCTTTGATTTCAGAGCCATATAAAGAAAGGTAAGAATTGAATAGAAGTGTAATTATATCTTCTGTTTTACACGCAGTATTCATATTTTTAACAGCCATGAGTTTACCATTTTTAACAAAAAAACCTATTGATCTACCTCCGATTGTATCTATTGAACTAATACAAATTACTGACAAAACTTATATACCATTTGCCCCTAAAGCAGAAAAAATTATAGAGAAAGTAAAAAAAAAAGAGAAAAAGTTGGTATCAGATCAGGCTCCACCTAAAAAAGTAAAAAAAATTAAACCTGATTCTGTTCCGATGCCAGATGATCTAGTAAAAAGAGAAAAAGAGCTTAAAGAAGATAAGCAAAATCCTGAAGTAGTTGATAATGAAGTCAAACAAGTTTCTGAGTTTGAAAAAGATGAGCTTTTTGATCCAAATAACATTGCAGCTTTAATTGATAAATCAAAAGAGGAAACAGCTGAAACAACAAAGAAAAATGATAAAGTTACTCAAGATCAAAAAAAAAATGTTGAGAATGCAGGTTTATCTTTAAGCGAGGAGGATGCGCTAAAGGCACAAATATTTGGATGCTGGAGTATACCTTTAGGTCTACCCTACAATGAGAATTTGTTAGTAAGAATTAAATTGCAATTGAAACAAGATGGCACAGTAGCTAAATCAGAAATTATAGACCATGCAAGAATGAATAGGCCAGGACAAGGTTTTTATAAGGTATTGGCAGAAAGTGCACTTAGGGCAATAAAACTATGTCAACCACTAAGAGTTCCAACCACAGGTTATGAAAGATGGAAAGAATTACAACTTAACTTTGATGCAAGAGAAATGTTAGAGGGATAATATAAATCTATGAGAATTTTTATGAAGATAATCATTTTTTTGATTTTGATACCATCCAAAAGTTTTGGTCTAATCGAAGTCGACATCACTCGAGGAAATCTAGATCCTCTTCCAATAGCAGTTTCGCCTTTATCGATTGATGAAAGTTCAAGGCAGAATTTTGAGAAAATTTTAAAAAAGAAAAATATTGGTGATGAAATTTCAAAGATAATTGAGGTAAATTTAAAAACTTCTGGACTTTTTAATCCATTAAATAAAGATGCATTTTTACAAGCACCTGATATTGCAAATCTAAAACCAAGATTTGAGGATTGGAATTTAATTAAGGCACAGGCATTAATTACAGGAAAAGTAAGCTATATAGGTGAAAAGTTAAGAGTTGAATTTAGACTTTGGGACGTTCTAGCTGGAAAAGAAATGGTTGCACTAGCATTCACAACTGTACCGACAAATTGGAGAAGAGTTGGACACATTATAACCGATAAAGTTTATCAGAGATTGACTGGAGAAAAGGGCTATTTCGATACAAGAATAATTTATGTTGCAGAAGAGGGTCCAAAAACTAAACGTATTAAAAAATTAGCAATAATGGATCAAGATGGTGCAAATAATAAATTTTTAACTTTAGGAAATGAGCTAGTTTTGACACCTAGGTTTAACCCAACAAGTCAAATGGTAACGTATCTTTCTTATTTTAGAAATTTACCTAGAGTGTATCTTTTAGATATTGAGACGGGCACGCAGGAGGTCGTAGGTGATTTTCCTGGTATGACCTTTGCCCCACGTTTTTCTCCAGACGGAAAAAAAATTATCATGAGTTTTGCAAAAGATGGGAATTCAGAAATTTATACTATGGATTTAGAAAATCGTATTGTAGAAAAAATTACCAATCATCCTTCAATTGATACATCTCCCTCTTTTTCTCCAGATGGTAAATTTATTTGCTTTAATTCTGATAGAAGTGGTTATCAGCAAATTTATGTAATGAAAAGTGATGGAAGCAAAGTTAAAAGAATTTCATTTGGTAAAGGTCTATATGGAACTCCTGTTTGGTCACCTAGAGGTGACTTAATAGCATTTACAAAACTTCATAAGGGTAAATTTTATATTGGTGTTATGAGAACAGATGGTAGCGGAGAAAGACTTTTGACTGAAAATTTTTACCAAGAAGCTCCATCTTGGTCACCTAATGGAAGAGTTTTAATATTTTATAGAGAGACTAAAACAGATGATAAAGGGGAGGGATTTTCTGCCAAATTATGGTCCATTGATTTGACAGGCTATAATGAGAGGATGGTAAAAACCCCTACAGACGCCTCTGACCCATCATGGTCATCATTATTAAGCAATTAACTTAAATTATCTTGATTTTTTAACTTGAAACATCTATCTAGTTGTGAAAAAGTCAATAATAAGTAACATTGATCAAGGAGCAATAATGAAAATAAACAAAATTCTTAAAAACACTTTATTAATAATTTTTGCTTGTTTTGCACTGTCTGCTTGTGCAACATCAAAAAAAACTACAGGACAAATGCAAGGAGATGTTTATACTGGTACAGACACAGTTGAGTATTTAGCGTCGGGAGTTCCTGATAGGGTATTTTTTGCAACAAATGAGTCAGTCTTGACTACAGCGTCAAGAGAAACTTTAAGAAAACAAGCTTCATACTTGAGAAAAAATTCAAAAATTACAGTTGTACTTGAAGGTCATGCAGATGAAAGAGGAACAAGAGAGTACAACTTAGCACTAGGTGAAAGAAGAGCGAATGCTGCTAAAGACTACTTGATGACATATGGTATCTCTTCGAACAGAATATCAGTTTTAAGTTATGGAAAAGAAAGGCCAGTTGACTCAGGATCAAATCCTTTAGCTTGGTCAAAAAACAGAAGATCTGTAACAGTTAAAGCAAACTAGTTTTTTTAATTTAAGACCCTCGGACATGTAATGTTTGAGGGTCTTTTTTTTGCCATTATTTTAAGAATAACCTTAATAATGAGAATGTTCTTTAAAAAAATAAAAGTTGGGGTTTTATTTGTAACTTATCTTTTCCTTCCTTCGCATTTAATAGCAGACAATCATAATATTTATGAAACTGTAGAACAGTTACAAAAAGATATTAAAACACTTGAAAGGGCAGTCTATTCAGGATCAACAATTTTAAATAATGAAATGAATAATACAGATATATCCTTAGACCCTAATTCAGAAGACGTATTAACAAGACATTTATTAAAACTTACAGAAATTGAAACTCAATTTCAGAATCTAACGAACAGATTTGAAGAAATAAACTTTAAAATTGATAAACTATCAAATAGATTATCAAAAGTCCAAGCAGATAATCAAATAAGATTTCAGGATTTAGAGAATGCTTCGATTACTAACGATGATGAAAGGACTTTAGCTCAAAACTCTAAAGATAAGATTTTACCTGGTAGCTCACAACCACAGGATCTTGGCTCAATATCTTATAAAGACACGAATACTAATGAAATAGTTCAACAAACACAATCGATAGACACAACTGCAACAGTAATTACAGAGACTTTTCAAGCTGAAGAAAAAATCCTTCCAAGCGAGGCGCCAGAAAATCAATATGAATTTGCAACAAGCTTTTTAAAGGTTGGAGACTACTCTACAGCAGAAAGAGCTTTTAGAGAATTTGTACAAACAAACCCAGAGCATAAACTTGCTGGCAATGCACAATATTGGTATGCAGAAACTTTTAGAATAAGACAACTTTATACCGATGCAGCATCTGCGTATTTAGAAGGATACCAAAAATACCCAAAAGGCGAAAAAGCTCCTGTAAACTTATTAAAGTTAGGTGTATCAATGGTTCAGATAGGAGAAAAGGATCAAGGTTGCAAAATGATTAATGGTGTTGAAAAACAATATCCTGATGCAAACCAGTCTGTAATACAAAAAGCTAAATATGAGTCTCAAAAATTTGAGTGCAAAAATCAAAATTCCTAAAGTCCTAAAAAATAAATTAAACAATGAAAAAATTTGTCAAATTTATAAAGAATTTGCAAAGGCTGTTAGTATTAATGAAAATTTTATAGTTGCTGTATCTGGGGGTCCAGATAGTCTTGCATTAGCTTTTCTTTCAAAAATTTATTCGATTAAAAAAAAACTTAAAGTTAAGTTTTATATTATTGATCATAAATTAAGATCAGAGTCTACTATTGAGGCAAAATATGTAAAAAAAATACTTAATAAATTTCAGATAAATACTGAAATTTTATATTGGCAAGGGAAAAAGCCTACTAACAATATTCAATCAGTTGCAAGGACAAAAAGATTTGAACTTTTGCTTTCTAAATGTAAAAAGCATGGGATAACACATATATTACTGGGACACCATCAAGAGGACCTATTCGAAAATTTTTTTATCAGAATTCTTAGGGGGAGTGGATTAAAAGGTTTAATTTCATTGGGTAAAAAAACTAAATTACAAAATGTTACAATTTTAAGACCTTTAATAAATCAAAAAAAAGATAATTTAGTCTTTATTTCCGAAAAAGTTTTTGATTTTTATGTTAAAGATCCGTCAAATAATGATGAAAAATTTCAGAGGGTGAGAATAAGAAAACTTTTGAATGGGCTCAAAAAAGACGGTTTAAATCAAAAAAAATTTTTTAAAACAATTGAAAATTTAAAAAAGACAAATGATGTTGTTAATTATTATGTTAAAAAAAATTTAGAAAATAATTCCTTTTTTTCACACACCAAAAAACATCTAATTTTAAATGACAGATTTTTTAAACAACCTCACGAAATAGTATTTAGATCGTTGTCTGATTCTTTAAATTTTGTGAGCAAAAAATATTATTCTGTAAGAGGAAAAAAAATTGACAAAATCATTAAAGACATTCAAAATAGCTCGTTTTCTAAGAGCACATTGGGTAGTTGTTTGGTCGAAAAGGTTAACCAAACAGTCATTATATCAAAAGAACATTAACTTTTCCTAATATTAGCCAAAATTGCCACTTGTTAAATCTTAAATAATTCTTATTTTAATAGGATGAATTTCAAAAATATAGCTATGTGGGCCGTCATAGTTTTTTTGACTATAGGTCTTTATAACATGTTCAAGAATCCTCAAGCAAACATTCGAGGAGACAATAAAGTAATATTTTCAGAATTTTTGACAGCTGTTGATAATGGAGAAGTTGTTAAAGTAGATATTCAAGGTAACAATATAAAAGGTACCTACTCAAACGGAAATAATTTCACAACATATTCACCAAATGATCCAAACTTAATAGAGAAACTTTCTGAAAAAGGTGTAAGTATTTCTGCAGCCCCTATAGAGGAAAAAATGCCATCATTGTTTGGAGTGTTACTTTCCTGGTTTCCAATGCTGTTGTTAATTGCAGTATGGATTTTCTTTATGAGACAAATGCAAGGCGGTAAAGGCGGAGCTATGGGTTTTGGTAGATCAAAAGCAAAAATGATGAACGAGCTTAAGGGAAAAGTAACTTTCAATGATGTTGCAGGAGTAGAGGAAGCTAAAGAAGAAGTTGAGGAAATTGTAGAATTCTTAAAAGATCCAAAAAGATTTAGTAGACTTGGCGGGAAAATTCCCAGAGGTGCTTTGTTAGTGGGTCCGCCTGGTACAGGAAAAACTTTACTTGCAAGAGCTATTGCGGGCGAAGCAGGGGTGCCATTTTTCACTATATCAGGTTCTGATTTTGTCGAAATGTTTGTAGGAGTTGGTGCATCTAGAGTAAGAGATATGTTTGATCAAGGTAAAAAAAATTCTCCATGTATAATTTTTATTGATGAAATCGATGCTGTTGGTAGAAGTCGTGGAGCAGGCCTAGGTGGAGGAAACGATGAAAGAGAACAAACACTTAATCAGCTTTTGGTAGAAATGGATGGTTTTGATACAAATGAGGGTGTTATCATAATAGCTGCAACTAATAGACCGGATGTTTTAGACCCAGCTTTATTAAGACCGGGTAGATTTGATAGGCAAGTTGTCGTTTCAAATCCAGATATAATAGGTAGAGAAAAAATTTTAAAAGTACACGTGAAAAAAATTAAAATGGCTCCAGATGTAAATTTAAGAACTATCGCAAGAGGTACCCCAGGTTTCTCAGGAGCTGATCTAGCTAATCTTGTTAATGAGGCAGCATTATTAGCAGCAAGAAAAAATAAAAGAATTGTTACTTTAATGGAATTTGAGGAAGCAAAAGATAAAGTAATGATGGGAGCAGAAAGAAGATCAATGGTCATGACTGAGGATGAGAAAAAACTTACAGCCTATCATGAAGGTGGACATGCTTTAGTCTCTTTTAATATGCCAAGTTATGATCCAATTCACAAAGCAACAATTATACCAAGAGGAAGAGCCCTTGGTATGGTAATGAATCTGCCTGAGAGAGACAAACATGGATATTCCATCAAATATCTTAAAGCCAGGTTGGCAGTATGTTTTGGAGGTAGAGTAGCAGAAGAACTAATTTTTGGAAAAGATGACATTACTACAGGTGCTGGCGGAGGTACAGGATCTGATATAAATCAGGCAACTCAACTTGCTAGAGCCATGGTAACAAAGTACGGCATGAGCGAGGAGATGGGACCCGTTGAATATGGTGAAAATCAGGAAGAGGTATTTTTAGGTAGATCAGTGACACAGACACAATCAGTATCTGAGGCAGTCGCGCAAAAAATTGATAAAGAAATAAGAAAGCTTGTAGATGAGGGATACAATCAGGCAAAAAAAATATTAACTGAAAAAACAGATGATTTACACAAAATCGCTAAAGCACTAATAACTTACGAAACTTTGAGTGGAGAGGAAATTGAGAACATAATTAATAAAAATGTTTATCCGAAAGATAGAATATCAGAAAAACCAGAGGACGAAGATGATAAGAGTTCTGCCTTAGGTGCAATGGGTTTGAAACCAAAAATTGTCCATTAATAAATAATGACGAGATATTACACTAGAGCGTGTAATTTCTACTACGGTAATTTCTCAAAAGAATTAGTTAAGAAAAAGAAATCAATATCCTTACATCAAATAAATGAAATATCTTTTGATCATGTAGAAATCATAACTAGAAAATCGAAAAAAAAAATTTCCATAAACCAGATCAAAAATTTACCAAAAAACTTAAGGAAAAAAGTAAATTCTGATTTAAAAAAAATTAATTCAAAAAAAAGAAACTTTGCAAACTTAAATTTTAAAAAGGTTCCAAATATATTAGGGGTATTAAATTTAACTCCTGACAGTTTTTCAGATGGAGGAAAATTTAACACAAGAAAAAAGGGTATAGCACACGCGATAAATTTGTATAAAAAAGGTGCAAATTTAATTGATGTCGGTGGAGAGTCGACCAGACCAGGGTCGATACCCGTTAAAGAAAAAAATGAGTGGAATAGAATTAATAAGATTCTAAAATTAATTGTAAAAAAAATACCAATTTCTATAGACACAAGAAAATCAAAAATTATGCAAAGTGGGATTGAATTAGGAGTAAAGTTAATAAATGATGTTTCTGGATTAAACTACGATCCTCAAACTTTGACAGTTTTAAAAAAAAATAAAATTCCTTTTGTAATACAACATTCAATAGGGATACCAGAGAATATGCAAAAAAACCCTTATTATAAAAATGAGTTATTAGATATTTACGATTTTTTTGAACAGAAGATTAAGTTAATAAGATCCAAGGGTATTAAGCATAATAATATAATTTTAGATCCTGGAATTGGATTTGGAAAAAATTTGAAACATAATATGAATCTAATTAGAGGAATTTCCATTTTCCATTCATTAGGTTTTCCTATACTCGTAGGAAATTCTAGGAAAAGATTTATTAAAGAAATATGTAAAAAAAATGACAGTAGTACTAGAATTGGTGGAACAATGGCATCCTCAATATTTTTGATGATGCAAGGCATACATATACTTAGAATTCATGATGTGAATGAAATAATTCAAGGAGTTAAGGTTTTTAGTGAGCTAATTAAAAATTAATGACAAATAAATACTTTGGAACTGATGGTATAAGAGGAGCTGTTAACAGTAAATATATAAATGGAGACATGTTTTTTAAATTCGGACTTGCAAGTGGAATTTATTTTAAATCTCAAAAAAAAAAGAGACAAATAGCTATAATAGCTAAAGATACCAGATTATCTGGTTATACACTTGAACCTGCCCTTGTTTCAGGATTAGCATCGGCCGGTATGCATGTTTATACCTTTGGGCCTTTACCGACAAATGGATTGGCTATGCTCACAAAAGAAATGAAAGCTAATATGGGAATAATGATTACAGCTTCCCATAACCCACACTATGACAATGGCCTAAAGTTATTTGGTCCTGATGGAATGAAATTGTCAGATAAAATTGAAAAAAAAATTGAGTGTCTTATAGATAAAAAAATTTCAAAATATCTTTCTCAACCTAAAAAATTAGGACGAGTTAAAAGATTGGAAACTGGCACAAAAAAATACATTAAAATATTAAAAAAAAATTTTACAAAAGAGTTTAATCTAAAGGGATTAAGAATTGTTATTGATTGTGCTAATGGTGCTGGTTATAAAGCAGGCCCTGAGTTACTAAAATCACTTGGAGCTAAAGTTATACCAATCGGTGTAAATCCAAATGGTTTAAATATAAACCAAAGTTGTGGTTCAACTTTTCCTGGAAAAATTAGATCAGCTGTTAAAAAATATAAAGCTCATATTGGCATATCTTTAGATGGAGATGCTGATAGAGTTATAATGTGTGATGAGAAAAGTAATATAATAGATGGTGATCAAATTATAGCTGCTTTAGCAACGAGATGGAAAAATAAAAAAATGTTAAAAGGAGGTGTAGTTGGTACTTTAATGTCTAACTATGGCTTAGAAAAATATTTTAAATCAAAGGGAATAAAGTTTATTAGGGCAAATGTTGGCGACAGATATGTTAAGGAAAAAATGCAAAAATATAGATTCAATCTTGGTGGTGAGCAATCAGGTCACATAATTTTGGGTAAATTTGCTACTACAGGAGATGGTTTGCTTGTGGCTCTAGAAGCTCTTTTTGCTCTAAGGAAGGGAAAAAAGGCAAGTGATTTTTTCGATAAATTTGAAAAAACACCACAGCTTTTAAAAAATATTAATGTCAAAGATAAGAATATTATTAATAGACCAGAATTAAAAAAAACCATAAAATTTGCGGAAAAATTAATTAAGGACAAAGGAAGAATTTTGGTCAGAAAATCAGGGACTGAGTCTAAAATAAGAGTTATGGTAGAAAGTGAAAATAAAATACTTTTAACTAAATGTGTTAGTATTATATCAAAAAAAATAAAATAAATTGAAGCCAAACTCAAAAATTTTAATAATTGCAGGATCAGACTCATCTGGAGGAGCGGGTATTCAAGCTGATATAAAAACTGTTACCGCCCTTGGATCTTATGCTATGACAGCTATTACTGCAGTTACAATACAGAACACTATAGGTGTAAAATCAATTGTAGGAATAGATCCAAGAGAAATTTTTAATCAAATTATTTTTACATGTAAAGATATAAGACCTGACGCGATTAAAATAGGGATGCTGCACTCTCCCAAAGTTATAAGATCAGTTTTAAAGGCTTTAGATTTAATCAAAATAAAAAAAATCATTCTAGATCCGGTAATGGTTGCAAAAGGCGGAGCTAAATTGATAGACAGTAAAGCAATTCAATTGTTAAAATTGAAATTAATTAAAAAAGTGTCATTAATAACTCCTAATATTCCAGAAGCAGAAATTTTGACAACAACAAAAATTTTGAATAACGAAGACATGATTTATGCCGCTAATAAACTTATAGGATTAGGAGCTAAAAATGTACTGATTAAGGGTGGGCATTTAAAAAACAGAAATGTTAGAGATATTTTTATAAACAAAAAAGATATAAAAATTTTTGATAGTAAGCGTTATAAAACTAAAAATACTCATGGCACAGGTTGTACCTTATCTAGTGCTGTAACAACTTTTATATCGTGTGGAAAAACAGTAAAGAAATCTTGTGAGCTTGGTATTAAGTATGTAAATTCAGCAATTAAATTTAACCCAAAATATGGAAAAGGTCATGGCCCCATTAACCATCTCATTTCTTTAAAAGTAGATAAGAAATTTATATAATGAAGAATATAGTCGTTGTAGGATCTCAATGGGGTGATGAAGGTAAGGGAAAAATTGTTGATTGGTTATCTGAACAAGCTGATATTGTAATAAGATTCCAGGGAGGCCACAATGCTGGACATACTCTTGTAATTGATGGTGTAACTTATAAACTAAGATTATTACCATCAGGTATAGTTAGAAAAGGTAAAATATCAATAATTGGTAATGGTGTTGTTGTGGATCCATGGGCCTTATTGGAGGAAATTCAAGAAATAAAATCTAAAGGTGTAGAAGTTAATACAGATAACTTTATTATTTCAGAATCTGCAAATTTAATTTTGCCTTTTCATCGAGAAATTGATGAAATTAGAGAAGATGCAGCTGGCAAGAGTAAGATAGGGACAACCAGAAGAGGAATTGGGCCTGCATATGAGGACAAAGTTGGAAGAAGATCAATAAGGGTTATGGATTTAAGATCTGAAAAAAATTTAGATCAAAGACTTGAGTCGGTATTAGTTCATCATAATGCAATTAGAAAAGGTTTAGGAAAAAAAATTTTTCAAAAGGATCAGCTTAAATCTGATTTACTAAAAATAGCCCCTAAAATATTAAAATTTTCACAGCCAGTGTGGCTCAAAATAGATAAATACAAAAAACAAAAAAAAAAAATTTTATTTGAGGGTGCTCAGGGTATTTTACTTGATGTTGATCACGGAACTTATCCTTTTGTGACTTCTTCAAATACTGTTGCATCAAGTGCTGCTACGGGAACAGGTTGTGGACTTAATTCGATAAATTATGTTCTTGGAATTACAAAAGCATATACAACAAGAGTTGGAGAAGGCCCGTTCCCGACAGAACTAACAGATGGGATTGGCGAATTATTGGGTACGCGGGGAAAAGAATTTGGAACAGTCACTAGCAGAAAAAGAAGATGTGGATGGTTCGACGGTGTTTTAGTCAGACAAACAATTAAAATTTCAGGCATAGACTCAATTGCTTTAACAAAATTAGATGTTTTAGATGAATTAGATGAAATCAAAATGTGTGTTGCTTACGAGCTAAATGGTAGAAAATTAGATTATTTACCTGCAGCTGTAGAGGATCAAATAAAAATTAAACCTATTTATAAAACATTTCAAGGATGGAAAGTTTCTACAAGTGGTATAAAAAATATGGAGGAGTTACCTGAAAATGCAAAAAAGTACATTTTTTCAGTAGAGAATTTTATTGGTGCAAAATTATCGAGTATTTCAACTAGCCCAGAAAGGGATGATACTATTTTAATTGAAAATCCTTTTGAGGTTTAATTTGCAGGTAATAGATTTTTTGACTTAGCCAAAAGCAACATATGTTTTTGAAGTTTTTCAAACGCTTTGTTTTCTATTTGTCTTACTCTTTCTCTACTAATCTTATATTTTTTGCTCAAATCTTCTAGAGTAGTTGGATCATCACTTAACCTTCTTGAATATAAAATTTCCCTTTCTCTATCATTAAGAACTTTAATCGAGTTTTTTAATAAATCTTTTCTTTGTTCCATTTCTTCATGATGTGCATATTTTAAATCGTGATCAAGCTCTTTGTCTTCTAACCAGTCCTGCCATTCATCACCATCCTCACCTACTTGAGCATTAAGAGAGAATTCTTTACCAGAAAGTCTTCGGTTCATTGAAACTACTTCATCTCTACTTACATTGAGTTTATTAGCGATATGATTTACATGTTCATCTTTTAAATCACCTTCAGTTTCTGGCGCAATTCGATTCTTAATCTTTTTTAAATTAAAAAATAATTTTTTTTGTGCAGTGGTAGTTCCAATTTTGACTAGACTCCATGATCTTAAGATATATTCTTGAATAGAAGCTTTTATCCACCACATTGCATAAGTTGCCAATCTAAAACCTTTCTCTGGTTCAAATTTTTTTACAGCTTGCATCAAGCCTACATTTCCCTCTGAAATCATCTCATTAACAGGTAGACCATAACCTTTATATCCCATAGCAATCTTTGCAACTAATCTTAAATGACTAGTAACTAATTTTTCTGCAGCTTTAATATTGCCTGTTGTTTTCCAATTCTTTGCTAGCATATATTCTTCTTCAGCAGCCAACATAGGAAATTTTTTAATTTGCTCTAAGTATGCGGATAGACCACCTTCATTAGATAGAGTTGGTAGATTATTACTAAAAGTTGCACTCATTAAGATGCTTATTTAATTAATTATAATTTATTTTCAATATTTTATTTTGCAGTGTTTCTAAGCTTTTTTAAAATATTATTTAGGTCGTTTGGCAAAAGTGAGGAAAAAATTACTGATTTTTTAGTTCTTGGATGTATAAAGCCTAACGTTTTTGCATGAAGAAATTGTCGGTTAAAATTAATAATTAAATTTTGAATTTCTGGATCAACATTCTTTAATCTTTTATATTTTTTTTTATATTTATCATCACCTACTAGACTGTTACCTTTATAACTCATGTGGACTCTTATTTGATGTGTTCTTCCAGTTTCTAGTCTACATTCAACTAAACTCAAGGTTGGTATTTTTTTATTTTCAAAAATTTCGAGGGTTTTATAGTTAGTTATAGCTTTTTTACCTTTAGAATTACTTACTGCCATAAGTTGTCTATTTTTTGAACTACGAGTTATTAATGTTTCAATCTTTCCGGAGGATGGTCTTAGTTTTCCCCATATTAAAAGTTGGTAAATTCTTATAATTGTATGATTACCAAATTGTTTAGATAAATTTTCATGAGTTTCGTTGTTTCTTGCAATTACAACTAAACCAGATGTATTCTTGTCAATTCTATGAACAATTCCAGGTCTTAACTCATCACCAATATTTGACAAGGAGTTTTTATCATATTGCATTAATGCATTAACAATTGTTTTATCATGATTTCCAGCTCCTGGATGCATTATTATACCAGCAGGTTTATTGATTATTAGCAAATCCTTATCTTCATAAATTATTTCTAATTTAAAGTTGTATGGTTTTAGAGATGCCTTTTTTGGTTCTAGAAATTGTAGTTTTATTGAATCACCAACTGAGACTTTTTTTGATGGACTTTTAATAATTTCATTATTCAACTTTAGTTTTTCTCGTAATATTAAATTTTTAATCCTTGTTCTACTAATTAACTCATTTCTTCTATTGATTAAAACATCAACTCTCAAGTTTTTTTCATTTTCCTCGACTATAAAACTAATGTTTTTTTTCATAAAATATAATATTAATATTATTTGCGCCTGTAGCTCAATTGGATAGAGTGCCTGACTTCGGATCAGGAGGTTCTGGGTTCAACTCCTAGCAGGCGCACCAATTATTCACCCATATTTATTAATGTTCCTTTAATTCGAGCTCTTAAAAAAGACAAATAAAATAGAAATATTCCGATAATCAAATAGATTAAGTTTAACAAATATGCTTGTTTTAAATTTATATAATCAATTGACCCATTTAAAAGTATATTTCTGGTTTCATCAAAAATATAAACTAGTGGTAAACACTTCGCAATGACTTGAAATAAATCTGGTAAAATTTCTATTGGATAATAAATGCATCCTAAAGGAGCTAATAAAAACAAGGACGACCACGCAATATTTTCAAAGGATGGACCAAATCTGATTAGCCCTGAACTTACAAATAAACCAAGCGTTATTCCAAAAAGATATAAACTTAGAAATAGAAATAAAAGTGGCAAACCTAATTTTAAAATTGATACACCAAATAGTGGAGATGTTAGTATTATTGCAGGAACCAACCCTATTAAAGTCCTTATCAAAGCAGTAAAAATTAACGAAACAATTATTTCTTTAAGTTTAAGGGGAGCTATAAATAAATTTGTGAAATTTCTGCTCCAGATTTCTTCTAAAAATAGCATGTTAAAACTAATACTTGATCTAAAAAGAATATCATAAAGTATCGCACAAGTTAGAATTACTCCTAGAGTATTACTATAGTAGTCACTATGTATTGAAAAAAACTTTGAAATAAAACCCCATAATATTATTTGAATTGTTGGCCAATAAATTAAATCTAAAATTCTTGGCAAAGAACTTTTAATTAAATAATAATGTCTGAGGAAAAGACCGTACATTTTATTATAGTTCATACTTTTTCCCTTGTAAGTTTTAAAAAAACTTCTTCCATATTTTTCCTACCATGTTTCTTAATTAATTCTTCTGGTTTACCCTCGTCAATAATCGATCCTTTATTCATCATTAAAACGGAAGAACACAGCCTCTCTACCTCTGCCATATTATGTGAAGCTAGTAGAATTGAGGTTTTATTTTCTTTTTGATATTCCTCTAAAAAACTCCTGACAAAATCACCTGTCTCAGGATCAAGAGATGCTGTTGGTTCATCAAGTAGCAAAACTTTTGGATCATTAATTATTGACTTTGCAAGACTTACTCGATTTTTTTGACCCGATGACAAATCTCCAGTTAATTTATCTATAAACTCATAAAGTCTAAGTTTTTCAGTGAGATAGTCAATTTTTGTTTTAAGTTTATTTACATCATAAAGTCTACCATAAACTTCCAAATTTTGTCTTACTGTTAATTTTTTTGGTAATTCTATGTAAGGCGATATAAAGTTTAGTTGATCTAATAAATCTACACGTTGATTTTCAATTTCGACTCCACTAACCAAAACTTTTCCTTTTGATGGTTTCAATAAACCTAAAATCATAGCTATTGTGGTAGTTTTTCCACAACCATTAGGACCAAGAATTCCTATAATCTCATTTTGATTTAGCTTAAAAGAAACATCTTTTACCACTTCTTTTATATTGTAAGCTTTTGACAATCCTATTACTTCAAGTGGTCTTTTCATTGAATCTTGATGCCCTTAATAATCTATCGTTAATAGTTTTACCATATCCCTTATCAGGAATTTTACATACCGCAATAGAGCTATATCTCTTTTTTTTAATTTTTCTTAAAGTAGTATATAAATTTTTTGCAGCTTCTTTTAAGCTACCTTTTTTTGATAAAAAATAATAATTTGATCTGTTTATTTTTTTCTTTCTTATCAACAAATATGCTTCACCCATACGAATATTCTTTGCATTAAGCCTGATAGGTATACCTGGTGAGTAATGAAGCTTAGATTGTCCTGGTGAGGAGATTTTTACAGGGTTAATATTTATAGATATTTTTTTTTTTAATATGTTCTGAATATTTGAAACGTTTAAGCCTCCTAATCTTAAGATTTGAGGCTTCTCTCTAAGATCAATAATTGTTGATTCTATTCCAATAGACGATCTTCCACCCTCAAGCACATACTTTATTTTTTTTCCAAAATCTTCTTTTACATCAGCTGATGTAACAGCACTAACTCTAGACGAGGGATTAGCACTTGGAGCTGCCAAAGGAAACTCCAAAATTTTTAGTAATTTTCTTGTAACTGAGTGTCGTGGAAATCGTACCGCTAATGTATTCCTTTTATTAGTAATTATTTTTGAAATTTTTGATGATTTTTTAAGATTAAGAATAAATGTTAGGGGACCAGGGCAAAATTTTTTATATAACCTAATAAAGTCATTGTTCAGATGACAATCTTTTTTTAATCTATGAATATTAAAATAATGAACTATCAGAGGATTATTTTTCGGTCTTTTTTTAAGTTTATATATTTTTTGACAAGCTAGGTCTGAGTAAGCATTACCTGCTAAACCATAAACTGTTTCTGTAGGTATCCCAATACATTCCATTTTTAAGAGCAATTTTTTGGCTTTTTTAATATTTGCAAGATTCATTTTCATGTATTATCTGGAAGTAATATATGAAAGATAAAGATTTACCAAATGATTATGAACCCTCATCCCTTGAGGAATTAACTCTTGAGGCTAATAAAATAATTGAGGATTTAGAAAATCAAAAAGATTTACAAAATTCAATTGAAAAATATCAAGATTTAATAAAACTTAACAATATTATAGAAAAAAAATTTAAAAAAAAAGTCATCGATATCAACAAAACGACTAAAGAAAAAATATCTAAAATAACCTTTAATATAAATGCAAAAAAAACTAAATAAAATTGCTAAAGATACAAATATTTTTTTAAAAAGCTTTATAAAAAAACAAAAAAAATCAGACCTGATTATTCCAATGCAATATGGATTATTTTCGGGTGGCAAAAAAATAAGATCAAAAATACTGGTTGATGTTGGTTTAATATTCAATTTAAATTATAAATCTTTAATAATTATTGGTGCTGCCGTAGAATGTATTCATGCTTATTCACTCATTCATGATGATTTGCCATGTATGGATAATGATTTAATAAGACGAGGTAAGCCTTCTACTCATATTAAATTTGGAGAGTCCACAGCTGTTCTTGCTGGAAACTCACTCTTAACTATGGCGTTTGAAATTTTGAGCCATAAAGATTTGCATGCTAATGAAAAAACAAAAAATAGATTAATTAATAAAATTTCTGAATGCTCTGGACATCTTGGTATTGCTGGTGGTCAATATTTAGATCTTAACTATGAACATAAAAAAATCTCAAAAAAAAAAATAATTGAAATGGAAACAAAAAAAACTGGAAAGCTTTTTAGCTTTTGTTGTGTAGCACCATTAATATTAAAGAACAAAAGTAATAAAGATATTCAAAATTTTGAAAATATTGGTGCCGATATAGGTTTACTATTTCAAGTTGCTGATGATCTAATTGATTATAATGGTAACCCTTTAGCTGCAGGAAAAGAAACAGGAAAAGATAAAAAAAAAGGTAAAGCAACTCTTATTAGTTTACTAGGTAATAAAAATACTATTAAATACGCAAATAAATTATTTTTAAAAATTAATTCTAAATTGAAAAAGTATAAAACAAAATCTAAAAATTTATCTGAAACCTTAAATTATATTTTGAACAGGAATAAATGAAAAAAAAATTCGAATTTTTAGATCAAATTAATTTCCCATCAGACTTAAAAAAAGTTCCTGAAATAAAACTGCAAAAGGTTGCTGATGAATTAAGAGAGGAAATGATTGATGCAGTATCAGTCACTGGAGGACATTTGGGTGCTAGTTTAGGTGTAGTAGAATTAAGCGTTGCACTACATTATATTTTTAATACACCAAATGATAAATTAATTTGGGATGTAGGACACCAAAGTTATCCACATAAAATTTTAACAGGTAGAAAAGATAAAATAAGAACGCTTCGACAAGGAGGAGGGCTCTCGGGATTTACGAAGCGTTTAGAAAGTGAATATGATCCTTTCGGAGCTGCTCATAGCTCCACCTCAATTTCATCAGCTCTAGGAATTGCAGAAGCAAATAAATTATCAAAGAAATCGGAGAATGTTATAGCGGTGATTGGTGATGGTGCAATAAGCGCAGGTATGGCTTATGAAGCCATGAATAACGCTGGTGCTTCAAAGACTAAAATGATTGTGATACTTAATGATAACGATATGTCAATTGCAAGACCTGTTGGAGCAATGGGAACATATTTAGCAAAAATTTTTTCTGGTAAAATCTATTTTAGTTTAAGAGAAACTATAAAATTAATTACATCAGCATTTTCGAAAAGATTTAGTGCAAAAGCAGGTAAAGCTGAAGATTTATTAAGATCAGCTGTAACTGGCGGTACTTTATTTAGCTCATTAGGTTTCTATTATATTGGTCCTATAGATGGCCATGACCTTTCTTCATTAATTCCAATATTAAGAAATGCGAGGGACTCAAAACACCAAGGTCCAATATTAATTCACATCAAAACAAAAAAAGGAAAAGGCTATTCTTTTGCTGAAGAAGCGAAAGATCACTATCATGGAGTATCTAAATTTAATGTAAGGACTGGAAAACAGGAAAAAGGTTCCAGTAAAATACCATCATATACTAAAGTTTTTGCTGATACACTGATACAACACGCAAAAAAGGATAGTAAAATAGTAGCAATAACTGCGGCTATGCCAGATGGAACTGGATTAAGCAATTTTAGAAAAGAATTTCCAGATAGAACTTATGATGTTGGTATTGCTGAACAACATGCTGTTACATTTGCTGCTGGTTTAGCTACTGAGAATTATAAACCTTATGCAGCAATTTACTCAACATTTCTTCAAAGAGCTTACGATCAAGTTGTTCATGATGTTGCAATACAGAGTTTACCTGTGAGATTTGCAATAGACAGAGCAGGATTAGTTGGAGCTGATGGGCCTACACATGCAGGTAGTTTTGATACGACTTATTTAGCAACACTCCCAAATTTTATTGTAATGGCCGCAAGTGATGAGGCTGAGTTGGTTAGAATGATTAATACCTCTACTGACATTAATGATAGACCCTGTGCATTCAGATATCCTAGAGGAACTGGTATTGGGTCAGTATTGCCCTCAATTAATGAAAAAATAGAGATTGGTAAATCAAAAATTGTTCAAGAGGGTAAAAAGTTAGCTTTAATAAACTTTGGTGCAAGATTAAGTGAAAGTCTAAAGGCATCAGAAAATTTAAAAAAAAAAGGTATCAACATTACAATAGTGGATGCGAGATTTGCCAAGCCATTAGATGAAAATTTGATATGGCAATTAGCAACAACGCACGAGGCAATTTTAACTATTGAAGAGGGATCAATTGGTGGATTTGGTTCTCATGTAATTGATTTTTTAACGAAAAAAGGATTAATGGACTCAAATTTAAAATTTAGATCAATGAAATTTCCAGATATTTTTATTGACCAAGACAAACCTGACAATATGTATAAACTGGCAAATCTAGATAGTATTTCTATTGAAGAACAAATTTTAGATGTATTAAATTCAAATATTATTTTACAAAAACAAAAATAAATTGTTTATCCGCATTGAGCTTGATTCAATAAATAATGATCAAGCAAAACACATGATAGCATAGCTTCACCTACTGGAACTGCCCTGATCCCAACACATGGGTCATGCCGTCCTTTAACAGATATACTAGTATTTTTTCCAAATCTGTTAATTGTTTTTCTGCTTTTTAAAATTGATGAAGTGGGCTTCACAGCAAATGAAACGATTATTTGTTGACCAGAAGAGATACCACCAAGAATTCCACCTGCGTTATTTGAATTAAACTTTAATTTATTTTTCGATTGTGAAATTTCATCTGAATTTTCTTCTCCTGATAACTTAGCAGAATTCATTCCAGAACCAATATTAACACCTTTTACTGCATTAATACTCATCATTGCAGATGCAATATCAGAGTCTAGTTTTGAGTAAATTGGTGCCCCCAGTCCTGCCGGAATACCATTAGCTCTAATTTCAATTATAGCACCACAAGATGAACCTGCCTTTCTAATACTTAAAAGATATTTTTCCCACATTTTAACCATTGATTTATCAGGACAAAAAAACGGATTTTTATAGATTATTTTTTCATCCCACTTGTTTGTATCGCATCCAAGAATTCCAAGTTGTGTAACAGCACCAGATATTTTAAATTTTTTTCCCAATTTTTTTTCCAAAACTTTTTTTGCTACAGCTCCTGCTGCAACTCTTGAAGCAGTTTCTCTTGCTGAAGACCTTCCACCACCCCTATAATCTCTAATTCCATACTTTTTAAAATAGGTATAATCAGCATGACCTGGTCTGAATTTATTTTTAATATCATTGTAGTCTTTTGAGCGCATATCCTCGTTATAAATAATTAAAGATATTGGAGTTCCAGTTGTTTTGCCTTCAAAGACCCCCGAAAGTATCTCTACTTTATCACTCTCTTTTCTTTGAGTTGTAAATTTAGATTGACCAGGTTTTCTTTTGTTAAGTTCTATCTGAATATCTCGTTCATTAAGGTTTATTAGTGGGGGACAACCATCAATTATACAGCCGATTGCAGGACCATGAGACTCTCCCCATGTTGTGAAACGAAAAACCTTTCCAAAAGTATTAAATGACATTATCTATATTGTATAAATTATTTTGTTAAAATTATGAATGAAAAAAACTCACTAGGGCTTAATAAATGCTTTCTAGATATAGATGATCCATTTAAATTATTCGAAAGTTGGTACGAAGAGGCAAAAAAGAATGAAATTAATGATCCAAATGCTTTAGCTCTGGGAACTGCAACAAAACAAGGTGTTCCATCAGTAAGGATGGTGTTACTTAAAGGTTACGATAAAAATGGATTTGTTTTTTATACTAATCTTAATAGTCAGAAAGGGAACGAAATAAGAGAAAACCCTAATGCAACGATGTGTTTCCATTGGAAAAGTTTGTTAAGGCAAATTAGAATTGTAGGTACTTTGAACCAAGTAGAGGAAGAGGTAGCTGACGATTATTTTAATTCTAGAGCCTACGAAAGTAGAATTGGAGCTTGGGCATCAAAACAAAGTAGTGAATTAATCAATAGAGAGGAATTAATAAAATCATTAGAAAAATTTAAGAATAAATACCAAGATCAAAATAATGTTCCAAGACCAAATCATTGGTCTGGCTGGAATTTAAAACCTACAAGCATAGAATTCTGGCTAGATGGAGATAATAGAATACACGAAAGACTAAAGTACAAATTGACAGCAAATAATGATTGGACAAAAAGTCTTTTAAGTCCCTAAAAGTTTCTTGATAAACTAAAAGATGTTAAATTTTCAAGAATATCTTTTTCCTCGGAATCTTTAAAAACTGATAATGAATTCGATGATAAATTAATGTAATGTTTAGCTTTTTGATAACATCCATTAATAATATTGTATTTTTTTATTAAGGATAAAGTATAATTTAAATCATTCTGATTTCTTCCTTCTTTTGCAAAAGTTTTTTTAAGAGTTTCTTTTTCATCATTATTAGCTTTTTGGAACAAAAGAATTATTGGTAGCGTAATTTTTCCCTCATAGAAGTCTTGACCAATATTTTTTCCAAATAGTTTTAATTCTGAGTTATAATCTAAAGTGTCATCGGCAATTTGAAAAGTTAAACCCAAATTTCTACCATAAAACTCTAAAGCCTCTTTCTCTTTAGTTTTCATTTCTGGTAAAATTGCTCCTACTTTAGTTGCAGCAGCAAATAACTCAGCCGTCTTTGAAGAAATTATTTTCAAATAAGTTTCTTCAAGCATATCAACTTCACCTTTATGCTGGAGTTGTAAAATTTCACCTTGAGCAATTATTGATGATGTTGATGATAATAGTTTTAAAACTTCAATGTTTCCATCTTCTACCATCATTTCAAAACACCTACTTAGAAGGTAATCGCCGGCTAGAACAGAAGAGTGGTTACCCCAGATCGCATTTGGCGTTTTTTTACCTCTTCTAATTGAACCATTATCTATAACATCATCATGCATCAATGTTGCAGCATGAATTAATTCCACACAAGCTGCTAAATTAATATCTCTGGTACCTTTTGTATAACCACACAACTTTGATGAGCCTAAAGTTAATAAGGCTCTTAACCTTTTGCCACCAGTATTTAAATGATAATCTGTCATTTTTTGGACTAACTCAACATTACTGTCTAATTTTGATTTAATTTTTTCTTCAACTTGTATTAACTTATTTTCAACTGAGTTTTTAAGTTGAAAGTAAGAGTTATTAATTTGTTTTTTAAGTTGTATTACGCTTCCCATATTGTGAGCAAATTAGTGTAATAAGTTTCATTTGATACTTATCAATTGACGCACCTAAATCTTCAATTATAAGGTGTCTTTAAATTAATACAAAAATTTTATAAAGATTTATTATGCTCTCAATTTTTAAAAAGAAGAAAACTATTCCTCATATTAAATTAACTGGTGTTATCGGAAATGTAGGTAAATTTAAACAAGGTATAGATTTTTCAGGTCAAGAAGAGATAATTTTAAAGGCTTTTTCTGTAAAAAAAGCACCATGTGTTGCTATAACAATTAATTCTCCTGGTGGATCACCTGTTCAATCACACTTGATTTTTAATTTTATTAGACAACAAGCGAAAAAAAATAAAAAAAAGGTAATGGTTTTTGCTGAGGATATTGCTGCATCTGGAGGTTATTTGATTGCATGTGCTGGTGATGAAATTTATGCAAATTCTAGTTCAATTATTGGATCTATAGGTGTAATTTATTCGTCATTTGGTTTTACAGAGTTAATTAAAAAAATTGGAGTTGAAAGAAGAGTTCACACTGCTGGTAAAAATAAAAGTACTCTCGATCCGTTTCTTGATGAAAAAAAAGAAGATATAGAAAGATTAAAAAATATACAATTAGATTTGCATAAAGATTTCATTAACGTTGTTGAAAAAAGTAGAGGCGCAAAATTAAAGAAATCAGAAGTTGAGTTATTCTCTGGAGAGTTTTGGTCTGGAACTAAAGCTAAAGAACTCGGTTTAATTGATGAAATAGGTGATGCCAATCAGGTGTTGAGAGAAAAATTTGGAGAAGATGTAATAATCAAAAAATTCGAAAAATCCAAAAGTTGGTTGAGTAAGAAATTATCATCATCTAACGATTACGTAGATCAGGTCGCAAATATATTAGAAGAAAAGTCTATTTGGCAAAAATATGGCCTTTAAAAAAAGTAAAAAAAAACCGAAATTTCAAACTTTTCAGGATACAATTTTAAATCTACAAAAATATTGGAGTAAACAAAGTTGTATAATTTTACAACCATATGACATGGAAGTTGGAGCAGGAACTTTTCATCCAGCTACCACTCTGAGGTCACTTGGACCAAAACCATGGAAAGCGGCTTATGTGCAACCTTCCAGAAGACCGACTGATGGACGATATGGAGATAATCCTAATAGACTTCAGCACTATTATCAATTTCAAGTTATAATTAAACCTTCTCCATTAAATATTAAAAAACTTTATTTAAATAGTTTGTCTACAATTGGTATTGATCATAAAAATCATGATATTAGATTTGTTGAGGATGATTGGGAAAGTCCAACCTTAGGCGCAGCAGGTCTTGGTTGGGAAGTTTGGTGTGATGGAATGGAAATAACTCAATTTACATATTTTCAACAAATGGCTGGCTTTGAATGTAAACCTGTTTCAGTAGAAATTACTTATGGTTTAGAAAGAATTTGTATGTTCACACAACAAAAAAATAATGTTTATGATTTAATTTGGAATAACGAAAATGTTCAATATAGAGAAGTTTTTCATCAAGCGGAGAAAGAATTTTCGGCTTATAACTTTGAACATGCTAATACCTCAAATTTGTTTAAAATATTTGATATGTTCGAAAGTGAGGCTAAATCACTAATAAATAAAAAAATATCGCTCCCAGCTTATGATCAATGCTTAAAAGCAAGTCATATATTTAATATACTTGATGCAAGAGGAGCCATCAGTGTTGTACAGAGGGCAGAATATATTGGACGTATCAGAGAAATTACGAAATCCGTTGCTTCAATTTGGATCGATACACAAATATAAAATGGCAGAATTTTTTTTAGAATTATTTAGTGAAGAAATTCCAGCTAACTCACAACAAAATTTTCGTGAAAAACTTTTAGAGGATTTTAGGAAATATTTTACCTATAAATCTATAAAATCAAAAAAAAGTTTTTCATTATCAACTCCAAACAGAGTAATTATTGTTTTTGAGGGTTTACAAAAAAAAATTAAAGTTGGGTCTGAAGAAATAAAAGGACCCAAAACTAGTGCTCCTGTCAAAGCAATTGAGGGTTTTTTGAGATCAAATAAAATTGATCAAAAACAACTTATCAAACGTCATACTGAAAAAGGAGAATTCTATTTTTTTAAAACAACCTCAAAAACTTTGAACATCTCAGATTTGTTAAAAGATTTAATTCCTAAACTATTAGGTAGACACCAATGGAAAAAATCAATGAAATGGGGTGAATTTGATCTTAATTGGGCAAGACCACTAAAGTCTATTTTATCAGTATTTGATAAAAAAATAATAGATTTCAAATTTTACCATCTAATTTCATCAAATAAGACTTTTATTGATAAGGACTTTGAGGAAAAAACAGGAGTATTTAAGAATTTTAGATCTTATGAAAAATTTTTGAAGAATCATGGAACGATTATTGATCAAACTAAAAGAAAAAAACTTATTCAAAACGAATTCACAAAGATATTAAGTAAAAAAAAATTATTTATTTTAGAAAATTCAAAATTATTTGATGAGGTTGCAGATTTAGTTGAGTGCCCACATGTTTTACTATGTGATTTTGATAGAAAATTTTTGTCAATTCCGAGGGAAATACTTATTTTGACTATGCAGTCACATCAAAAATATTTTCCTACAATTGATAAAAATAATCAAATTACAAACCAATTTTTACTTGTTGCTAATAAAAAAGACCAAAAAGGATTAATCAAACTTGGAAATCAAAGAGTTGTTGATGCTAGATTAAGTGATGCGGAATTTTTTTGGAATAAAGATAAAGCACAAAATTTAGTAAAAAAGGTATCTGAACTAAAAAGAATTAATTTTTTCGAGGGACTTGGAACCTATTTTGATAAAGTTCAAAGGATGAGAAAATTAGGTGGAATGATATCTGATGAATTATTAATTAGTAAAGAAAAAGTAGAGTTGTCAGCATCTGTTTGTAAAACAGACTTAACTTCTGATTTAGTTGGTGAGTTTCCTGAATTACAGGGAATTATGGGAGGGTATTTTTCTGAACAACAAGGTTTTGATAAAGATATTTGTTTATCAATAACTGAACAATATTTACCAATTGGATTAGACTCAGCTGTACCAAAAAAACCTTTCAGTGTTGCTTTATCAATAACAGATAAAATAGATAGTCTCGTTGGTTTTTTTGGGATTGATGAAAGACCTACGAGTTCAAAAGATCCGTTTGCACTTAGAAGAATGGCACTCGGCATAATTCGAATAATAATTGAAAATAAAAAAGACTTAAAATTAAATGATTTATTAAATTATTCTATTGGACTATATCAAGGACAAAATTTTACTCTTGGTAATAAAGAATTAAAAAATGATCTAAGTAATTTTTTAAAAGATAGATTTAGATATTACCTTAAAGAAAAAGATATTCGATTTGATATTATTGAGGCATCGATTTCAAATTTTTCGGCTAATAAATTGTTTTCTTCTTTCGAAAAAGCAAGATGTATAAATAAAATTATTAATAATCAAATTGTCATAGATATAACATCAAGTTATAAAAGGGCTTCCAATATACTTCAAAGCGAAATGGAAAATCAAGAAATTGAAATAAATAATTCAACAGATCCTGGTATTTTTAAAAGTGATTATGAAAAAAATTTGTTTAAAAAGATTACTGATATAAAAAAATATTATTCAGACATAAATAATAATGAAAATTATGAAGAGTCTTTATCAGTCTTAGCTGGAGCAAAAAAAGAAGTATTTGAATTTTTCGATAATGTAAAAGTAAATGAAGATAATGAAGATTTAAGAAAAAATCGTTTGGAACTTATAAATATGTTATGTAAAACCTTTCAAAATTTTATGAATTTTCAATTTTTAAAAACAAATAATGAATAAGTTGATTTTAAATTTTAAATCTAAAGACTCTAAAAAAATTAAAAATCCCAAAAATTTTTTAGGTGGCAAAGGTGCTAACTTATCAGAAATGGGAAGAATGGGTCTTCCAGTCCCACCCGGATTTACAATTTCAACAAACGTCTGTGATCTTTTTTACCAAAATAAAAAGAGATTGAATTCTTCATTGGTAAGCCAAATTAAAAAAGAATTAAAAGTAATTGAGAAAGACGTGAGAAAAAAATTTGGAGATCTAAAAAATCCACTTTTATTATCTGTACGGTCTGGTGCCAGGGTATCTATGCCCGGTATGATGGATACAATACTTAACCTTGGTTTGAATGACAAAACAGTTAAAGCACTAGCTAATAAAACATGTAACGTAAGATTTGCCAAAGATAGTTATAGAAGATTTATTCAAATGTATGGAAATGTTGTTCTTGGGGTAGAAAGTTATCATTTTGAGGAACTTATAGAAAATTATAAATTAACCAAAGGAGTTTTGCTGGATACAGATCTTGATGAAGATGATTGGGATGGTTTGATAAAAGACTTTAAAAATATTGTTAAAGAAAAAACAAAAAAAGAATTTCCTCAAGATGTTTATCAACAATTATTTGGAGCAATAAGTGCAGTATTTTTATCTTGGGAGAGTAATAGAGCTAAAATTTATAGAAAGTTAAATCAGATACCGTCTGAATGGGGAACAGCAGTTAACGTACAATCTATGGTTTTTGGAAATATGGGAAACGATTGTGCTACTGGAGTTGTTTTTACAAGAAATCCGTCAGACGGATCAAATAATATTTATGGAGAGTATTTAATTAATGCTCAAGGAGAGGATGTAGTAGCAGGAACAAGGACACCACAATATATTACGAAAAAGGCTAAACGGGAGGCAAAAGTTAAGGCACTTTCTATGGAAGAGTCTATGCCAAAAGTTTATTTGAAGCTTCATAAAATTTTAAAAAAGTTGGAAGCTCATTACAAAGATATGCAAGATGTAGAATTTACAGTTGAGAATGAGAAATTATGGATCCTACAAACTAGGTCAGGTAAAAGAACTGCAAAATCAGCAGTTAAGATTGCTGTAGATATGGTAAAGGAAAAATTAATTTCAAAAAAACAAGCAATTTTAAGAATAGATCCAAATTCTTTAGACACATTATTACACCCTACTTTGGATGAAAAAAGTTCTATAAAGATAATTGCAAATGGCTTACCTGCTTCACCAGGAGCTGCTAGTGGAAAGGTGGTATTTACATCTGAAGAGGCTGAGAGACTTAATAATATGATGCAAGATGTAATATTAGTTAGAGTGGAAACTTCTCCAGAAGATATTCAGGGTATGCACGCTGCTAAAGGAATATTGACTGCTAGAGGAGGAATGACAAGTCATGCAGCTGTTGTTGCTAGAGGAATGGGAAGACCATGTGTTTCTGGTACGAGTGAAATCGATATTGATTATGAGAAAAAAATTTTTAAAACTGCATCATTTGAAATTAAAGAAGGTGATGTAATTACAATTGATGGGTCCTCTGGACGAATTATTTTAGGAAGTGTGCCAACAATAAAACCTGAAATTTCTGGTGACTTTTCAAAATTAATGAGTTGGGCAGACAATGTTAGAAAACTTAGAGTACGAACAAATGCAGAAACTTCATTAGACACAAAAGTTGCAAGAGATTTTGGAGCAGAAGGAATTGGCTTATGCAGAACGGAACACATGTTTTTTGATGAAGAAAGAATTATTTCTGTGCGAGAGATGATACTTTCTAAAACTAAGGAAGACAGATTAAAAGCACTCTTGAAGCTTTTACCACATCAAAAAAAAGATTTTGTTGAAATATTTAAGATTATGCATGGATTACCAGTTACAGTACGTTTGCTTGATCCTCCATTACATGAGTTTCTACCAAAATCTGAAAAAGAAATTTCAGAGGTTGCAGAAGTAGTTGGTATAAGTGTTAAAGAGGTAAAATCTCGAATTGATGAACTTCATGAGCAAAATCCAATGCTTGGACATAGAGGTTGTAGATTAGGTATTTCATTCCCTGAAATTTATGAAATGCAATGTGAAGCAATCTTTAAAGGCTTGGCAGAATTAAAAAAAAATAAGCAAAAATCTGCATTTCCTGAAATAATGATTCCTCTTGTGTCGACTGAGGCAGAAATAAAGATAATGAAAGATCTTGTTATTAATACTGCAAGAAAAGTACAAAAGGAAAATAAAGTTAAAATAGAATTTTTAGTTGGAACGATGATTGAGTTACCAAGAGCTGCAATTAAAGCAAAAGATATTGCAAAGCATGCTGAGTTTTTTAGTTTTGGCACAAATGATTTGACACAAACTACTTTTGGAATAAGCAGAGATGATAGTGGTAAATTTTTAAACGATTATATTGAAAATAAGATTTTTTCTATAGATCCGTTTATTTCAATAGATGAAGGTGTAGAAGATTTAGTTGAAATAGCTGTCACTAAAGGAAAAAAACAAAATAAAAAAATTAAGTTAGGTATTTGTGGTGAACATGGTGGTGATCCAAAAAGTATAGATTTTTGTTCTAGAGCTGGTTTAAATTACGTTTCCTGCTCACCTTATAGAGTTCCAATTGCAAGACTAGCTGCAGCACAAGCTGAATTAAAAAAAAATTATCAATTTTAGGGGCGTTCTGTTGCCAGGTGCCCCAAAACCCCGTTTGCTTAATTAACAAAGTTAATTAGGCAGCAAGTGCGTAACTTTCGTTAGCAATTATAAATAGCCCTTTTCGGAGGTACAATTCCGAACGAAAGAATAGCCTTTAGACACCCGTCGAATCTAGTTCACCCCCATAAGTTGAAAATGGTGGAGGTGGTGGGTACTGCCCCCACGTCCGCAATGGTTATTACGAAATTCGTTTATCGTCATAGTTGGAAAACCAACATGATTAATATAAAAGTAATTCTTAAAGATTCAATAAATTATTCATGAAATTAACCAAAGAACAACAAAAAGAAATTAAAGATCAACAGTCTCAAGAAAATAAAACAAAAAGAGTTACTGTAGCAGAATTAGAAAATATTCTATATGAGGCAATTCCTATTTTAGATCATGGTTTTATTAGAGTGATTGATTATATGGGAGATGATACGTCAATAGTTCAATCGGCAAGAGTTTCTTACGGCAAGGGTACTAAAAAAGTTTCAACTGACTCTGGGCTAATAAAATATTTAATGAGGCACTGGCATAGTACCCCATTTGAAATGTGTGAAATTAAATATCACGTTAAACTTCCAATTTTTATTGCAAGGCAATGGATCAGGCACAGAACTGCAAATGTAAATGAATATTCTGCAAGATATTCTATTTTAGATAAGGAGTTTTATTTACCGTCCTTAGAAAATTTAGCTGCACAATCTCAAAGTAATAGACAGGGTAGAGGTGATATTCTTACAGGAGATCAAGCAAAAAAAGTTCTAGAATTATTAAAGAAAGACGCAGAACGAACCTATGACAATTATGAAACTATGCTTAACGAGAGGTATGACGGTACAATGATTGATGAAAAACAAGTTGGTTTAGCAAGAGAGCTTGCAAGAATGAATTTAACATTAAATACTTACACTCAGTGGTATTGGAAAACAGATCTTTTAAATTTAATGAATTTTTTAAGATTAAGAGCTGATCATCACGCTCAATATGAAATAAGGGCTTATGCAGAGGCTATGTTAGATACTGTTAAAAGATGGGTACCAATTACTTATGATGCATTTTTAGATTATAGAGTGGGGGGTACAGAAGTATCATCAAAAGGAAAAAAAATAATACAAAAACTTATTAGTGGTGAAAAAGTAGATGCTGAAAAGTCTGGCTTATCAAAAAGAGAGTGGAACGAGCTTATGTCTGCTTTAGAACTTAAAGATAAATTGATTTAATCTTTTTTGCTAAATTAATATAGATTTGAGATATCTTACTGTTAGGATTATTTTCTACTATAGGCTTTCCTTGATCTCCAAATTTACCAACATCTGGATCAATTGGTATTTCAGCTAAAAATTCTTTATCAAATTCTTCTGCTGTTCTTTTAACTGCACCTTCTCCAAAAATTGGATATTTTTTCCCATCATCCCCTGTAAAAGAGCTCATATTATCTATAAGACCCAAAATTTTTACCCCAAGTTTATCAAACATTTTTATTCCTCTTTTAACGTCTAATAGCGCTACTTCTTGTGGTGTAGATACTATAATTGCTCCATTAATTTCAATACCTTGAGAAAAAGTTAATTGAGTATCACCAGTTCCAGGTGGCATATCTACAATTATAAAATCCAAATCTTTCCAATTTACTTTTTGAGTGAATGTTTTAATTGCACTTGTTACCATTGGACCTCTCCATATCATTGGAGTTTTTTCATCCGTCAGAAAGCCTATAGACATACATTGGATTTCATATTTTATTATAGGCTCTAACTTTTGACCATCACTCTTTGGTTTCTCATTTATCCCAAACATTTTAGGAATAGAGGGTCCATATATATCAGCATCTAACAAACCAACTCTACAGCCGATTTTTTTTAAAGCTAAAGCAAGATTTGTTGCAAAAGTTGACTTTCCGACTCCACCTTTAGCACTAGAAATTGCAATAGTAAATTTTGTTCCGTTAATTGGCTTTTTTTCAGTTGATTTCCCACTCAACTTTTTTCGCATTGCGTCACTTAATTCCGGCTTTTCTTTAGGCATAATGTGATCTTAACTTGTTTTTCAGCATAAAGACATTATATAGATTGCCATAATGTCAGATGATTTTAGACAAGGCGGTGGAAGTCCTTGGGGTAAGCCTCCAAGAGGAGGAAGTGGAAATGGTTCAGGTAGAGGACCGACTCCACCAGATATCGATAAAATTATAAGAGAATTTCAAGAAAAACTAAAAAAGTTTTTACCAGGCGGAAGTTCCTCTGGTGGCAAACAAGCTATCCTAGTTTTACTTATTTTAGGTTTTGTTTGGTTGGCAAGCGGTCTTTACAGAGTATTGCCAGATGAGCAGGGCGTAGTATTAAGATTTGGAAAGTTTGTAAAAACTACTCAACCAGGATTAAATTATCATATTCCTTTTCCCGTTGAGTCTGTACTTACTCCAAAAGTTACAAAGGTGAACAGAATAGATATAGGTTTCAGGTCTGAGAGAGATAGTGGTTTTTCTTCTCAAGGTGGTGTTGCTGATGTTCCACAAGAAAGCTTAATGTTAACTGGTGATGAAAATATTGTTAATATAGATTTCTCCGTTTTTTGGGTAATCAAAGATGCAGGAAATTTTTTATTTAAAATTCAAGATCCAGAAGGTACTGTGAAAGCTGCAGCAGAAACTGCAATGAGAGAAGTTATTGCTAGATCAGATATTCAACCTATTCTTACAGAAGGAAGATCTTTAATAGAAACTGATACTCAAAAGATTATTCAAAAAATTTTAGATGAATATACAAGCGGTATTCAAATCACTCAAGTTCAAACGCAAAAAGCTGATCCCCCAGACCAAGTAATCGATGCCTTTAGAGATGTTCAGGCTGCAAGAGCTGATATGGAAAGATCCAAGAACGAGGCTGAAGCATATGCTAATGATGTCATACCAAGAGCGCGTGGTGAAGCTGCAAAAATATTGCAAGCTGCTGAAGCATATAAAAAAGAAGTTGTTGCAAAAGCAGAGGGTGAAGCAAGCAGATTCTTAGCGATTTATAATGAGTATAAAAATGCTAAATCAGTAACACAAGAAAGAATGTATTTAGAAACTATGGAAAAAGTTTTGGCAGACATTGATAAAGTAATCATAGAAAAAAATGCTGGATCAGGTGTAGTGCCATATTTACCATTGCCTGAATTAAAAAAGAAAGTGACGAATTAAGTTTAAGATATGAGTATGGGAAAAATTATTGCTGGTATTAGTGTTGCGATAGCTGTAACATTATTTTTTTCAATCTTTATTGTAAAAGAAGTAAATCAAGCTATCGTTTTGCAGTTTGGTGATCCGAAAAGAATAATTTTAAAACCGGGTTTAAATTTTAAAATTCCGTTTATTCAAAACGTAGTTTTTTTAGACAAAAGAATTTTAAATTTAGATACTCCACCTGAAGAGGTTATTGCATCAGATCAAAAAAGGTTAATTGTGGATGCTTTTGCAAGATTTCAAATAGTAGATCCTTTAAAATTTTATATTTCTGTAGGGAACGAACGGGTAGCTAGATCAAGGTTGGCAACAATTATTAATTCAAGAATTAGAAATGTTTTAGGTCAACAAGAACTTCAAACTTTATTATCTGAGGACAGAACAAAGCAGATGGCTTTAATTCAAGAGGGAGTTAATAATGAAGCGGAAAACTTTGGGATAAAAATTAATGATGTAAGAATTAAAAGAGCAGATCTTCCTCAGGCGAATAGTGATGCGATTTTTAGAAGAATGCAAACTGAAAGGGAAAGGGAGGCAAAAGAATTTAGAGCAAGAGGCGCGGAGATGGCAGTAACAATCACTTCCACAGCGGACAAAGAAGTAACGGTGATTTTGGCTGATGCGCAAAAAAAATCAGAGATTATGAAAGGTGAAGGTGATGGTAAGAGAAATAATATATTTGCTGGCGCTTTTGGACAAGATCCAGAATTTTTTGCATTTTATCGAGCAATGCAAGCATACGAAAAAGCTCTGATAGGAGGAGAAACTTCATTGATTTTATCACCTGACAGCGAGTTTTTTAAATTTTTTGGAAATATTAAGCCCCAATCAAATTAAATATTAATGAGTGAATTGATCATTGCATTTGGTCTATTCTTATTTATTGAAGGCTTATTATATGCCATATTTCCATCAAAAATGAAAAGTATGTTGAAAAAATTAGAATTGATTCCTTCAAGACAACTTAGGACTGGTGGATTATTTTTTGCGATAATAGGATTTATAATTATTTATTATGCCAAGATTTAAAAAAAAAGTAAAAGTATTCCTTATCTCTATCTTATTGTTATGCAATAGTTCACTTTCCTCTTTTTCAAATGAAATTCCAGGATCATTTGCTGATTTAGCAGAAAAATTAATGCCATCAGTTGTAAATATTTCAACCACCACAACTGTGACCACTCAATCTAATCCCTTTCCATTTCAGTTTCCACCTGGCTCACCATTTGAAGATATGTTCAAAGAATTTGGAGCTCCTCAAGAAAGAAAATCTGCTGCACTAGGATCAGGTTTTATTATAGATGAAAAAGGAGTAGTGATTACTAATAACCATGTAATTCAGGATGCAGAAGACATCATTGTAAGAGTTAATGGTGACAAAGAGTTTAAAGCTCAGGTAATTGGAGCAGATCCTCTTTCAGATATAGCTGTTTTAAAACTAGATTCTAATGAAAAATTTATTCCAGTTAAGTTTGGAAACTCTGATGAAGCAAGAATTGGTGACTGGGTAATTGCAATTGGTAATCCATTTGGATTCGGTGGAACTGTTACATCTGGAATTATTTCAGCAAGAAATCGTTCATTAGGTTTAACTCGTTATGAAGATTACATACAAACAGATGCATCAATTAACTCTGGTAATTCTGGCGGTCCTCTTTTTGATTTAAATGGAGATGTAATTGGCATCAATACAGCAATTCTAGGAAGAAGTGGTTCTATCGGTATTGGATTTGCAATACCATCTAACAGTGCAAAAATTGTAATTAATCAGTTAGTAAAATTTGGTGAAACCAAAAGAGGTTGGTTAGGAGTCAGAATTCAGGATGTTACAAAAGAAATTGCAGATGTTGAAAATTTAGATGAGCCTAGAGGTGCATTAGTTGCTAGTGTTGCTGAGAATAGTCCTTCTCAAAAAGCTGGTGTAAAGGCTGGTGATATCATACTTGAATTCAATGGTGAAAAAATAAAAGAGATGAAAGAACTTCCAACAATCGTTGCTAGAACAGAAGTTGGAAAAAATGTAAAAGTAAAAATTTGGCGAAATAAAAAAGAGATAGTCAAAACAATCAAGCTTGGTAGATTGGAAACTTCAGAGGATTTTAAAGTTGCTGAGAAAAAAACCTCACCAAAAGAGACTTTAATTGAAGAACTAAAAATAAATGTAAGGTTAATTAATAAAGAAGATATCAAAAGTAGAAATTTACCCAACCAAACATCAGGATTAATAATCACTAAAATTGAAAATGATAGTCCATTAAAAGGGTCTATAGAGTTAAATAGTATAATTTTAGAGGCTCAAAAGAAAAAAATAAGATCGATTGAGGATTTATCTGAAGCTGTAAATAATGTTTTGAAAAGTGATCAAAAAACAATTTTATTAGTTATTTATAATAGTCAAAATCAAAGAAGATATATTGGTATTAAATTAAATTAATTTATGGATTTAAAATCCAAAATTATTTTAATCTACGGACCAACAGCATCAGGCAAATCAGAATTTGCGATAAAACTTGCAAAAAAAGTAGATGGTGAAATTATAAATGCTGATAGTATGCAAGTTTACAAAGAGCTAAATATTTTATCTGCAAGGCCTCAAAAAAAAGATTATAGAAATATTAAACATCATTTGTATGGATTTCAATCTGTGAAAAAAAATTACTCAGCAGGAGAATGGTTAAAAGCGGTAAAAAAAAAAATTTTAGATATTAAAAAAAGAAAGAATGTTCCAATTGTTGTTGGAGGAACTGGTTTATATTTTAAAGCTTTAACCGATGGAATAGTGAGTATACCAAAAATTCCAATTCGAATAAGAGAGAAAGTTAGGAAATTAAATAGCTCTTTAGGTAATAAAAATTTTTTGAAAAAATTAAAAAAACTTGATCCGGGAATCACGAATTATATTAATCCATTTGATACCCAAAGACTAATTAGAGCTTATGAAGTAAAATTATTTACTAAAAGAACACTAAGTGAATGGTTTAAAAAGACCAAGTCGGCTTTTGAAGATGAAAATTTTTATAAAATTTATATAGATTTTCCGAGAGATATTTTGATAGATCAAATTAGTTACCGAACTCAAAATATGATTGATAAGGGAGCAATCTTGGAGGCTAAAAGATTTTTGAACATGAGAGTTTCGAAAAAAAAAACTGCGAGTAAAGCAATAGGCTTGATTGAAATTAAGGACTTTATAGATAAAAAAATTGAAATTAATGAGGTTGTAAAGAGAATATCAATAAAGACTAGGCAATATGCCAAAAGGCAGGTCACGTGGAGCAGAGGAAATATGGTTGATTGGAATAAAATCAAGCACAATAGACTTAAAAATTTTCTTAAAAAAATTTAGATATTTTTTTACTTTACCTTGACCAATTAGCACAACTTCAGCTAGATTGCTTAAATGTCTAAATTATATTCAGGAGCTGAAATTGTTTTTAAATGCCTTAAGGATCAAGAAGTAGAGTTTATTTTTGGTTATCCTGGAGGCGCTGTTCTTCCCATTTATGACGAATTAAAAAATCACTCTTCTATAAAGCATATACTAGTTAGGCATGAGCAAGGTGCTGGTCATGCAGCTGAAGGTTATGCGAGGTCATCTGGCAAACCTGGTGTTGTTTTAGTTACTTCTGGACCAGGAGCTACAAATGTAGTTACAGCTTTGACCGATGCCTACATGGACTCAGTTCCATTGGTTTGTATTTCAGGACAAGTACCGACTCACTTGATAGGTACTGACGCTTTTCAAGAATGTGATACGACAGGAATTACTAGACCATGTACAAAACATAATTGGTTAGTAAAAGACATAAAAGATTTATCAAAAACTCTTCATGAAGCTTTTAAAGTAGCAACAACTGGAAGACCAGGCCCAGTGTTAGTGGATATTCCAAAAGATATTCAATTTGCAAAAGTCAAATATAAGAAACCAAAAATTGAGAAAAAAACTAATGGAAAAGTGCATAGTAATTTTACTCAAGAAGAAATTAATGAATTAATTGAATTAATTGCAAAAGCAAAAAAACCTGTTGTTTATACTGGTGGTGGGGTTATTAACTCAGGGCCTAAAGCTAGCGAATCTTTAAGAGAATTTGTACGAATGATTGGTTTTCCAATTACGTCGACATTACAAGGTCTTGGGGCTTTTCCTGGAGATGATAGTCAGTTTATAGGTATGCTTGGTATGCATGGAACTTATGAAGCAAATAATGCAATGCATGATTGTGATTTATTAATTAATATTGGTGCAAGATTTGATGATAGAATTACCGGTAAAATAGATGAATTTTCTCCAAAATCAAAAAAGGTTCATATTGATATTGATCCTTCATCAATAAATAAAATTATAAAAGTAGATTTGGCGATTGTTGGTGATGTAAATGAAGTTCTGAATGCAGCTGTTAAAACAATTAATAAAAGAAAAAATGTTTTTAAAAATTCTAATAAGCCAAATGTTTCAAAATGGTGGGAAAAAATTCAAAAATGGAGAGAAAAGGATTCACTAGGTTTCGTAAACAGTAATGAGTTCATAAAACCTCAGCATGCAGTGCAAAGGTTGTACGAACTGACTAAAAATCAAGATACATTTATTACAACGGAGGTTGGTCAACATCAAATGTGGGCTGCCCAGCACTATAAATTTAATAAACCAAATAGATGGATGACATCTGGAGGGCTTGGAACAATGGGATATGGTCTTCCCGCAGCTGTTGGTGTTCAAATCGCTCATCCTGATAAGCTTGTTATCGATATTGCGGGTGAAGCCTCAGTTCTAATGACAATGCAGGAAATGTCTACTGCTGTTCAGTATAATTTACCAATTAAAATTTTTGTTTTAAATAATCAATATATGGGCATGGTAAGACAATGGCAGGAATTACTTCACGAAAAGAATTATTCTGAAAGTTATTCAGAAGCATTACCAGATTTTGTTAAGTTAGCAGAGGCATATGGATGTAAAGGAATTATGGCTGATAATCCAAATGAATTAGATAATAAAATAAATGAAATGTTAGAGCACAATGGACCGGTAATTTTTGATTGTCGAGTTGATCCTAATGAAAACTGTTTTCCAATGATACCATCAGGAAAACCGCATAATCAAATGATTTTAGGCCCAAATGACGAAAAACAAAAAAAGATTACAGGAAAAGGAAAAGCTTTAGTTTAATGTCAAACCCAAAATCAGCATATAATATTCCAACCAAAAAAGAGAAAGTTGACACACATATTATAGTGGTTTGGGTAGATAATGAAGCTGGAGTACTTGCTAGAGTCGTTGGATTATTTTCTGGCAGGGGCTACAATATAGAATCTCTTGCTGTAGCAGAAGTTGATGCAACAAAA
>CABZHM010000005.1 GCA_902525625.1 uncultured Pelagibacteraceae bacterium | reverse complement strand
GAGGGAAACAAGTTCTCTACAATACCTTTATGGCAACCTTAAACAAAGGAGATGAAGTAATTATCCCAGCTCCTTTTTGGGTTTCTTATCCCGATATGGTTTTGTTAGCTGGAGGCAAACCTAAAATTGTAAAATGCACTGAACAAGAAGGTTTTAAGCTAACTACAAAAAAATTAAAAAAAGCTATTTCAAAAAAAACTAAATGGGTAATTATTAATTCACCTTCAAATCCGACAGGGGCAGGCTATTCAAAAAAAGAACTACAAGATTTAGCAAAGGTTCTGATAAAGCATAAAAAAATCCAAATTTTAAGTGACGACATTTATGAACACGTTCGATATGATAACTTTAATTTTTTTACAATAGCACAAATCTCAAAACTTAAAGATAGAACCCTGACGATGAACGGTGTTAGTAAATCATATGCAATGACAGGCTGGAGAATAGGTTATGCCGCAGGTCCAAGAGATATAATTAAAGCTATTGGGAAAATTCAATCACAATCTACATCAAATCCGTCTTCAATAAGTCAAGCGGCAGCAGTTGAGGCATTAAATGGAAAACAAGGATTTATAAAAACTAGATCCAATGCATTCAAAGCGAGACGAAATTTTGTTGTTAAAAGTCTAAATAGTATTAAGGGAATTAATTGTTTAACACCCAATGGCGCATTCTATGTATTTCCAAGTTGTAAGGGTTTATTAAATAAAAAAACAAAATTAAAAACTGATACTAATTTCGTACAAAAATTACTTGAGAAAGAAAATGTTGCAGTTGTGCAAGGTTCTGCTTTTGGTTTAGAGGGTTATTTTAGAATTTCTTATGCAACATCAATGCAAAATTTAGAAAAAGCCATGAAAAGGATTAAATCTTTTTGTGAAACTTTAGATAGATAATTTAATTTTGATTTAAAATCTTTTTGGCTGGAACAGTTTTTTTAATCCAGGATTTTGGAATAGAATTAAAACCTTTTAAAGCTGCAAAATATGCTCCAATAAAATTTGCTCTAGAGCAATTACATCCACCAGCCTTAATTGTTTTTAAAATTGCACGCTTGTAGTTAGTCGAACTTAATATTGCGTGAATTGAGCTATTGAAAGTTCCGGGATAACTGCATGCCATTCCTAGTTTTTTTACAATCAATGAGTGAGACTTTGATTTTAATTTTCTAATTTTAATTATGTCATCTATAATTATCTTATAATTGGCACTCTTCTTAAATTTTTTTACAAATTCATTTATTGGATTTTTTGCACCTTTAAGAGCGAGATCTATAATGTGAAATTTTGCTAATGCATATTTGTGACTGGTTTTTGAAATTGTTACAGTTGTGATTATCTTTTCTAAACTTTTAAAATCATAACCATAAAGAAAATATGGAAGGCTGGCACAAAAACCATCTGACTCATTTACTTTCATTCCACCAGTAGATTTTTTTTTTAATTTTATATTTTTTACGGTTTCAATCACATTTTGATGAATCCAGGGTCCTTTAACTATATCACGCCAGTCTTTAACTTTTTTATACTTAGATCTAAGTCTTAGATTCTTCCAGTAAATACTTCCAGGGCCGAAATTTTTAAGAATATTTTTTTTAAATCGTTGGTTGATATCCTCATTTCCTTCAAGCAGTGTTTTGAACATGACCTGACCAATTTCATTATATCCAGAAACTTTACCTGTTTTAATATTATAAAAAGGACTTTTATTTTCTTTCAAGAAAGAGAAGTCTTTTTTTCCCTTTATGTAAGAATTTAGTTTTTTTTGATTATAAACCCAATGTAAAGGTCTTGCCGCAGCATCAGCTACAGTTGCGCCTAAAAAAACATGTAAATTATTTTTCAAGTTAATGTGATAAAAATTTTTCAGCTTCCAAAGCTGCCATACAACCCATCCCAGCTGCAGTTACTGCTTGTCTAAATGTTTTGTCTTTAACATCGCCAGCTGCATACACACCAGGAATATTTGTTTCTGTTGAATCTGGTTTGGTAATTAAATAACCTTCTTTATCCATTTTGAGCTGATCTTTAAATAATTGTGTAGCTGGATCGTGTCCGATGGCAATAAAAACTCCGTCTAATTTAATTTCTTCAATATTGTTTGTTTTTACATTTTTTAATTTAATTCCTTTGACATTCTTAGGGTCTTGTTCTCCGACGATATCTTCTACGACGGTGTCCCATATAATTTCAATTTTCTTATTTGCCATTAATTTTTTTTGAAGCATTTTTTCTGCTCTTAAACTGTCTCGTCTGTGAATTAATTTTACTTTTGAAGCAAATTTTGTCAGAAACATTGCCTCTTCGACAGCTGCATTTCCACCACCTACAACTGCAACTTCCTTATCTTTGAAGAAAAATCCATCACAAGTAGCACACGCTGAAACACCAAAACCTCTAAATTCTTGCTCTGATTTCAAGTTTAACCATCTTGCTTGAGCACCAGTTGAAATGATAATGCTGTCTGCGGTGTATTTTTGACCAGTATCACCGATAGCTTCAAAAGGAGAGTTTTTTAAATTAACTGAACTAATATGATCTTCAATCATTTCAGTCCCAACAGCTCTTGCTTGCTCTTTCATCTGATCCATAAGCCAAGGCCCCTGAATTGCATCAGCAAAACCAGGATAATTTTCAACATCTGTAGTTGTGGTCAGTTGTCCACCAGGTTCTGAACCGTAAACTAAGATAGGGTTAAGCATTGCTCTTGCAGCATAAACTGCTGCAGTGTATCCAGCTGGACCAGATCCAATTATTAACACTTTTGTGTGTTTAGTTGGATTTTGACTCATATGAAAGCTATATAGTGATTAATGACTAAATTAAAAGGTTTATTATTGACCGAAGGTATGCACGGCATGATTAGTCAGGTTGAAGGACTGGCTAAAGCTTTAGATCTTGATTTTATACACGAAAAAATAGAACTTAATAATTTTTGGAAGCTTATACCGCCAAAAATAACTCCAATACATAATTTTGTATTTAAAAACAAAATTGATAATAATTTTAATGTTGTTATTTCTTGTGGCAGAAAAAGCGTTATTCCGTCACTCTTTTTAAAAAAAAAATTTAAAGATAAAATTATTAATATTCATATCCAAGATCCAAAGGTTTCATTATCTAACTTTGATTTTGTAGTGGCTCCTGAACACGATGGTTTGATAGGAGAAAACGTCATATCCAGTAAGGGAGCTATTCATTATTTAAGAGAGAAAGAATTAGATGAAAATATTTCTTATTTAAAGCCTAGAATAAATAAAGAAAAAATAATTACTTTAATAGTGGGAGGACCTAATAAATATTATGATTATAAGGAAACAGAAATAGAGAAAATTTTTTATAAGATTCAACAAAACTTTGTAAATAACGGATATCAGTTAATCTTAATTCCCTCAATACGAACTCCTAAAAAAATAATTGATAAGGCAAAAAATTATTTTGATGAAAACCAAGTCGTCATTAATGATATTGATAAAAAAGCTTATTTATCCTCCTTAAGGCTTGCAGATCATATAGTAGTTACTTGCGACTCTACATCTATGATTTCTGAAGCAGCAATTACTGGTAAACCGGTTTATGTCGCACATATGCCACACATTAAAAATAATGATAGATTTAAAAAATTTTTTGAAATGTTTAAAAAACTCAATATCATCAGAGATCTAGAAGACAAAGTAGAACAATGGAAATATGAAAAACTTAATGAAACAGATAGAATATCAGGATATATAAAGAGCAAAATAAAAAACTATGACATTTCTTAATTCAATTTTAAATCAATCAAAAAAGTATGAGTTTCCATTTGATCATTGGGAATATAACAATGCTTTAAGTGAAAATGCGATACAGGAAATAATTACAGCTGATATACCAGATGTAAGTAAACATAATTTGTCTTATGATGGTACAAGAGCGATTGATGGTGGAGCTGCAGAATTTAGAGAAGGAATTGCATCAGGAGGTAAAGCAATAAAATTTAGGTGCTTTGTTACAAAAGAAAATTCAAAACAATTTCCAAATTTAGTAAAGTTTATAAATGAATTACAATCAAGAGAAACTTATGAGACCATTTCAAAAATGGTTAACAAGGATCTTTCCAATTCTTATGTAAGAGTAGAGGTAATTTGTGATCGTGAGGGTTTTTGGTTAAAACCTCATTGTGATATTAAAGAAAAACTGATGTCAGGACTAATTTTTATTAATAAGGAAAATGAGTCTGAGGATTTGGGTACTGATTTTTACAACGATAAATTAGAAAAAGTTAAAACAGTTCCTTATAAACATAACTATGGATATCTTTTTTCAAGTGGGCCTAGTACATGGCACGGAATGGAGAAAAAAAAGATTATTAAAGAGAGAAGATGTATTCAAGTAAACTATGTTACTTTTAAAACTGACTGGAAGGTTAATTAATTAAGAATTAATTTTTTAAAAATTATTGTCTTACAAAAGGCAAGAGTAAGATCCCAATATTAATAGAGTAAAGAAAGTAAAACAAATACCAAAAACAGTTTTAATTTGATCACCATCGTCGTCAGGATTATTTTTGTCGTAAAGTTTCCAGTATCCTTTATCGACATTCTCATTTGAAAATTTATCCAAACTTTTCTCAATATAATAATTAATGTCAGATTGATTTACTGTGTTTTGAATTTGGTTTGTCTTTAAGTTTTCAGTACTCATTTATATTTTAAAGGTAATTTAAATTTTTCTAGGAGTCTATTATATTTGATGTGATAAAAGAGTAAGCAACCCATTTTGACCTTACTATCTGTAGTTGTATTTTAAATTTTTTTATTTTTCTCACTTTTTTTTAATTAATGATTTTTAATCACAATAGGTTTTATTATAAAAGTGATATACTTTTAAATTTATATATAAATATTTATTATGTTCGAAAAATTAGAAGAGCTTGCAAAAAATAATAAAAAGATTTCTGATTTTCATATTAGAAGTGGTTGGCCGTTAGCTTATCGTCAAACTGGTGAGATTCATAAAATTCAAGAAGTTGTAGTTAAAGCTCAGGATCTTCAAGATTTATTATCAACAAACTGTAATGAAATTGAAATGAAAAGATTTAAGGATACTCATGAATTAGATTCTTCAGTAACTTTAAGTGGATTAAGATTTAGAGCAAACTTTTATAAAACTATTCATGGTCCTGCTGCAGTATTAAGAAGAGTTGAGAGTATAATACCGGAAATGGATCAATTTGATTTACCTCCTGTTCTTTATGATATTATCGATATGCATAAAGGTTTGGTCTTAGTGACAGGTCCAACAGGCTCGGGTAAGTCAACAACTCTTGCAGCAATAGTCAATGAAATTAACAAGACAAGAACTTCAAATATTATAACGGTTGAAGACCCAGTTGAGTTTATTCATAAAGATATAAAGAGTATTGTTTCCCACAGAGAGGTTGGAAAACAAACTCAATCTTTCGCTAGTGCATTAAAAGCCGCATTGAGAGAAGATCCAGATGTTATATTAGTAGGAGAGATGAGAGATCTTGAAACAGTTTCACTTGCTCTGACTGCTGCTGAGACAGGTCACCTTGTTTTTGGAACTTTGCACACAAGTGGTGCTCCAAGTACTATAAACAGAATTATAGACGTATTTCCTCCAGAACAACAAGCGCAGATTAGAGCTCAAATTTCCACATCTTTAAAAATGGTTGTAACCCAAAGACTTCTAAAAACAAAAGACGGGCAAGGTCGTTGTGGTGCCTTTGAAGTAATGAAATGTACAGCTCCAATTCAAAACTTAATAAGAGAGTCCAAAATCCACCAAATACCAAGCATCATGCAGACCGCCGTTAAGGAAGGAATGATTACAATGACAAAATCATTAGAGGAACTTGTTAAAGCAGGTAAAATCGATGCATCAGCTGGAAGAGAACAATAGAGGTTTTACAACTTTAGAGGTTATAGTTGTGCTGTGTATTGTGGGCATACTATCAGCTATTTCTTTCCCAAAAATATTAGACTGGAATAAAGCTAGAGCAGTGCAATCAGATGTCCTAAAAGCATTTAATGTGTTTGATAATATAAATTCACAAGTACAAAGAGGTCTATACGCTTTTGTTCAAGTTTACATAGTTTACGAGGAAGCCGACACTGGTAATACCCTTACAGTTACATCAAGAGGAATAACAGCTGATACATTAGGTGACAAAATTATATCAGGAACTTTTAGGAATGCATCTGAAAGATGCTCAAAAGATATAGATGACTGGGATCATGATGGCACAACATCTAATAGGCCCGAGGTGTCCACTGTAGTTTTAGATAATCTTCAAACAACTTTAGCCGATAAAGATGAGGAAGGGGTATGTTTTTCAAAAGACGGGAGATGGTATAGTACAACTGACGGCTTAGATGGAGAAAATTCTTTAGAACTATATGGTACTGGAGGTCTCTGTGATAATCATTTATTTCCTAAGGACGAATTTGATGAACGTAGAGGTCCTCAGTGCGAATATCGTATTATTTGGTCGAGATTCGGCAATATAAAAGTTGAAAAATGGGCTGAAGTAAAAGGAGGTTGGGTAACTCAATAGAATGAAAAATAATAAAGAAAAAGGGATGAGCATATTAGAGGCAATTGTTGCAAGCGTAATAGTTGGTATTGGTTTCATAGGAATTTTTCAAATGGTTGGCTATGCAGTAAATTCTATTGATGTTTCAGGAGAGAGGTCAAAAGCTGGACATTTAGTTGGGATGATTGCAGAAGGAGTGCTTGGCTACAAAGATACTTATGTGGGGGTAAGTGAAAATGATGAGCAAGCATTGATTTTTGAAAATGGTAAAGCATTTATGCCATCAGAGTCAGATCTAAAGGCGTGTGCAAAATTTGTACAGTTTTACACGAATTTGGATTTTGAGGAATCTGGGGATACTAATGCTTGTGGATCAGACTCCAAGCTTAATAATATAAATACTATTATAAATACTGATAAATGCTCTACGGAAGATAGGTTACCTCTTTATAAAAAAGATGAAGCGTCTATTTGGGGAGGACAAAGTGCTGCCTCAAACCAAATACTAAAATGGCAGGCAATTTTAAATCAAGATCAATTAATAAAATGTAAAACCGAAAAAGATACAAAGTCGATTAAGATGTTTGATATGTGTCGTTGGGATTCAAATAAATGTACATATACTAACAATAATATATTTGATGATCGAATGTACGTAGGAAGAATTCAATTCAATTTAAACGATGGAAAAAAAAGAAGATTTTTATATTTCCAAGCAGACTATGAGCCTAAATATCGAGCTAGAGGAGCCGAAGAATGATAAGAACTCATCAAAATGCAGGGGTTACTTTGATAGAGATGCTTATAGGTATCGTCATATCCTCTATAATAATCGCCGCGATGTACACCACTTATTCAGTAATAAATCAAACTTACTCTAGGGTAACAGACGTTGCCGGTATTAGTAAGTCAGGAAGAGATATTGTCTCTATGATAATGAGAGATGTAAGGATGGCCGGTTTTAAATATTACTATGGTTACAATGCTGAGAATGAAGCAAGACCTGAAGCACAGAGAATTCCAAGAATTGATTATTTACAATTTATTCCAGGTGATACTGCTGCTGAAGAAAACATAAGCCATGCACCAGTTGTTATTTATAGAAATAGACTTGGGGATGCAACTAGACTGTCTGATCAAGACCCTGTTGTTCCTGGGTATGATTTGATTGATGAAAATATAAACGATGTCTGTTGTGATCAAATCCATATTGTTTATGGAGATTTTGATGCAAATGCTGATGTTGGTTCTGGAGAACAATTTTATACAAGATATAAGATCTCTTATTTTGCTCATGCGATGCAAAAAGATAATGATAAATTTTATGGAGTTTTTAGATCAAAGAAATTTTGGAAACAGGCCAAAGATGAAACAGAGGGAAGATGGGTCGTCAACAATTGTCCTCCAGATAATGATTGTTACTCTGGTCAGTTAGTTAGAGAATATTTATCCGACATGTCATTTGTTGCTATGGATAAATTTGGTCGAGTAGTGGATGCAGATCCAAAAGATCCTGAAAATATTTATGATATAAGATCGGTTGATATGACTTTAACATTTAGATCAGCCTCAAAATCAGGATTTTTTAAAAATCTTAGAGAAGGAGCAACAAGACAAATTTTATCACTGGGAAGAGAAGCTACGGAGTTTTCTGGTGAAGATGCTGCTTTCAAAAGAGATCCAATTTTTTTAACAGTGCATACAAGAAACCTCGGTGGAATAGGAATGACTAATTAATGAATAATAATAAAGAACAAGGATTTGCATTAGTTTTATCAATTATACTTTTAATAGTAATGTCTTTGATGGGTGGTTCGTTAATAGTTATTTCATCTGGCGATCACCAAAGTAACAACAGTAGCGACCAGTACCAACAAACTTTTTATGTTGCCGAAGCTGGTCTTTTAGAGGGAGAGAAATGGATCTTGGATAAATATCTTGGACCTTGGATGAACAAGATACCCACAGACAATGATGTCCTCGGAGAAGAACCTGATGAACCGGGTAAAAAAGCGGTTTGGAATGTTAAAAATGAGATATGGCAGGATACAAAAACTGAGTACGCAGGCAAATCAGAAAATGGTTTCTTCAGACATACATTTATACGAGGACCAGCTCAAAATGACACAGAAGTTAAAAGAGAAGACTCGCAATGTTTAATGAGTTTTAAAAATCTGGATACAAATGAAGAAGGCAATGTATCAATTATTGGAAAAGGCCAACTTCCAATTCAAAAAAGTTTCTTAGATATCGTTGGACCACTTTTATGTACAGGAACAAATGCAGAGTGTTTAGATCCTGATAGCACAAGTTTTAACACTGATGATGAAGTTGTTAATGAAAGAGCTGATAATCCTGGGGGTTCTGAAGAAAAAGAAAAATTTATTCGGGCAGAATTTAATTTTTTAAAAAGATTTGCTTACGAATATTTTATCGTAAATGTGGGGGCAGCTGCATATAGAAACGATGGATCTAGTATTGCAATAGATGTTAGCAATGTTGACTCACAGGGAACAGCGTATAAAATATATGCTTGTGGGATTCTTTATGGGCCAGGAGGCAGAGGAGAATACCACAATGAAGAGATTGAAATTTTAATACCTTTAGAAAGTATTGTGGTAATGCCGACATAAAAATTATGACAAGAAATATATTTTTAATAACTTTATTTTTAATAACTTTTCTAAAATTTAATCCTGTTTATTCTGAAGAATGTGATCTTGAATTTGAAATTGGAGAAAGTTTCTCAAGTGTCACTCAAATGTTAGGTGAACCTGATATAGATAAGAATATTGAGTTAATAGATTTAAATCCTAGCGCTGAAAAAACAAATTATTGGTTTGCAACAACTAATTTTAAAAATTGGTGCCCAGACCATCATCCAGAGGAAACTGAGATAAGAATTCACTCCTTAGGTGGAGAAATTGTTATTGGTTATGAGTTAATTTCTAATAATAATATATCTAAGATAAATGACAAAAAATCTTTTCTCTTTTATTATATTCAAGATAATTATGGAGAAGAAGCCAAAGAAGTTTTTGATCCAAAATGGCTTGGACATATTAGTTGGGAGAAAAATAATAAGAAATATTATTACAGCAAAACTTTAAGATTTGATGTTTTGGTTGAGGAAGAATTAATAATTACAACTAATGAATATAGGCAGTATTGGTAATGTTTAAAATAAACTCAATAAAAAAATTATTTTTCTATTTATTAGCGACGGTCATGATGTTTAATCAAAATGCCCTTTCGAAATCATTACCACCCGGTTCAGGTACAGGTGATGTTAAAGCAAATGTATTAATTCTTCTCGATACATCGGCTAGTATGAACGGAAATCCTTTTGGTGGCGCAGCAATTTATAATCCAAATGATTTAATTATGCTTGATGATGGTGATGTAATGGTTGGGCAAGCCAGAGGTGCGATCATAAAGTTCGATTATGACACACAGGATTTTGACTCAACATTTGTTGATCCTGACGGTGATGGCAAGGGAGCTAGGTTATTCCAAGGATCAAACAGTATGCCATCATGCGAACTAGAGACTGGACGACAAGATAGCAGAGTTAGGACTGTTGGTGAAATGGATAAGTCTACAAATGTTGCTGGAGTTGTGCCTGCAAATAAAGAGGTTATATATTCAGTCTCCAGGGATTATGACACAATTGTTGCGATCGATGCAGATGGAGATTGTGTAGAGGTTATTGATAGTGTGGAACTTGGAAAAATGAGCAATGGAAGATTCGATAGACTATATCCTTTGGGTTTAGATATCAGAACTATAGGAGGTGAGGACCATTTAATTGTAACAGGCCATCAAGAGATATGCGTAGATGAGAGGCGTGTAGGAAGAAAAAAGAGAAAGAGATGGGTATGTTTTAGATACGTACAATCGGAATTTGTTTTTGCACGAAATTTGACAACCGGTAATCAAATTAATTGTTCTATAAATGGTGCAAATTCAACATTTAAAAGTCATTTAAGAAAAACAAATTCAATTTCAATGGATGACTCAACTGGCCTTTTTTATGTAGTTAACGGTGAAATTTATCGTATTCCACTTACGTTAAATGGTACGAATTATTGTCCAAATTTTGATGAGCCTACACGTTTTCAAAGAAATATTAATGGTAATGTTTACAATCTAGTTGCAAAAATGAGTATTGATCCACAAGATGAAAGTATTATTTATGCAACAAGTAACACTAGTCACACACTGCAAAAATTATCAATTAACTCATCGAATATAACTACCTCAGCAACTGTTGGGGGATTTGGTCCAACAGCGTCCGCACCATTAAATGTTCTCTTTAATATACCCGTGGGTCTTCATGTGTCGAATGACAGAGTTTGGGTTGGTAATGCGAAAAATTCAATTCAAGAATTTGATATAAGCGGAGGGACTATTACTTGGGTTGCTGAACTGGGAACTAAAGTAATAAGTAGAGCTGAGGGAGCCAAAAGAGCAATTAAAGCGGTTGTTAATGATAGTTCGTTGACAAGTGGAGCGTATTTTGGATATGGGTATTGGAACGCTGGAACAGTAAAAAATGGAAAAGGAGCTAAGGGAAAATGGTTACCATTTAGTGAATATTCTTGTCACAACATGTGTCCTAAGGCAAAATGGTTTCAAAGATGTAATGATTATTGTGATTATTATCGTGGGTGGTCGAACGCGGCTCAACATCCTAGTGGTAAATCTAAGCAATGTGATGACAATTCTTGTATTCCTGTAGGGATTGGACCAAATACGTCTAATCGAATTGTTGAAGCTGTTGATAATATGAGAACAAGATTTGGAACAGATGGAACTGCATTTTCTCAACTTGCCTACGAGTATATGTTAGACCCAGATATTGGCGTAACTCAAGATGGTCCAGAATGCCAACTTAACTACGTTATTGTAATAGGTGATGGTATGTGGCAACACCACGAAAAGGCCTTGAAACAAATTAGAGATTTAAGAATTGATAGTAAAGCAGCGGGGGTTAACAAAGATGTGAATGGAGATCCAAAAGGAGTTAAGACAATTTTTATAGCTTACGGCGGAGGAATAAAAGATAGAGGAGATGACCAATTTAAAGAAGCAGCAAAAGCTGGCAGTTGTGATGATCCTAATTTTGGTACATCCGAACAAACAGATCCAGAATGTAGACAAAGAATTGTTGCAGAAAATCCAAAAGAGTTAGTTACAAAGTTAAAAAGTGAAATAGAGAGAATTATTGCTAGTAGGCTTTCATTTTCTGCTCCAGCTATAACAGCTACCGTGCAAGAGGGTGGAGATTTATTTCAAGGACAATTTTCACTAGCACAGGGACAACAATGGATAGGACATTTAATGAGAAAGGGCGTTACACCTGACGGTTTTGTTATTCATAAGGATACTGTAAATAACTGGGATGCAGCTACAATATTAGCAGGTAGAGATATATCTACCAGAAAAATTTGGACCCCTTTGCAAGGCAAAAGTTATAAAGATAGTGGCTGGAACAATTGGGTTGAAGAAAATAGTTCTGAAATTAATAAATTATTTCAAATTTTAGGAAACACAGTTACCGATTATCATAAAACGGGTTCTACTTGCCCAGGACCAGATGGAAATGAAGACGACATAAAAGGCTTGATTAATTTTGTCAGAGGTGCGGATTACTTTCTTTACCGTACAGGTGATGACAGATGTTCTGGAAAAGGAACTAAAAGAGAATACGTTCTTGGGGACATATATCATTCTCAGATCGTCGAGGTTGGACCTCCAGGTGCAAACACTAACTACACGGCCACAAATCAAGAAGCATACTACAGACAAAAAAATGGTTATGCTGGTTTTGCTTCTAGTCAAAGCCAAAGGCAAAGAGTTCTTTATGTAGGAGCAAATGATGGAATGTTGCACGCGTTTGACGCTAAAAACGGAGATGAGCTTTGGGGTTTTGTTCCACCGTTCATTGCTGGAAAGTTACCGGAGATGATAAATGATAACCTAGATCAAGGTACAGGTGGTAACGCGAAAGGTGGTACGAATGCAATATTCGCTGTTGATGGCTCACCAGTTGTGCATGACATGTTTATTAAAGCTGTGAAACCTGATGGGCAGACAGAGGCAACCAAATCTTGGCGTACTATATTAATGATTCCTTACGGAAGAGGTGGCGCAGGATACTCTATTTTAGATGTGACAGAGCCATTAAAACCAATCCATGTGTACTCTGTTTACAATGACTTTGTTCGAAGTAAAGTTATGATAGCTTTAAGTGATGGCACAATAATTAATAGTGAAGACGGACCAGCTCCAGCATTAGATTATACAAGTGGAAGCTTGAATATTAATGACACAGAGGAGGCTAAAAATGCAAAATTTAATATTGAAATAGCAAGAAATCTTGACCTTACTAATGGTGGTGCAGATGATTACACTGAAAGAGATAAGATTAAAGATTGTGTGTCCGACAGTAATTTTTACTCAGGCGGTACAGCAGCTTGTTACAAAGGTAGAGTTTGGAGAATTCCATATATTATGCCAGAAGAATTTATTGAAGATCCATCATCTTTGCCTGTTCAAAAAGTTATAGATGGAACTGTTACATCACTAACCGTAGATAAGATTGAGCAAGAAGCATCATTAGCAACAATTACATTTAGAGAGGAGCTGGTAATTAATCTCAGCGAAGATGACGGCTCTGAAGCACCCGGTGATGAGACAACTTTCTTTACTATTAAACTCCCCAACATAGGAACTGAAAACCCTGTATATGATTACAGCAAGATGGGTGAAACTTGGGCAACGCCAAGAATATTCAGGCTTCCAATTGAAAGAGAGGAGTCAATAGATAGTGATAGATATGTTGCAGTAATGCCTGCTGGATTTGGAAAAGTCGGCGGTGTTGGTTCAGCTGTATATGTAATAGATTTAGAGTCTATGAATGAGCAAACTGGAGGCCAATATCCTGGGAAAATAGCCAGTGGAGGGAATGGGCTGATCGATATAGTTGATATCGACAATACATTTAACAGTGCTTATGGAGGTACATTAGATGATCTTCCTAATGCAGTATTGGGTGACCCAGTTGTAATTACTCCAGATACTTTTAGAGGTGCAAAATGGCGGGGAGCAATGGTTTATGTAAACGATTATGAGGGGAAAATTTCTAAAATTAATTTAACCAATGAACTAACTTCAAGAGGTCCCAATCCGGCTCCGATAGAATTATATGACTATACTACTTTATTTTCTCTAAATACTAATGCTGAAAACGGCAGAGTTAGTTTTTTTGGAATGGATGCTGCTTTTGGAATGGATACTAAAAACTTATATTTGTTTGGAGCCACTGGGGACTTTAATGACATCTCGCGGAAATCAAGAGGAATGGACAACATCTTATATGGAATTAGAGATTTCGATTTTCCAAATTTTAGAATGGTAAATTCTGGAGGTGTCGGTTCTATAACTGAGGCTTTGAATGCAAGAAAGATTGATTCAGATGATGGATATACTTTAAGTCCAAATTGTGTAAACACTGCTGACGAAACAATGGATCAGGGAGATTGTCCTGCGATAGGTAAGGATGCCTGGGTATTTAAATTAGATAAGCCATTTGACAAAAGACAAGATGAGTCTTTATTTACTGTTGAAGGATCTCCAAATACAAGTACACAAAATTTATATCACAAAGCTACCGCATCACCCACTGTGTTTAAAGGTACGGTTTATTATCCTGTTTATCAACCACCAGAGGGTATAAAGTGTAATGTTGGAAACGCTTATGTCTGTGCTGCTGATGATGAATGTGGAATTAATACTTCAGAAGAAATTGGACAAGCAGGCAGACAAATGGATGCAAACGCGGGCTTTGATGAAAAGACAGGCTGTTATTATTTACAGCCAGGTGTTCTTTCGAAATTAGAAGTATTTGCAGATAAGCTTTTTGCAAACATTACCACAGATAGTGATGACCAAGAAGATACACTTATATCTTTACTTGCTAACGACGGAGCAATTACGGTGTTCAGAGGAAATTGGCGAGAAAACTATTAGAATAGAAATATTTTAAATTTATCAAAAAAAGAGATATAAATCACACAACCAATTATAATGTACGGACCAAATGGAATTTGTGAGGACATTGTTTTTGATTTTCTAATTAGAGATGGTGTTACAACAAGAAGTGCTACCACAGAAGATATAAAAATTATAAAGGGAATACATATCCAGCCGAACCAAAAACCAATTGCAGAAAGTAACTTTGCATCTCCTAATCCCATACCATCTTTGTTCTTAAATTTTTTATAAGAAAGAATGATTAACCAAATGACTAAGTAACCCATAATTCCTCCAATAAGTGAGTTAAGATAAATAGGAAAGAGATTTGAATCTAATTTTGGAGCAAATGATTTTACAAAACCAATTATCATTAATGGAAAAGTAAGGCTGTTAGGAATTATAAAATGATTTAAATCTATAAAAAATATAATTATAAAAAAAATACTTAATACAGCTAATAATAGAGTTGTGACGGCCAATCCATAGATATGGTAAATTAGTAAAAAACTTAAGACACTGATTAATTCTACTATAAAATATCTTTTATCTATTTTAGTTTTGCAACTTCTACACTTTCCACCAAGTATAAAAAAAGACAGTAGAGGAATATTATCAAACCAATTGATCTTTATATTGCATTTTGGACAATATGATCTCTTAATCGCTATACTTTCATCATTTGGAAGCCTGTGTATACAAACGTTTGCAAAACTCCCCCATATACTTCCAAGGATAAATGCTATAATATAGAACACAGTTTAGAGCTTAATTTGAGAGGAAAATTCTATGAGCCCATTAATGCAGTATTGTACTAACATAATTGCATCACTTAGGTGCAAATAGAAATTAGGCGCATGAATAATGATTTCCATCTATCTCAAAATTATCAAAAAATTAACGAATATCAATTTATAAATCACATGTTTTTTGGTGTAAAAAAAAAGGAAACAATCAAAATAGATGATACTAGCAGTAAAGACTTAGAGCTCGTAACTAAAATGAACCAAGAGTTTGCAATGTCTCTTGATTTAAAAGAAACACTTAATAACTCATTAGAATTAATTATTAAAAGAATTAATGCACAAGCGGCAAATATTTTTTTAATAGATAAAAAAAATCAATCTTTCCAATGTATCGCTTCAAAATATCAAGCATATCTAGAAGACTTCGAAATCCCAATTACTCAAGGAGTTATGGGAAAAGCTGCGGTCATGAAAAAGTGTGTTAGAGTTGGTGATGTTAGAAAAGATATTAGAGAAATTGCAGAATTTTATTTTGATTTAGATAATAAAACAAATTTTACTACGTATTCAGTTCTATGTTCCCCTTTAATTGTATCAGATGAATGCATTGGTGTTATTCATTGCTTAAACAAAAAAACTAATAATAAACTTTTTGAAGAGAATGATAGAAAACTTTTAGAAACTTTGTCTGGTCCAGCTGCATTAGCAATTAACAATGCTAAGATGGCAAAAGATTTAGTTGATAAGAATAGAATGCAAAAAGAAATTGAAATTGTTGGTGAGATACAAAAAACTTTGTTGTCGCAAAATAAAAAAGAAAACTTTCCTATAGCAGGAATAAATATCCCAGCAAAAGTTGTGTCTGGTGATTTTTATAATTTTTCTGATCTAGGTAATGGTAAATTTGGTTTTGGAGTTGCAGATGTATCTGGTAAAGGAATTAAATCTTCTCTCTTAATGTCAAAAGCTTCAAGTCTTTATCGATGCTTAAGTAAAACAATTTTTTCTGCTGCTGATTTATTGAACTTACTGAATTCTGAAATTTGTGAAACGGCTGCGCGTGGAATGTTTGTGACAATGCTTATTGGCATATATGATAGTAATAAAAAAGAATTACTACTTGCTAATGCAGGACACGAACCACCACTAATTCATTCTAAGGATGGAAACTTTACAAACTATACAGAAGCAGGACCACCTTTAGGAATTATGCCAAAGATAAAATACAAAGAGACGACAATAAAATTTTCTGAGAGCTCAATGTATGTATTCACTGATGGCATAACTGAGATAAAAGATTCTGAAGGTAACATGTTAGAGTCTGATGGATTCAAAAATTATATCACAAAGTATCAACAAACACCTAACCATGAAAGATTAAATAAAATTGTTGAGGATATAATTAAGTCCGGCCGTATTCAAAAAGATGATCTGACTATTGTTGTTGTAGACGGAGTATAATTCTTTTTTATGTTCGCGATAAGCAAGATAACGATTTCGTTCGCATAATTATTTTTGCTCTTTTATTTTGGGTGACATCAAATGTTTGTAGATATAATTTTACAATTGAAAAAAAAAACAAATCAGCTTAATATTATCTTTGAGGATATATTTCCAACGCTTCCACGAGCAAGAGTTTATTGCTTTAGAGAATTAAATTATAGTAATGTTGATACTAATTGGAATTTTAACAGAATTATAAATAATCTTAACGCAATTACAGTTCTAATTTATCAGGAACTAACTACTGACATAATAAGTGAGCCTAATTAAAATAAAAAATGTGTTTAAAAAAAAATTTTTTAGAAAATTATCCAAGAAGTTCAATTACTATCTGATTTTCGCTTAAAAAGAGAAAAAAATCATTTTTTTTTTTAAAAAAAACTCAATTTTGAATTGAGTAGATAAATTTTTAACAAATTAAATGCTGAGTCTACAATTTTTGAGTGAAAAATTCAGAGAATATTTAACTCTAACACATAAAGTTAAAACTCTAACACAAAAAAAATGAAATTTAGAATAATTTTAATTTTTGTTGATTTTATTGACTTTTTTGAAAAAAATTTAAAATTAAATATTCTAACACAAAATATAAATACTCTAACACAATTCAATATTTAAGATTTGTGTTAGAGTTTATTAAAAAATTTTTTTAAAGAAAAAATTTAATAAATATTTTATTTTATAAAAAATGGCTATTTTATTGACATTTTTACCATTCTACTCATTTTGAACATATACCTTAAAATTTTGTGTTAGACTAAATTATAATTTTGTGTTAGAGATTCGTTATATTGTGTTAGAAAAAAAATTTTGAGTTATATATGAGCGATCAAGACGACGAAAAAAAAATTATTGAAGAAGAGAAGATTCAGTCTGAGTCTAAGAATCAATCTAAAGTTGATGAAAATAATCAACCTGAAGGAGCAGATAATCAAAAAAATGATCCTATCCCAGACTTAAATCAAAATAATAACGAAAATAATGACTCAAACCAAAAATTTGATGCACCGAATGAAAATAAAGAGGAAAATGAAACCCCAGGTAATCAAAATGATGAAATAATTTCTGATACAAGTCAAAATAACGATCAAAAAAGCATAGAGCAACAAATCCCCGAGACTTCAACTGAAAAAAAAGATGAAGATAATGGATCCTCACATGAGGTAATCCATAAGAAAGATGGAAGGCTACATATTTACATTCGACAAGATAAATACAAGGGTGAATTGAAATCAAAAAATTGGGTTGGAAGACTTTATCATGATGGAAAACAAAAAATCTCGTCATCAGGAACTCCTAATTTGGAGGAAGCAATACCAATTTTAGAAAAATGGTTTGATGATGTTGTTGCAGGTAAAGAAAAAGAAAAAGAAATTCAAGAACAACCTGTTTTAACTGAAGAAACTTCTGTTCGACCGGAAACATCAACTCAAATAGATAATAAACAAGAAACGGGTCAAGCAATCACTTCACCTGAACCTAAAATTGACACTACTACTTTAAATCAATCATCAGAGGATGAACAAGAAAATAAAAAATCAAAATTTGCTTTTTTAGATAATTTAAAAAATATTAAACTTAAAAAACCAAGCTTCTTAAAAAAAAGTTCAGATTCAAAATCATCATTCAAAACTAATGAACTTTCAAAAAAAGTTACCAGTTTTTTTAAATCTAAAATTGGAAAATCAGCAGTTAAAGGAGAGGAAATTGTTGGCGTTGAAATTACAAACAAAGAAATAAGATTAGCTCAAGTATCAACTAATAAATCAAATCAATGGGTGTTGGATAAATTTTATGCTCACCCTGTCGACTTACCGGATGATGCAAATGTTTTAGATAATGGAGAAAAATTAGGAGCAGAACTTACAATTGCATTACAAAAATCTAAAATCACAACTTTAAATGCTGCAATTGCTATACCTGTCACAAGTGCGATTATAAGAGTTGTAACAGCACCATTGATGAAAGAAGAGGAATTGCAAAAAGCTATTGAAACTAATTCACTTTGGGAAAATTTAGTTCAATTGACTGATAACTTAGACGATTACTCAATTTTCCATCAAGTTATTAATAGAAATGAAAAAGCTAATACAATGGATATTTTATTTGTCGCTTCAAAATTAGCTGACATAAACAATTATACCTCCATAATCAAGCAAAGTAATCTCAATCCAGTTATAATTGATGTAAAATGCTTTGCATTAAAATCTGCTGTTGATCAAATAAATCAAATCTCAAATAAAGCAGATGATGTAAATCTTACTGCAGTTCTAGAATTTGGTTTAGATGAAAATTATTTAATGATTTTGTACGACAATAATCCAATAATTACTGATATTTTTTTAAGAGGCCAAGATAGAAAAATATTATTAGAGTCACAAGATGTTGAAGAAAAAGAAGCATTGGTAAGAAGATTTTTAACTCAAGTAAAACAAGCTGTTCAAGATTTTGAGACCAAATATGAGAAAAGAATAAGAAACATAAAAGTAGTCTCAGATTTAAAAAATGTTGAGGATTTCTTGTCAAGTTTTAGAAAGGGTCTATTAAATGTTGGTTTTAATTTATTTGATCCAATCGATGGATTATTAATCCCTCAGCAAAATAAAGAAAAAGTAGATTTAATTAACAGATCGTATTTATCGTCAGTTGTAGGTCTTGCTTTTAGAAAATTGGATGTATTTGGGTATTATAAATTTGTAACTGCTGTCAAAAATATAAACTTATTACCCAATAGAAAGGGAATGATAAAAGAGAAAAAAATGAAAGCTTTTTCAAGTTTTGCTTTCAAAGGTATAGCTGCTTCAGTAGCCGCAATATATATAATTCTTTTTGGCTTATCATTCTGGAATATCCAATCTTACAATAAAAAACTAGTTAATTACAATACTGTCCTAAAAACTCATAAAGCTAAAATATCTGAACAAAAGAAAATAAAAAAAGAGTTAGCTATAATTACAAACACCTTAAAATTGAGTAAAAGTTTAAAATCAAATAAACAGAATAGCTATAGAGTTTTAGCTCAGGTTGCTATGAGTGTTCCTAAAAGAATAAAATTTGCATCAGTTGAATACAATGGTAAGAATAAAGTGATTATAAAAGGTCAAGCTGCAACCGATCAAGACATTTTGAAGTTAATTAATAACTTAGGAAAGCAGGAGTTAGTTTTACAAGCATCACTTGGAAAAATGAATTACAAAGGTAAGGCTGGAGATTCTGCAGATATTAAAAAGAGCTTTACAGTTTTTGTGGATGTTAAGGGATAATTTATGGACTTAAAGAATATTAGTTTAGATTTAAAGAATATCAATTTAGAAAGTGTAAAAGCTAAAATTAAATCGATAGATAAAAAAATTCTAATTAAATTTGGTATTGGATTCTTGTCAGTAATTATATTCTTAATCATTTATTACGCTGTTTTAAGTCCAATAGTTGAGAAGAAAAAAGCTCAGTTGGATAACATGCAAAAAAAACAAGCTGAGATAACAAAGATGAATCAAGTAATTAAAACTAGTAAAGCTAAAATAAAAAAACTTACTCCTCGATACGAGCAATATTCTACTTTATTCCACAGTAAAGCTGAGGTTGAGGGTCTTTATGAAACACTCAGTGAATTCGCTGGGATAAACAACTTAGTTATTTCAAAGATCGAAAAGGGCAAAGCAAAGGCTATAACAAAGGCATCAGCTATCGCTTCGACAGATAAAAAGAAAAAGAAGAAAAAAAGAAAAAGAAAGAAGAAAGTTGACACCAGTGTTAAAAAAAATATTGCGTATTACAGAATACCTGTAAATTTTCAAATAAAGGGCAATTTTCTTGGATATATTAAGTTTAAGAGACAAGTAGCTATGTCTCAAAAAATGTTAAATTTTGACAAAGAAACAATTAAAGTGATAAAAGGAGATACAACCAGTACGGTAGCTGTAACTGGTGTATTAACAATAGTGGGTTTACCAGATGAATTTTTTTAGACTCATATTTTTGGTTTTAATAGTTATTACTTTCTCACAGAAAGTAATGTCAGATAGTCACGACCAAAACATTGTTGAAAAAGCAAAAGAGATTAATAAACAAGTCAAAGAGAAGCAAGCAGCACAACAAGAAAACATTACTAAAGAAACAGGTCAAATTGTTGTACAAGAAGAACCGTTGCCCTTAAATGATCCATTTGCTGGAGACGCTTCAACAGCTAGTAACATAGTTACAGAAGTAACACCTACATCCAGTGCAGTAAAATTAAGATCTTATAAACTCGTTGGATCATTTTCTGCCAAAGATAATAGTTTTATTACCTTAGTTGATGACAATGGTGAATTTATGACAGTAGAATTATTTGAAGAAGTCTTAAGTGGTGTAAAACTTGTTGACGTAAGTATAAAAAGAGCAGTTTTTGAAAAAGCTGACGATAACCAGTACATAATTATGAATTTTAAAAACCAAATAAAAGAGGCAAATGAATTTTAAAAATATTAAATTTTTTATTTTATTTAGCATTTTTTCAACCTTGCTTTTAAGTGGTTGCGCTACTGATGGTAAATTTGGAACAAAAAAATTTAAACATAACACTCCTTTAATAAAAGATGACATAAAAAAGAAAGGCAAAATAGAAGTTGATAAAACTGCCAAGATGGGGCCAAAACCAGCTGAGGCTGATGTAATTAAACTTGGTAAAAGAAAACAAATTTCTTCACAAAAAGCAAGAAACTATTTATTAATTGGCGATGAATATGAATTATTAAAGCAAAATATCTCATTTAATTTTAAAAATCTAGATTATAGAACTGCAATAGAATTGATGGCGAAAGCAGGTGAGATAAATATTCTCATTGGTGATGAAGTTGCTGGATCAGTAACAGCACAATTAATTGATATTCCATGGGACAAAGCTTTTAATGCACTTTTAGATTTAAAAAACTACGCAGCTGATTTTGATGTTCAAAGCAACTTAATAAGAGTTCACTCTCCATCAAATTTAACTCAACAAGAATCCACAAAATCAGCAAGAGCCTCGGCTGTAAGAAAAAAAGTTGAATTAGAGGACTCTGTAGAGCCATTAATTTCAGAAATATTTAGACTTTATTATATAAGTCCTGCTGAAGCCAAAGCTACTTTAGATGAGTTATTTAAAGCAGTTGATGGTGGAATTTCTTTGGTTCAAATTACTGAAGAAAAAACAACAAGATCAATTATTGCAAGAGGAAAAGAAAAAGATTTAGATGTAGTCGATAAAATAATTAAAGAAATTGATGTTAGAACAAGACAAGTCTTAATTGAAGCTTTTATTGTTGAGGCAAATTCAGATTTTGAAAGAGCTTTAGGCACGGCTCTTGGTGGATACTATAGAAGACAGGGTGAGATAATAGGTGGTGTTCAAGCAGGCTCATCAGGAGATGCAGATATAGGTGCAGCTACTGCTGTCATAGGTTCCACTACTGACTCCATAACAAATTTTGGAGCAGCTGGTAAGACAAGTGGTATTGGAATATTAAAGAAAACAGGATCCGCAGTTTTAAAGACTGAAATAACTGCACTCGAGTCACAGGGGATGGGAAAAACTATATCGAATCCAAAAATATTTACTTTAGATAACCAGGTCGCAACTATCACACAAGGTGAGGAAATACCATACCAGTCAAGTTCTTCAGAGGGAGCCGATACATCATTTAAAGAGGCAGCTTTAAAAATGACTGTTACACCTAGTATTATTGGAGATGGAAATGTTCTTTTGGATATCCAAGTTAATAATGATACGCCTAATAGATCTAACCCAGGGGATCCTGCAATCAATAAAATGGAAATTAGTACAAAATTATTAATAGCTGATGGCGATATCGTAGTTATAGGCGGTATTAAAAAGAATGCTCTAACTAACAGCAAACAACAAACTCCTGGGGTAGGAGATGTTCCAGTTGTTGGAAATTTATTTAAAGGTAAAGCAAATACTGATAACATGGATGAACTATTAGTGTTTATCGCACCAAGGATTTTATAGATGCTTAAAATCAGCAGAGAAAGTGAAATTAATTTAATCAATGTATTAATTGATAATGATATTATTTCTGGAAAAGATTTAATTAATATTAAAAAGATTAGCACTGAGGGAAATAAATCTCAGATAGATGCAGTATTTGAACTTAAGCTCACTGACGAAAATAAAATTTTAAATGTTTTAGTAAAAGAACAAAGTCTTGAAATTGTAGATCTTTCTAAAATTCAAATAAGCGAAGAAATTAAAAGCGTGCTGCCTTCAAATTACATAAACGTAAATTTTGTAGCGCCTTTTAAAGTTGATGGTAAAACTCTTCACATTGCAATTTCAGATAGTTCAAAGCTTGGTCTAATGAGAAATTTGAAAGCAATTACAAAAAAGAATATAGAGCTACATGCTGCAAAAGTTTCACAAATTTCAGAGTTTATTGAAAAACTTCAATCAGAGAGTGGAGATGTTACAACTGCAACGATTAGACAAGAGAATAGAGAGAAAATAAAAACCTTTGATTCTGATTTAGGTGAGGCGGGTGAGGTCTTAGAAAAAACTCCTGAAGAAGATATAGAAGCAATTGAAAATGAATCGGAAGTAATAAAATTTAGTACAGCAGTTGTAGCAGAAGCTATTAAATCAGGTGTTAGTGATATTCATATCGAACCATACAGATTTAGCTCAAGAGTTAGATACAGATTAGACGGAATGCTCCAAGAGCAAGAACAATATAAAAAATTTCTTCATGATAATTATGGAGCGGTTGTTACAAGATTTAAAATAATGGGTAAATTAGATATTGCCGAAAGAAGATTACCTCAAGATGGAGCAATAAATTTCAAGATAGATGGTAAAGTTGTTGATTTACGTTTATCGATTTTACCAACCGCTAATAACGAGAGAATAGTAATGCGGGTTTTAAATAAAGATGCTGGTGACATAACTTTAGAGCAATTAAATTTTGAGGATGTTGACTTACAGAATTTAAGAAAAGCAATTCATGGAACTCAAGGTTTAATACTTGTAACTGGACCAACAGGATCTGGTAAATCAACAACTCTTTATAGTATTTTAAAAGAGGTAAGCAAGCCTCACTTAAATATCCTAACAGCTGAAGATCCTGTTGAATATGAGCTAGATGGCGTAGGGCAAGTTCAAATAAAAGATGACATTGGGTTAAGTTTTGCTGCGGCTTTAAGATCTTTCTTAAGACAAGACCCGGAAATAATACTTGTTGGGGAGATGAGAGATAAAGAAACAGTTGATATTGGATTGAAAGCTGCTTTAACAGGTCACTTAGTATTTAGTACTTTGCACACGAATGATGCTCCAAGTACGATAACTAGATTACAAAACATGGGTACTCCTGATTATTTAATTAGTGCAGCTTGCCAAATGGTTTTAGCGCAAAGATTAGCTAGAAGAACATGTAAAGAATGTAGAGTTCCAGACGATGATGTTAATCCAAAAGTTTTACAAGACTTAGGGTTCACGCCTGAGCTAGCTTCAAGAGTAAAAGCTCTTAAAGGAAAAGGTTGTCCTAAATGTAAAGATACTGGCTACAAGGGAAGACAAGGTCTTTATGAAATTTTAGTTGTTTCAAAACCAGTGAAAGAGGCAATTCTTAGAAAAGCAACAACACCTGAGTTAAGAGAAATAGCAATTAAAGAGGGTTTTCAAACCATGCAAGATATGGGAAGAAGACTAATTGCTAATGGAGAACTTAATTTTAGGGAATATGAGCGGGTTTTATCAGCCTCATAATTACTATATACTTAAAAAAAAATGGAAGCATTTACTTATAAAGGCATTGCAGATGGCAAATATGTAGAGGGTGATATTGAGGCCATCAATCAAGAGGAAGCATCTCATAAGCTCAAAGAGCAAAAAATAATTATTACTAACTTAATAAGATCAAAAAAGAAAAAAGCAGAGACTAAAGCTAAAACAAAAGGTAAAGGTTTTTCTTTTGGTAAACCAAAAGTTAAAACGGAAGACGTCTTAATTTTTTCAAAACAGTTTGCAACCATGGTTAAAGCAGGCTTACCAATACTTGAAGTTTTAGCAATGCTAAGAGACCAGTTAGAGGGTCCAGCAATAAAAGAGGTGATCGAAGATATTAGAAAAAGTCTTGAAGGAGGGGTAACGCTTTCTAAATGTTTTGAAAAATATCCTCAATATTTTGATAACGTTTATTGTAATCTTATAAAAGCTGGAGAAGCCAGCGGTAAATTAGACGTATTTTTATTAAAGATTGTCGACTCTTTAGAAAAAAAAGAAAAAATAAAAAAGAAAATTAAATCTGCACTTATGTATCCTGCTATAATGTTTTCAGTAGCAATAACTGTTAGTGCATTTATGTTGATTAAAGTCGTCCCTGTTTTTGCAAAAATGTATGCGGGAATGGGTTTAGATTTACCAGCCCCAACAGCAGTTATTATGTCAATGAGTGATTTTTTAAGAGGAACAGGAGGAATGGTTTTATTAATAAGTTTAATTTCCTTTTTTGTAGGATTTAAATATTTAACAGCTAAAAATGAAATGATTAAGTATAGATGGCACAAACAAGTTTTAAAGCTACCAGTTTTTGGTGATTTAATATTAAAATCACTGCTTGCAAGAATTTCTTTAATAATGGGAAATTTGAGTGCAGCTGGGGTAAATTTATTGGAAAGTATAGAGATTGCAAAATCAGTGAGTAATAATGTAGTTGTAACAGAAGCTTTGGAAAATGTTAAAAAGGGAGTTTTTTCTGGAGACACTCTAACAAAACTATTTTTGAAAGAACCATTATTTCCTCCAACTTTTAGTCAATTAATTTCTGTTGGTGAGCAAACTGGGCAATTAGATGAAATGTTTGGCTCTGTTGCAATGTACTATGAGGAAGAATTTGATGGAGCTGTTGATAATATGTCAAGTTTGATTGAACCAATAATGATTGTCTTTATGGGGATTATGATCGGTGGATTAATGATTGCAATGTATTCACCAATCTTTAACGTTGGTGCATTGATTGGTTAAATTTTTTTGGTAAGCACCAAATGGTTTACCCACTCTTTTTGATCTTTTTTAAAAACAGCCGCATCCATAATTTGTTTTATAAAAAAAGTTCCAAGACCACCTGGTTTAATATCATCTAATTTTCTATGTTTAATATTTTCTGGTATTACTGCTTTTCCTTTGTCAAAAAAACCTATCTCTAAATCACTATCTTTAAGTGAAATTCTAATCTCCATTCTATCTGATGTTTCTGCAACATCCTTATAGGCATGTTTAACGATATTTTGTGCCGCTTCAGCTATTGCTAATACAAGCTCATCTTTTTGATCTTGTGGTAAATTAATTTTTTCAAATACTTCTCTAGAGAAAGTTCTTACGTCTTTTAAACTAGCTGTGCTTACAAGAAAATCTTTAGATTCTTCAATATTCATTATTCTAAGTTTAAAATCTGTTCAAGTTTTGCCATCATGATTACCTTTAAAACAGATTTACTTACCTCTTTGACAATAACCTTGGTATTATTTTCAAGAGCTTTTTGGTGGCTTTCAATAAGGACAGAAATTCCCGAAGAATCCATGTATGATACATCTTTTAAATTAAGATGAACTTCTTTGCCTGACTCTACTATAGGTAAAATTACTTCTTTAGCTTTTTCGGTAACGTCCATATCTATCTCTCCATTTAAAAAGACAGTGCTGACATTTCCTTCTTCGGTTACTTTATAAGACATAAATAATTTTTAACTGATAACATAAATAAAACACAAAATGTATATTTTTTGCCCATTATGGACAAAAAACATTTATTTTTGATAGATAATATAGCGTTTATAAAGTATTTACTTATTGAAAATTATTAATAAGAATTAAAAATTAAATAAAAAAGAGGAACTAAAATGAAAAATAACAAAGGTTTTACACTAATAGAATTATTGGTTGTTGTTGCAATCATAGGTATTTTAGCTGCAGTAGGTGTTGTTGCCTATAATGGATACACAGGTGCTGCTAAGAAAAATGCTGTAAAAACTATTCATGCCAATGTAGTTAAATCGATAGCTGCAGAGACAAAAAAATGCAGTTTAGACTCTGATGGAACAATTCTAGGAGGTATGACTTGTGCCAGTTATAATACTTCAGTAAATTCATCTTCAGCTGGAGATGATATTGTTACATATTTGGGTACCTCTAGTCCATTCGCTGATAAAAATCCTTTTGATACTGCTTGCACTGCTGTTCAAGCATCTGCAACTGCCCCTGAGGCTGAGGCTGAGGAAGAGGACAGTGGTGGTGACTCACATGGTGTTGATTGTACGTCTGCGTTGGGTAACGTAACAGTTTCAGGAAGTGGAAACACAATTACAGTTACGTCAAAATATGACTCAGATGCAGATCCATTATCAGACGACGTTGGATTAGAATAATAGACTTAAAATTTTATGACTAAGAGCTCGGGTTTCACTTTAATCGAGCTCCTAGTCGTGATTGCTATAATTGGAATTTTATCAGCAATAGGTGTTGTGTCCTATAATGGTTATGTCGATGGTACAAAAAAAAAAGCTGCAGAAAATGTCTTAATGCAAATCGGATTAGCTCAAACAGATCATTATGCTAGCTGTGGGACTTATTATTCTACCATTGATGGTTATTGCGAAGCACCAACTGTAGAAACGGAGTGTACACCATCTGTAGCCACAACCCAAGCGATAGGAACGGATCTATTTGGAAAAGCAAATTACATAAAACAAGAAAATGGCTTTCTTTTTTGTGCGTTTTCGCCAGGTACAACTTCTTATACTGTGAGAGCTATAGGTCTTGGTGATTGCCAGTTAGATATAGATGATAGTGGTAGTATTGATTCTACTGAATGTTGATAGCTAAAATATGAAATTGCAGATTAACCCAAAATGGATATAAATAGTTTTTAAATTTGTTTGAGTGTTATATTTAAATCGTTTTATATGAAAAAATTGACCTTAATTTTAATAGTTTTTCCGTTTTTAGGTAATTGTACTCAATATTCTGCTATGGTAAATCCAAGTATCACATTAGCTACTGGTGGAACTATTTCTCAAGCATCTACATCTTTTGCTAGCTCGCTGGCTGTGAAAGAAGCAAAAAATAGTTTACAAGCGGAAGTTACAGAAGAAAAATATTGTCAGACTTTTCATTCATCCGAGTTAAATGAAATTTTTTTCGAGACTATTGATCAATCAGATTGCATTTACGACCCCATGAGTATTTATAGATAATACATAACAATGATGCCCCAAGACGTAATTGATGTACTAACAAGTAACATTGATACTTTATGGGTGATAGATTGCGCAATTCTAGTTTTCATAATGCAAGCAGGTTTTATGTGTATGGAAACTGGTTTATCACGGCACAAAAATAGCATTAATGTTGCCCTTAAAAACGCTGCAGATTTTGGAGTATCTGTAGTTATTTTCTGGATATTTGGTTTTGGTATCATGTTTGGTACTTCTTATTACGGTTTTTTTGGCACTGATTTATTTTTTTTCAAAACCACCAAAGCGGAATATATGACTTATTTTGTATTTCAAGCAATGTTCGTTGCCACTGCCGCAACAATTATTTCAGGTGCAGTTGCTGAAAGAATGAAATTTAATGGTTATTTGATTATGACTGTTCTTGCTACAGGTATTATTTATCCTATAGTTGGTCATTGGGCATGGTCTTCAAGTTATCTCTCAAAATATGATACCGTTGATCAGTTATTAGTTGCAACTGGTTCTGTTAGATCAACAGGGTGGCTTTCAGATTTAGGTTTTGTTGACTTTGCTGGAAGTACTATTGTACATTCTGTAGGTGGATGGATTGCTTTAGCAGCGGTAATTATTTTGGGACCAAGAATTGGTAAATACTCTAATGCTAATAAAGGTAAATTCACTGGATCTAGTTTTCCACTCGCAGTTTTAGGTACACTTATTTTGTGGTTTGGATGGTTTGGTTTTAATGGCGGAAGCAACGGTGCAATGGATGAAGTTGTGCCTTTAATTCTAATTAATACATTTTTAGCTGCTGCTTTTGGTTTATTAACTGGATTAGGTATTTCATATATTAAACATAAAAAACCCGATCCCTTTTATATTATTTTAGGTCCGTTAGCTGGTTTAGTTGCAATTACCGCAGGATGTAATTCAATGACGTCAGTTACATCTATTTTTGTAGGTATCATTGGTGCAATCATTGCAATTTTTGTTAATGAACTTTTAAATAGATTTGAAATAGATGATGTTGTTGGTGCTGTTCCAGTTCACTTGGCCGCTGGAATTTGGGGAACCTTAGCAGTTGGCTTTTTTAGTGATTTAAACGTCTTAGATACTGGTCTTGATAGATTTTCACAAATTAAGATTCAATTAATAGGAATTTTGGCTATTGGATCATTTACTTTTATCTCTTCATTTATAATTTTGAATTTTGTAAATAAATTTTATCCATTAAGAGTAAGTACCGTCCAAGAGGAATTAGGATTAAATATTGCAGAGCATAATGCGGTTTCAATTGAGCATGATTTAATTTCAATTTTAAACAAACAATCAGAATCTGGAGATCTTAAAGTAAGGGGACCTCAAGATCCGTTTACTGCTGGTGGTGTAATTGGTCTTTATTATAATAAGTTAATGAGTAAGCTTGAAACAACAGAAGAAGAAAGAAATAAGTGGCGTGAAAGAATTTCTAAAGAGGTCAAATTAGCAGTAAAAGTTCAAGAAAACTTCTTACCAAAAAGAAATTTAAAAAATTATCCTGTTCACGGTATCAACCTATCAGCCAGAGAAGTTTCAGGTGATTTCTTTAGTTTTTATCCTCACAATGATAATATTTATTTTATAATTGCTGATGTTGCTGGCAAGGGTATTCACGCTGGAATGGTTATGGCAAAAGCGTCTACTTTATTCGAAGTTTTGTCCCAATCAAAAGTAGATCCAGATGAAATGGTTTTGCATATGAATAATGATTTAAATAATACTAAAACTGGTGGAATGTTTGTAACTTCAATAATTGGTGAATACAATTTAATTACAGATGAAATTAGATGGGTAAACGCGGGTCACCAGCCTGCAATTGTTAGAAATGATCATGGTAAATATGAGCAGTTTCAAAGTTCAGCGCCTCCCTTGGGTGTTATCAAACAGAAAGACAAAAGTATTTATAATATTAATAAAATGAAACTAAACGGGTCAAGATTTTATGCATTCACTGATGGACTATCTGAAAGCTTAAATGATAAAGGACAAGAAATAGGTATCGATGGATCGATAGATATAATTGAGGCTAATTACAGTAAAGATACCACTCAACAATTAAGTGACATAACTAGAATGGTCATAAATACGAGTAAAAATCAAAAACTGACTGATGACTTAACAGTAATAAGTATTGGAAAATAGTATTAATTCCCAAAAAAATATTAATTGAAAAAAACAATAGACTTAATATCTTTCACTTTTATGAATTTAAACACTAACAAGCTAATATTTGTTTTCACCTCAATTTTGTTGCTAATGACAACCTTTGCTGTCTCTTCGGAAAAAAATATCACATACATGCAAATTTTACAAAAACCAAATGATTTAGACTTGAATTTAAAATATGCCCAACAACAAGGTAAAATGGGAAATTTTAAGCAAACAATCTCCACACTTGAAAGATTGAATATGCTTTACCCTGATAACACTGAAATAAAATTATATTTACTATCTGTTCTGGTCCAAGTTGACTCACCTGAAAAAGCAAACACTATAATTGAAGAGATGAAGTTGAGAAGGGATCTTTCTGCTGAAGATTTAGAAACCTTACAAGAAATTGAAGAGGAGCTTAAAGATAGAGAACCTGGACTTTGGACGTTTGCAGCAGATTTTTCTACTGGAGCAGTATTTTCAGATAACGTCAACAGTGTTTCAAGTTCAGGATTTAAAGACTCTTCAGGAGCTCGTGAAGTATTTAACTCACCAAAATTTGATAGAACTTTAAGTGGTAGTATGGGTTTGTCAGCTTCAAGACCAGTTGGTGAAGAATCTTCTTTATTAATAAATTTATCGCATACTTCGTCTGAACAATATTTTGAAACTGATGATGACTATCAAAGTTATGGTTTAACTTTAGGTTTAGATACTGTTTTTGCCGGACAAAGTATAAGTCCATATTTAATTTTAAGTAAATCAGACTACCAACACGATTCTGATAGTTTCTCCAAGATGTACGGCCTTGGCGGTTTCTTTTCAGTCGGTGAAAGGAATTCTTTTAGTTATGGATGGTCATACTCAAATTCAAAAGGCAATAATAACATTATGGATACAACTGCTAATGAAACAAACTCAAGTGGTCACGGCATTACTTTAGGTCATGATTTTATTTTAAATGAATTAATAACAACAAATATCAGTCTAGGTTATAGCGATAGTGATGCGAGAGTTGATTCAGGAAATGATTATGAAAATTATGATATTGGACTAGGTTTAAATTTTGCATTTCCATGGGCCTACATAGCTGTCACTAATAGTTTTAGTTTTAATGATTACAAGAAAGAGGACACATCAGTTAATAATACTATCAGATCAGATTTTACTAACACGTTTGATATAATGTTAACTAAAGCAATTGGTGATATATTTCCAACAATTGATCCAAATAGAAGTTTATTTATAAATTTATCCTACGAAAAGTTAATTTCTGATGCTAATATTATCAATTATGATTACATTACAGATTCTTTTTCTTTAAGTTTTTCTAAATCATTCAGATTGAATTAAATTGTTTTAAATTAGGAGATAAATTTAATCATAAAATTGGTATTTCCAGGCTTTTTAACACCCATTTTGAACAAAAAAGATATTTTGTTTTTCCAGTAAATTTGCTATTTTCAGCTCTAATGAAAAAAATTATTAGTGCAATTTTTGGTTTATTCTTAATTACCTCTACATCAGCAAATGCTGCGGAGAAGCTAAGTATTGAAAAGCAACTTGTTGGAATAGTTGGAGCTATTTCAGGAACAGTGAAGACTGAAACTAGAGAATTAAAAGCTGGAGATAAAATTTATCTAAACGAAACTATTTATGCAGGAGCTGGCTCAGGCACACAAATTTTGTTGTTAGATCAATCTACTTTTACTGTTGGAGAAGATTCTGAAGTAGTAATGGATACGTTTATTTTTGATCCAGAAACAAATGATGGAAAAATAGTTGCAAGTGTCAAACAAGGAAGTTTAAAAGTCATCTCAGGATTAATCAGCAAAAAAAATCCAGACAGTCTTACAGTTGAGGTACCTGAGGGAACTTTGGGTTCAAGAGGAACAGAATTTCAAACTATAGTTTCAAAAGGAAAAACAGATACTCTATTAATCGGTCCTGGAAAAAATAATACGCTAGGTATGAGACCAGGTGCAGTATTAGTTGGAAATAATCTTGGTCAAACCTTATTAGATAATCCTTATAGTATGGCTTCAATGTCTAAAGGAAAAGCTCCTGGACAAGCAAAGAAAATTACAAAGAACCAATTAAAGAAATTTAATAAAAAGATGAAAGCGTTAAGAGTTGCGAAACTTTCACCTAATGAGACTAAAGCTGAGAGAAAACAATTACGAAAAAGTTTAAAAAAAGAATTAAAATCCCTAGGTTTTGAAAAAGAGGAAATTAAAACAATTATCAAACAGAACATTAAAAAAGATAAAGAGAAAAAAGTAGCAATCAAAGCCGAAAGAGCTGAAAAGAAAAAAGCTCAGAAAGCTAAAGCTAAAGCTAAAAAGCAAAAGAAAAAAGCTAAATTAGACGAGGGCAAGAAAAAAGGCAAAAAGAAAAAAGCTAAAGCAAAAAACAAAAAAGGCAAAAAGAAAAAAGCTGTTAAGAAAAAAGTAACAAAAACTGAAAAGAAAAAAGTTACTAAGAAAAAACCGGCTAAGAAAAAAGCTACTAAGAAAAAAGCTACTAAGAAAAAAGCTACTAAGAAAAAAGCTACTAAAAAGAAAAAAGCGGTCAAGAAAAAACCAGCTAAAAAGAAAAAAGCAGTCAAGAAAAAACCTAAAAAGAAGAAAAAAGTAGTTAAGAAAAAACCTAAGAAAAAAGTTAAAAAGAAAGTAGCCAAGAAAAAAAGAGTCGTTAAGAAAAGAAAAGCTGCTAAAAAGAAAAAAGCTAAAAAGAAAAGAAGAAAAAAGAAATAATCAGATCTTCATTCAATAAGATTTATTTACTTTAGTTAAATTACATATTAGTTTTTAATGTGAAGCAAATTTTACACAAACATCTAAACTATGTAATTTTTTCATTATTACTTGTTTTTTTAATTTTCTTAAAAATAATTAATCCAAGTTTTATTAAATCTATTTCATTCTTGAGTTTTGACTTATATCAAAAAGTATTTGCAGAAAAAAAAAATTCAGAAGTAGTAATAATAGATATTGATGAAAAAAGTTTAGGTAAGTTCGGCCAGTTTCCATGGAATAGAATTGTCTTTGCAGAAATCCTAGATAAGTTAAATCAATCAAACCCTAAGGCAATAGGTTTTGATATTTTTTTCACTGAAAAAGATAAACAATCGCCTGATGCTATAATTCAATCATATGGTTTAATTCCATCTGACATGGCAGAACTTCAAAATTTAAAAAGTCCCGATGATATATTTGCAGAGAAACTTAAAGAATCTAAATCAATAATAGCAGTTCTGGGAAGTAATGTTCCATCCCATTCAAATTATGATCGAAAAGCAAAAGCCAGATTTTTATCTAAAGGTGGGGAACCAAAGCAATTTACATATTCTTATCCTTATTCAATAGGTTCACTTGAAGTATTGGAAAAAAATGTCAAAGGTTTAGGATCTATTTCTTTTTTAGATCAATTAGATGGTATCATTAGATCTCTACCTTTAATTGTTCAATTTAATAAAAAAATGTATCCAACTATGGGTTTAGAAATGGTCAGAGTTGGTTCTGAACAAAAAAATATTTATGTTGAATTAAATGAAGTTGGAATTAAAAGAATTAGCGCAAGACCTCATAAGATAGACTCGGATCCTAATGGGATCATTTGGATTAAATATAAAAAGTCAGATAAAAATCAATATATCTCAGCTGGAGATGTTTATGACGGTAAATTTCAAACAGATTTTTTTAAAGATAAATACGTTTTAATCGGTGCTTCAGCGCAAGGGTTGTTCGATTTAGTTAAAACTCCTCTTGGAGTAACTATACCAGGAGTTGAAGTTCATGCTAATGTTATTGAAAATATTTTGGATAAATCGTATTTGGTAAGAAACCCAAACACATATATATTTGAGTTATTATTTTCTATTTTTGTTGCTGTAATTACATTTATTTTATCTCAAAAAGTAAAACCAAAACTAAGTTTATCGATTTTTTTTGGAAATATTTTGGCAATCATAATTATTGGATTTTCTATTTATAAATTTAGATCTGAATTAGTTGATATGAGTTATCCCATATTTATCGTAACTGCTACTTTTTTAACTGGTCTTTACTTTAGATTTATCGAGGAAAACAAAATAGCTTTAGATAATTTACAAAAAGAAGCAAAATTATTAAAAGAACGAGAGCTTGCTGCAGGGGTTCAAAAAAGCTTATTCCCAGATATATCAAAATTTGAAAATTTTATTTTTGCCAGAAACGTTCCAGCAAGAGATGTATCTGGAGACTATTTTGATGTGGTAAGATCTACCCCTGAAGAATATTTTTTCACATTAGCTGATGTATCAGGAAAAGGAGTAAAGGCTGGTATGTATATGGCCAAAGCATCGTCCATATTTAGAACGCTTACTAATTTAAAGTTCCCTTTAGAAAAAGTTGTCTTTGGAGTGAACAATGAGCTTGTTGAGGCTAAATTTAAAGGGATGTTTGTAACTGCTGTTTTTGGAAAATTAAACATTAAAACTGGAGAACTCGTATTTATTAATGCTGGTCATGAAAGTATTTTGACCTTTGATCAAAATAAAAATTATGAGTATATTAAGTCAGAAATGCCACCCATTGGGATTATTAAATATTTTACAGAGTCTATGGTTAAATCCAATACTATGAACCTTAAGGATAAGACATTTGTAGTTTATACTGATGGCGTAACCGAAGGGTATTTGAAAAATGGTGAGGAATTAGGCGCTGAAGGAGTACAAAAAATCATAGATGGCATGTCAGAAGTGACACCAAAAAATATTGTGGAGTCAATTGAAAAGGAATTAAATTGGGGTGCCGAAAAATTAAGAGACGATATTACTTGTATGGCAATAAACATCAATAATACTGAATTAATAAAAAAAAAATAAATCAACATGATAAGTAGGTTATTTTTAAAAATTTTTATTATTTCTTTTTTTGTTTTAACCTCTAATTCATTTGCAGTGGTTATGCCAGTTTTCAAGCAATCAGCTGCTGTAACTGATATTACTGGTGATGCTATTGGTGGTCCAGCAGATGTTACTTTTAGTCCAGACGGAACAAAAATTCATTTCACTAATTTTTCGAATAAAACGGGTTTTGCTTTTTTGCGTCAATTTACTTTAACTACACCTTTCGACATTAGTACAATGGATACTTCTTCTGAGGTTCGATTAGATTTAAATGCTGGATCAGACGATTTAGGTAGTTTTATTCAAGGTCATGCATTTAATAGCGATGGAACAAAAGTTATTGCTATAAGTTCAAATGGTCCATTAAATATTCATACCCTGACTACTCCATATGATATCTCAGATTCTTCACAAGAAGCAGATGATGGAATTAATTATGTTGCAGGAATTGGAGGAGGCGATGGAACTGTTGCATCACGTGATATTGAATTTAATAATGATGGAACCAAGATGTATCTTCTTGATGGTGGTAATGATGCTAGTGGTGACGGGGGAGTTGTAGAATATGACTTAGGCACTGCTTTCGTTCCATCCACAGCAACCTCTGTAAATGAAGTGGATACTACCTCAACACTTGTATCATTCGAACAAGATGTAGAATTTGACGATGATGGAACAAGAATGTACGTAATTGACTCTTTTACCGGTGCTAGTTCACTTGTAAAGATTGCTGTTTATAAATTATCGACACCTTTTCATACAAGCACAGCAACTTTTGTTGGGAGTATAAACAATTTCTTTAATGCATCAGGTGGAACAGGAACTCCACTTGGATTAGGCTTTTCTAGTGACGGAATGAAACTCTATCAGACAACGTACGAAATTGGTGGATCAGGTGATCTCGATAGAGTATATGAATATGATTTAGTTTGTCCTTATGGAATTGTAATTTGTGAAACAGATGCTGTTACAGCAATAGGGGCTCAAGTAGAAATTGCTAAAAATGTAATTCATCAAAATTCCTCAACAATTTTCAAAAGATTTGAATGGTTAAGAAGAAATGATGAAAGAGCTAATTTAGCTTATCATAATATTAAGTTAAATATTCATAACCCAATTTTAGCAGCGCTAAAAATGAATTTAGAAAATTCATTAAACGATATTGAATATACTCAAGCATCATTAAAAAAAGAAAATTCTAAAATAAATAAAAAGAATTGGTCTTACTGGTCTCATGGAGATATTTCATTTGGAAGGGTAGGTGATACAGCATCCTCTAAAGCTAAGGAAGTTAAAACAAGAGGCATCATGTTTGGTGCAGATAAATTTGTAGATAAAAAGATTTTTGGTTATGCATTTCGATACGGTAATGACGAGGTTGATATAGATGATGGGTCAAGTGATGAATTAGATGCGCAAACATTTTCTCTGAATATATACAGTAGTGTACCTCTAAAAAATCGGTCTAATCTTAATTTATTATTTGGTGCTAGTTATTTAATGATAGACCAGTTAGGCAAAGATCAAGTTACCGGCAATAGAAATGGCAAACAAATTTATACATCAATGAGCTATGAAAATGAAAATGAGTATACCAAATATGAATTAATTCCGTTTGGTAGGCTTGAAATGGGCATCACTCAATTTTCAGATTATACCGATTTTGGTGTTGTTTCTAATAGCGTTGAAAGTCACGAGAGTCTTACATTTAAAACAGGAAATATTTCTGCAGGCTTGAAATTTGACAATATTTTATATTTAAATGATGACACCATAAGCCGAAATGGATTTATTGAATATATTTATGATTTAACACCAAACATTGATCATCATGTAAAAAATCATGTTGATAATACTACTCTTAAGAAAACTATAAGTACACATTCATTACACAATGTAAAAGGGAATATAGGTTTTGAATATATGAATTCAGATGGTCGTACAATTGCAATTAATTACGAAAGATTTCAAAGTCTAGACAAAAGTGGCCATAAAGAAAGTTTGTTGATTAAGTTTGGTAGCATGAAAAACCATAATGCAAATTTTGATGTAATTTATGATCCAATAAATAATAATAATACGAAAGTCAGCTATCTAAAACAATTAGGTAATTTTAATTTAAAACTAAACTCTAATTATAGTTTGTTTAGTAAAATTCCTGATTATGGTGCGAATATAGAAATTTCTGGAACTTTTTAACTTAAATATTTTGTAAAGCAGTAACTTCTAATTTTTTAGTTTTTAGTGATTTAATCGCCTCTAAACAGGCATAAGCTGTTGACATATTTGTGCAATAAGGAACTTTATTTTTTAAAGTTGCTCTTCTTAAAGCTATGGCATCATTCACTCGATATTCGCTGTTACCGCCACCAGTATTAATCACTAGCGCAATTTTTTTAGCATCTAAAACATCAACAATGTGGGGAGTACCTGAACTAACTTTATTTATCTTCTTACACTTCATACCAAATTTTCTAATATATTCAGCAGTTCCTTTAGTAGCACACAATTTAAATTTAAGCTTGATCAACTGTTTTGCTAAACTAATTCCTTCATCTTTGTGTGCATCTTTCAAAGATATAAAAGCAAGACCATCTTTTGGTAAAGAATTAGCAGAGGCAATCTGACTTTTAGCAAAGGCCATTCCAAAATTTTTATCAAAACCCATTACTTCACCAGTTGATTTCATTTCAGGACCTAAAAGTAAGTCACTATTTGGAAATTTATTAAATGGAAAAACTGCTTCTTTAACAGCATACATTCCTTTGGATTTATCTTTTAAATTAAATTTAGACAATTTTTCACCTGCCATAACTCTTGAAGCAATTTTAGCAAGAGGCAGACCTTTTGCTTTCGATACAAAAGGCACAGTTCTACTTGCTCTTGGATTGACTTCAATTACATAAATTTGATCTTTTTTAATTGCAAATTGAATATTCATGAACCCTTTAACCTTAAGAGCTAAAGCTAATTTTCTTGTCTGTTTTTCTATTTCTTTAATCAAATACGGTTTAATTGAAACAGGGGGGAGGCTACATGCTGAATCTCCAGAGTGAATTCCAGCTTCTTCAATATGCTGCATAATTCCTGCAACAAATACATCTTTTCCATCAGATAATGCATCCACATCAACTTCCATCGCTTGATTGATAAATTTATCAATTAATATTGGATTGTCTTCAGCAGCTTTGAAGGCTTCTTCAACAAACCTTTTTAAATCGTTTTTCTCATATACAATTTCCATAGCTCTTCCACCTAAAACATAGGAAGGTCTTACAATTAAAGGTAAACCAATTTTGTCGGCAATTTTTATTGCTTGTTTATAAGTTTTAGCAATTCCACTTTCGGCTTGTTTTAGTTTTAATTTGTTTAAAAGATTTCTAAATCGATCTCTGTCTTCAGCGAGATCAATGGAAGTATATTGAGTGCCTAATATTGGAAGCTTGTTTTGATATAAAAATTCAGCTAGCTTTATAGGAGTTTGACCACCAAATTGAGCTATTACTCCAATTAAGTTACCTTTCTCTTGCTCTTTCTTAATGATATTAAAAACATACTCTTCTTTAAGAGGTTCAAAATACAATCGATCGCTTGTGTCATAATCTGTTGATACAGTTTCTGGATTACAGTTGACCATGATTGTTTCGAAACCTACATCTTTCAGGGCAAAACTTGCTTGGCAACAACAATAATCAAACTCAATTCCCTGACCAATCCTGTTTGGACCACCTCCTAAGATAATAATTTTTTTCTTTTGAGTTGGCTCTGCCTCACACTCAGAGTTGAGTGAAAAATTTCTTTGATAACTTGAGTACATATAAGGGGTAAAAGATTTAAATTCTGCAGCACAAGTGTCCACTTTTTTATAAACAGGTAATACTTTTAAAGCCATTCTTCTTTTTCTTACGACACTCTCAGGAATTTTGGTTAATTCAGATATTTTTTTATCTGAGAAACCGATAGATTTTATTTTATTAAATTCTACAAAATTTTTTGGAAGACCTTTAGTTTTTATTTGATTTTCATTATCAACTATCTCTTTAATTTGATCTAAAAACCATGGATCAATTTTAGATAAACTGTGAATTTTTTTTATATTTATTTTTTTTCTTAAAGCTTCTGCAACAAGTAAAAGTTTATTAGGGATATTTTCTTTAAGTTTTTTCTCTATTTCTTTTTTACTAACATTAAAAACTCTATCTAAGCCTGAGTAGCCTGTTTCAAGAGAAACCAAAGCTTTTTGTAAAGACTCTTTAAAATTTCGACCTATTGCCATCGCTTCACCAACTGATTTCATTGATGTACCTAAAGTTGCGGGTGAGGTCGAAAATTTTTCAAAAGTAAACCTTGGAATTTTTGTAACTACATAGTCAATAGTTGGTTCGAAAGAGGCAGGGGTTACTTTTGTTATCTCATTTTTTAATTCATCTAGTGTGTAGCCAACAGCAAGTTTTGCTGCAATCTTGGCAATAGGAAATCCTGTTGCTTTTGAAGCTAAGGCGGATGATCTTGATACTCTTGGGTTCATTTCGATAATAACCATTCGTCCATTTTTTGGATTTATGGCAAACTGAACATTAGATCCTCCTGTTTCAACTCCAATTTTTCTAAGGCATGCAATAGATGCATTTCTCATTACTTGATATTCTTTATCGGTAAGTGTCAACGCTGGTGCAATTGTAACAGAGTCACCTGTATGAATTCCCATAGGATCAACATTTTCAATTGAACAAATAATAATACAATTATCTTTCTTATCTCTTACAACCTCCATTTCAAACTCCTTCCAACCCTCTAAACATTCTTCAACTAGAACTTGGCTTACAGGAGACTCGTGTAATCCATTTTTAATTATTTTGTAAAAGTCTTTTTTTGTTTTAGCAATTCCACCTCCAAGACCACCGAGTGTAAATGCAGGTCTGACAATAGCTGGTAGACCAATTTGTTTTAAAACTTTTGAGGCTTGATTAAACTTATTTACAACCTTTGATTTTGGTAAATCTATGCCAATATCCATCATGTTTTTTCTAAATTTTTTCCTATCTTCAGCATTAGAGATTGCTTTTGAATTAGCACCAATTAGTTCTATTTTGTATCTTTTGAGAACTCCCTTTTTTTCTGCTTCCATTGCTAAGTTCAATGCAGTCTGACCACCCATGGTTGGCAAAATTGCATCGGGTTTTTCTTTTTTTAAAATTTTTTCAAGTATTTCTAAAGTAATTGGTTCTATATAAGTTTTATCTGCAATATCTGGGTCAGTCATTATTGTTGCTGGATTTGAATTTACTAAAACTACTTTATAACCTTCATCCTTTAATGCTTTACATGCTTGAGTTCCCGAATAATCAAATTCACAAGCTTGACCAATAATTATTGGCCCAGCTCCAATGACTAAAATTTTTTTAATATCTTTTCTTTTTGGCATTTTTTTTTATGTTGTTTATAAATTCTTGAAAAAGATAAACGCTATCCTGTGGTCCTGGATTTGACTCTGGATGATATTGCACAGAAAACACAGGTTTATTTTTTAATCGAATTCCCTCAATACCTCCATCAAATAAAGATTTATGTGTAATTTGAAGATTTTTTGGCAAACCCTCTTTAACAATTTCAAAACCGTGGTTTTGACTGGTAATTTCAACACTATCATTAATAAAGTTTTTTACTGGATGATTGGCTCCACGATGTCCAAGTTTCATTTTTTTAGTTTTTGCTCCTAAGGCTAAACCAAGTAATTGGTGGCCGAGACAAATTCCAAATATTGGAAAGTTTTTTCTTATAAGATTTCTTATTATTCCAATAGCGTATTTTCCGGTTGCAGCTGGGTCACCAGGACCATTTGATAGAAATATTCCATCAGGTTTTAGCGATGAAATTTTTTCATAACTAGCATTACATGGAACAACTGTAACTTTACATTTAAAGTCAGAAAAATATCTTAAAATATTCTTTTTAATTCCATAGTCTATAGCAACAACATGAAAAGATTTTTGTTTATTTTTTTGGTATCCAATTTGTTTTTTCCAAGTTTTTAAATCTTTCCAAAGATAATTTTTCTTTGTCGTAACTTCTTTTGCAAGATCTAAATTTTTCAATCCACTCCACTTAGAGGTTGTATTAATGATCTTATTTATGTTAAATTTTCCTGTTTTTGAGGTTGATATTGTACCTTTTGGTGCCCCTTTATCTCTTATAAAATTGGTTAAATTTCTAGTGTCTAAGCCAGTGATACCAACAATTTTATTTTTTTTCAGCCACGCATCTAAATGTAAAAAAGATCTATAATTTGAGGGTGAAGTTATTTCTGAGTTAAATATGACACCTTTCGTCCAAATTTTATCAGACTCATGATCTTCACTATTGGTGCCCACATTACCAATATGAGGAAAAGTAAAGTTGATTATTTGTCCAGCATAAGAGGGGTCAGAAATTATTTCCTGATAGCCTGTGAGAGAGGTATTAAAGCAAACTTCTCCGGTGGCAGTTCCTTGGTAGCCAATACCGATGCCTTTAAAAATTTTTTTATTTTCAAGAACTAAAATACCTGTTTGTTTATCTGAGATTTTTTTTGAGTTAGTTTTTTTTGCTTTTTTGATCAATTACAACTCATAAGTTAAAGGTTAATACAATAATTGGATTATTATCGCAACAGAGATGTATTATAAAATTGAAAAAAAACAATTTTTCTTTTGAGAATTTTTTGCTTTAAAGTAGATTAAAAATTATGTCTTTAAAAGAAACAATCGAAACTGAATACAAAAACGCTTTAAAATCTAAAGATAAAACAAAAATATCAACTTATAGGTTAATTTTATCATCTATAAAAGATCTAGATATTCAAAATAGATCGGGTCCTAATAAAAAAGAAACAGATGAGGAGGATATAAAAAAGCTATTTAAAAAAATGGTTAAGCAAAGAGCCGAATCAATTGAAATTTATAAAAAAAATAATCGAACAGATTTATTGGAAGTTGAGCAAAATGAGTATGATATTATATCGAGTTTTTTACCAAAACTTTTAAGCGAGGAAGATACGAAAAAAATCTGTGCAGAGATTATTTCAAAATTAGGTGCTTCTTCTATTAAAGATATGGGTAAAGTTATGGGTGAACTTAAAAAAGAACATTCTGATAAAATTGATTTTGCTAAAGCGGGATCAATAATTAAGGGATTATTAAATAAATAGTGATGAAATATCCAAAAGAATATCTTGATGAAATAAAAACTAGATTAAAGGTTTCTGCGGTTGTGTCAAAATTTGTAAGTTTGAAAAAAAGAGGAAAAGAATTCATTGGTCTTTCTCCTTTTAAAAATGAAAGAACACCATCATTTACAGTTAATGATGAAAAAGAATTTTATCACTGTTTCGCAACATCTGAACATGGAAATATTTTTGACTTTGTTATGAAAACACAAAATTTAAGATTTGGTGAAGCGGTAAAATATCTTGCAAATATGGCTGGTATGCAGCCATACATGTTTACTAAACAAGATGAGGAAAGAGAGAAGAAATGGAAAGAATATTGTTCAATTTTTAATCGTTACGTTGAATTCTATCATGACGAATTAATTAAAAATGAAATTCATAATAACGCACGAAATTATTTAAAAGATAGAGCTATCAGTAAAGAACAAGTTAAAAAATTTAAAATAGGATATATAGAAAAAAATCCTAATTTTTTTGATAAGCTAAAAAATGATTTTAATGAGGAAGCGTTAATCAATACAGGATTATTTTATTTAGATGAAAAAAAGAAAATTTACGTTGAAAGATTTAAAGGTCGTCTAATTTTTCCAATAAATAATATTTCTGGACAACCAATCGCATTAGGTGGAAGAATAATCGAAAAGAGTGATTACATGGCTAAATATATCAATTCACCTGAAACCTCTTTTTTTAAGAAGGGTTCGAATTTATATAATTTAGATTTAGCCAGGAAATTATCTAACAAATTAAATCATATTTTTCTTGTTGAGGGTTATATGGATGTAGTTGGTTTAGTTAAAAATGGCATCGAAAATGCTGTAGCAAATTTGGGGACTTCTCTTACTGATAGACAGATCATAACATTGAATCAGTTTTTTGATGACATAATTATTTGTTTTGATGGAGATGAAAGTGGATATAAAGCAGCTTTGAGAGCAGCTGAAAATTCAATTGTATATTTAAAACCAGAGAAACAAATTTCATTTTTATTTTTACCTGATAATGAGGATCCTGATAGTTTTATAAATAAAAATGGTAAGAATTATTTTTTAGACTTTGTAAAAAAAAGCAAACTATCTATTCATCAGTTCATTTTTGTTCATCATAAAAAACAAACTCAAAACAACCCCTCATCAATGGCCATTTTTGAGAAAAAACTTAGATCAATAGCAAACTCTATTAAAGATGAATATATAAAGAAATACGTTTTAGAGTATTTTTTAGATAAAATTTCAGAATTAGCACCTCATACTAACACAAGTAAAAAATTTGTTTATGTGAAAAAAGCTAAATCTCTTGATGCAACAAAAAAATATTTTAATGAAAGCAAATCTCTATCAGCAATTGAATTAAAAGAGTTTTCATTCATTTACCTTTTAATGAATAATTTAGATTTAATGAAAGAGAACTTACATTTAATAGAAAATACCTCGTTATTTACTGAGGTAAATAAACAAATTTTTGCTAAAATCATTTCTAAATTAAAATCTGCTAATAAAATAACAATTAAAGATCTGGAAATTGACAATCAACTAATAGAGAAAATAGATAAGTTTGCTCCAATTAAATATATTCTTGAAAAAAAAAATATAGACAACCTTGAGGTTATTGGATTTCTTGATGACTTAAATAGAGATTTAAATAGTTATAATTTGGAGCTAAGAATTCAAGAGCTAGAATCTAAGTTTTCTAAGGATTTAAGTGAGACAACTTTTAATGAGTTAAAAGAGCTCAAAAAAAAGCAAAATATCAATTAATTTGCATTATTTATTAATGGATTTTTACGAATTTAACATTATATAAGACTCTTCAAACTTAAAAGCTGTGGAAAGAATTATTACTAAATCATTTGCAAGATTGATGGGTCGAGGGACTCATAGGGGATTTATAACTTATGAGGAATTAAGTAAGTCTCTTGGGAAACGAAATTTATCTGACGAAAATTTAGCACAAGCTTTCATTCACATTCTAGATGAAAAAGTTACTTTAGTTGAAAAAAAATCTGATTTTAAAGTTCTTAGAAAAAAAGAAAATTCATCTAAAGAAGATGGAAAAACAATCGAGAAAAGTGATGACCCCATCAGAATGTATCTTAGAGAAATGGGTGGAGTTGAACTATTATCAAGAGAGGGTGAGATATCTATTGCCAAAAGAATTGAAGCTGGAAAAGATGTAATGCTAATAGCTTTATCTCAAAGTCCTATTACAGCCCAACAATTTTTTGATTGGAATGAAAAACTTCAAAAAGACGAAATTTTAGTAAGAGAAATAATTGATATCGATACAAATTATATGGAAGATGAAACCACAGGTCCCAGCGCAAAACAAAAAAATTCTGGAGAACTAGATAAAGAAGAGAGTGTTAATGAGGAAGATGATGATTTCAATCCCACTCTCGCTGCAATGGAAAGTGAGATTAAACCTAAAGTTTTAAAAACAGTAAGTGTATTAACTAAGGAATATAATAAGTTAATTAAATATCAAAAAGAAAAACTTGACTGTGTTTTAAATTCAAAAACATTTTCACCTGCTAAAGAAAAAGGTCATGACAAAATTGTAAATGATATTTTAGTAAACATTAAATCTCTTCAGTTGTCCCCGTCTGTTTTAGAGGAGCTTGTTCAAAAACATTATGTTGAAAATAGAAAGATTGTTTCTTTAGAGGGTAACCTTTTACGTTTAGCAATTGATCACAAGATATCAAGAAATGAATTTATTAAGTTCTATATAGGTAATGAGATCAATCCAAATTTAAAAAAATTTTTAGATACCAATTCATTATGGAAACAATTTTTTTCAAAAAATAAAAACGATTTTAAAAATATTAGAGATAGATTAGTGGAAATAAGTCACAAACTTGGAATGTCAGTAACTGATTATAAAAAATTAGTTAGTAGAATTCAAAAAGGTGAAAAAGAGTCAAGAATTGCAAAAAAAGAAATGGTAGAGGCTAATTTAAGATTAGTTATTTCAATTGCTAAAAAATATACAAACAGAGGCTTACAATTTTTAGATTTAATCCAAGAGGGCAATATCGGTTTGATGAAAGCTGTTGATAAATTTGAGTATAGACGAGGTTATAAGTTTTCTACATATGCAACATGGTGGATAAGACAAGCAATTACAAGATCTATTGCTGATCAAGCAAGAACAATTAGAATACCAGTTCATATGATTGAGACAATAAATAAAATTGTTAGAACCCAAAGATTAATACTAAGTGAATTTGGTAGAGAAGCAACACCTGAGGAACTGGCTAAAAAATTAAGAATGCCTTTAGATAAAGTTAGAAAGGTTCTTAAAATTTCGAAAGAACCAGTGTCTCTTGAAAAACCCGTGGGTGATGAGGAGGATAGTAGTTTAGGTGATTTTATAGAAGATACAAAAGCGTTAGCACCTTTAGAACAAGCGATAAAATCAAACCTAGGAGAAGCTACAACAAAAATATTATCAACTCTAACTCCCAGAGAGGAAAGAGTCTTAAGAATGAGATTTGGGGTTGGAATGAATACAGATCATACCTTAGAAGAAGTAGGTTTACAATTCTCTGTCACAAGAGAACGTATTAGACAAATAGAGGCTAAAGCTCTAAGAAAATTAAAACATCCAAGTAGATCAAAACAGTTAAAAAGTTTCTTAGAAAGTTAAGATTCATTTTTGGGCCGTTAGCTCAATAGTAGAGTACTGCATTGACATTGCAGGGGTAGTTGGAGCGTAACCAACACGGCCCACCACTATAAATATTATCATTAAAAAGATCTGTTCTTGTTTAATCCGATAAATTATTGTAAAAAATAATTCATTCATTGGGCCTGTAGCTCAGTTGGTTAGAGCAGTACACTCATAATGTATTGGTCCCAGGTTCGAGTCCTGGCGGGCCCACCAAACAATAAATGAATTACTCTGATGAAAACTTTTCTAAGCTTTTAAATAGAGCATTGATATCTCCATCATTAGAATTTAGTATTGATGCAAACTCCTCTTTTTGAGTTCTAGCTAAGCTTAAACCCTCGATTATAAGATCTCTAATTAAAGGTTTATCAACATTTTTAGTGTAAATTCTCCAGTCAATTTTTACCTCAGGTCTTTTTTCAGTGCCCTTTAGTAGGCTATTAACAATAGTATAATTTTCATTGAGTTTTTCTTTTCCAATAACTTCTATCTCAGGATTTGTATACTCAGCCAATCGACTAGAAAAACTTTTAAGAAAGTATTTATTAAATAATTTTTGGTATTCATTTTTTTGGTTCTCACCTAAACTTTTTCTAGCAGAACCTAAAGTATATAAACCGATACCTCTTATATCAACAGTATCTTGAGCAACTAGTTTAAGTTGCTCTATTTTATTATTTTTTGAAATTTCCTCTGATAAAATTTTAGATGCTCTATTTACTGTTGATTGAACAAATATATCTGGTTCTATAGCAAATAGATTACTCGTACCAAAAAAATATAAAAAAATTACTGTAAAAATTTTTACTGTCTTCATCTATTAAAATTTACTGACTCTCGATCTCTTCCCATTCACTATCATCTTGTGTGTCTACAATTTTTCTAGTATTTAAAATTTTTTGCTGTCTGTCTTGCAAATATAAACTTTTTACGGAAGCATAAAAATCTATTGAATTATCCTCTAAATTATTGATTGAGTCATAGTTTTTAGCTCTAAAATCAACGCCTGCTCCTATTCTCGACGCATAGTAATCTGACTCGTTTAAATAATTAGTGTTGTTTTTTACTGTCACGTTATACCAAGGATCTCCACCTAAAAAATTTAAACTTGATGCAATGGTATCCCTTGCAGTACTTGGTCCTAACACAGGTAAAACTAAGTAGCAACCTGGTTGTGCACCTAGTTTAGCAAACGTTTGTCCATAGTCTTCTTTTTCATATTCATTTAATCCAAAGTACTGGGCCACATCAATTAAGCCAAGAATCCCTAATGTAGTGTTAATTATAAACCTACCAGTATTTGCTCCAGCTTTTTTAAAGTCACCTTGAAGTAAATTATTTGGAATGGTTGTTAAATGTGATAAATTATTTAAAGAGTTACTCACTCCTTTTCTAGCTGGGGAGGGTAACATTCTGTAAATTTTCGCAACAGGTTTAAAAATTACACCATCTAATGTTTGATTAAATGCAAAAGTAGCTCTGTTTAACCCCTCAAAACAATCCTTAACTTCTGATGGTTGATTTTTTTTTAATAGTAACTCCCCGTCAGATCCAGCATGAGCAAATGAACTTAACGTAAGAGTTGTAATTAAAATTATTAATAACTTTTTAAACATTATGGTTTTATATTACATGAAAATATAATGTAAATTAACATTTTATTAAAAATTAGTTTAAAAATGGGCCTAAATTTGACAAGAAATTATTCGATTAATTTTTCCATTAATAAAAGAAGAAAAAAATCAATTAAGTTTATAATAATTCACTATACTGGAATGAAAAGTGAGATTGCAGCTATAAAAAAGTTGACAGAAAATTCAAATGTAAGCTCTCATTATTTTATAAAATCTAATGGATGTATTATAAATATGGTGCCAGAATTATTTGAAGCATGGCATGCTGGTAAATCTTATTGGAAAGATTTTAGATTATTGAACAAATATTCAATAGGAATTGAAATTCACAATCCTGGTCATGATCATGATTATAAAAAATTTGATACAAAACAAATTATATCTTTAAAAAAATTACTGAAATACCTCATTAAAAAATACAAAATTAAAACAAATAATATTTTAGGTCATTCAGATATAGCACCAAATAGAAAAAAAGACCCTGGAGAAAAATTTCCATGGAGAGATCTTTTTAAAGACAACTTATGTCAGTGGCATAGATTAGATGAAAAACGAATAAAAAGACTAAGATACCAAAAAATTGACAATTTAAAAAAAAATATTTTTTTTAAAAATCTTCATAAAATTGGTTATGGTAAATATGAAAAAAAATATTTAATTAAAGCTTTTCAAAGAAGATTTAGACAAGGTTTAATTAACGGAAAAGTTGATGAAGAATGTTTTTTGATAAGTAAAAGTCTTATAAAATAATATATTATAGAGCTTGATATTTAATAATTAAATTATAAATTGTTTATGCCAGATGAACGATTTATCGCTTTGATAATTCAAAGAGGAAAGTCCGGACTCTACAAGGATACAGTGCCAGGTAATTCCTGGCAGGGGCAACCCTAGGGATAGTGCCACAGAAAATAAACCGCCATAACATGGCAAGGGTGAAAAGGTGTGGTAAGAGCACACCGGTTCTATTGGTAACAATGAATGCTGGAAAACCCCACTGGGAGCAAGACTAAGTAGAGATGACATTGTTATAAAACTAAAAGCCATCCTTGGCTCGTCATCAGGGTTAGTTGCTTGAGCTTTAGAGTGATCTTAAGCCTAGACAAATGATAAATTTAAATGACAGAACCCGGCTTATAGTTCATCTGGCATTTTCCAAATAATTTAATTAATTAAATCGATCAAGTTTTGATAAATTTCAGACAAATTTTTTGATTATTACCAAATTAACCTTAGTATTGACAGCTATCCTAAAAACCCATAATATCCCATATATTCCCATTTAAGGAGAATAAAAGAATTTATGGCTTATGTTTTTATCGACGTACGAAAACAAATTAGACAAAAAAGGAAGGGTGTCAGTGCCTGCAAGCTTTAGATCATATTTATCTAATCTTGGATATAATGGTGTGATTTGTTATCCATCTTTTAATAATCAATCAATCGAAGCATGGCCTCAAGATCGAATAGAAAAAATTTCAAATACAATAGACTCGCTGAATCCTTTTGAAGAAAAAAGAGATTTTTTCGCTACATCAATTTTATCTGAAAGCACAAATTTGCAATTTGATAGTGAAGGGAGAATTTCATTATCATCAAAACTACTAAAGCATGCAAAAATTAAAAATAGCATGATTTTTGTTGGTCAAGGAAAAACATTCCAAATTTGGGAACCAACAATTTTTGAAAAATTTAGGGCTAACGCTAGAAAGAAGGCAAATACAAATCGTTCAAGTCTTAAATGGGAGAGTCAATTTAACAAATAATAAAGTAGGGGGATATAATGACAATTAACTTTAAAGTACCAGAAATAAAAGAGTTGCAACCAAGACTTTTAGTGATGGGCATAGGTGGTGCTGGTGGCAATGCCATTAATGAGATGATTGATAATGGAATGCAAGGTGTTGAATTTATTGCTGTAAACACTGATGCGCAGGATTTAAAACACAGTAAAGCAAAATCAAAAATTCAAATTGGTTTAAATCTAACAAAAGGCCTAGGCGCTGGGGCCAAACTTGATATTGGTCAAGCAGCAGCTGATGAGTCTTTAAATGATATTATCAACATTTTACAAGGTGCGAATATGGTATTTATTGCAGCTGGAATGGGAGGTGGAACTGGTACTGGTGCAGCTCATGTAATAGCAAGGGCTGCAAAAGAACTTAATATTTTAACAGTTGGCGTAGTAACTCTTCCTTTTCTATATGAAGGTCCTTCAAGAATGAGAAGAGCCCAACAAGGTTTGGAAGAACTTAGAAGACATGTTGATACAATTATTGTAATTCCAAACCAAAATTTATTCAAAATTGCAAATGAACAAACTACATTTGAGGAATCTTTTAATTTATCAAATAATGTTCTTATGCACGGTGTTCAAAGCATAACTGACTTAATGGTTAGACCTGGACTGATAAATCTTGATTTTGCAGATGTTGAGTCTGTAATGGCTTCAATGGGGAAAGCAATGATGGGAACTGGAGAGGCAGAAGGTGAAGGTAGAGCAATGAAAGCAGCCGAAATGGCAATTAGCAATCCATTAATTGACGATTACACTTTAAAGGGTGCCAAAGGACTATTGGTAAATATAACTGGAGGAAAGGACCTTAAACTTTTTGAGGTCGACGAGGCAGTTAATAAAGTTAGAGCCGAAGTAGATCCAGAGGCAGAATTAATTATTGGTGCTATTACAGATCCAGAACTTGATGGAAAAATGAGAGTTTCAATTGTAGCAACTTCATTAGACGGTCAACAACCTGAAACTAAATCAGTGATAAATATGGTTCATAGAATTCAAAATAGGAATCCAGGATATTCTGATTTTGCTACTAACGGATTGACACAATCTTTTTCATTTAATGGGAGCAGTTCAAATCCTGTTTCTCATGGTGCAAATGCTCTTAAATTAGAGAATGAAATAGTCAATGATAGTTTACAAAATCAAATGGATAATCAATCAGTTGATGATGTGAATAATCAATATCATCATGAACTATTAAAAAATCAGGAAATTGAAAAGCCTCAAGATAATACTTATGAAAATGAGGAAATTTCTTTTAGTCAAGAAACATCAGATACGATAGACGAAATGAAAGATAAATCTAGTGATTTGAGAGAATTTGGAGTCGACACAAATGAGCCAGATTTATTTAGCTCTGAAAATAATAGTCCAGATTCAAATGACCTATTAAGTCCTTCAGAAAATGAAAATGAAGAGGATGATCTAGAAATACCTGCTTTTTTGAGAAGACAAAAAAATTAATGGTCTTCAAGAAAATAAATGGAAGCCACCATAGTATCGAAAAAATCAAAGCACTATTCGGTACTGCTAAAAGAAATTATTAGCATTATTTCCCCTCAATATGGTGGCACATTTATTGACTGTACTTTTGGTCAGGGTGGATATACAAAAGAAATATTAAAATTTCCAAATACTAAAGTAATAGCCATTGATAGAGATATTGAAAGTAAAAAAATTGCAGATCGTATCAAAAGAAGTTTTACAGATAGATTTTTTTTTAAAAATATCAAATTTAGTCAATTAAAAAATTTAAAGTTAAAAAATGAAAATATTAAAGGGGTAATCTTTGACTTAGGTTATTCTCTAAATCAACTTAGAGATAATAAAAAAGGATTATCATTCAATTCTCAAGGTCAACTTAATATGACATTAGGATTAAATAATTTTTCAGCTAACGATGTAATTAATAAACTTTCAGCAAATGATTTACAAAAGATTTTTAGGTATTTTGGAGAGGAAAAAGAAGCAAAAAAAATTGCAAATAATATAGTTATCGAGAGAGTGAAGCATGAAATTAATACAAAAGATTTGGTAAAAATTATCGAATCAGTAAAAAGAAAAAAATATTCTAAAATTCATGTTTCAACAAAAGTTTTTCAAGCAATCAGAATATTCGTAAATCAAGAAATTAGCGAGCTAGTTTATGGATTAATAAATGCTTCAAAAATTTTGAAAAAAGATGGAAAACTTGCAGTAGTTACTTTTCACTCATTAGAGGATAAAATTGTAAAATATTTTTTTAGAAGTTTATCTGAAAATAAAAGCATTTCACGGTATCAGCCTAAGATGACTCAGTCAGAGCCATTATTTTCCATGAGTCAGAGAAAGCCAATTATTCCCAGCAAACAAGAGTTATCTGAAAATTTTTCATCCAGGTCAGCAAAACTAAGGTTTGTTATTAAAAAAAAAGATTTTTATGATTTTAGCACGGATATTTCTGAAAAATTCAAGTCCTTACTCGAGGTCGAAAATATAAGTAATAAATTATGAAAAAATTTACAGTAATAATTTTCATATTTTCTTTGATATTCTCAACGGCACTCATAAAAAATTCTACAAAAAAAATTGAAGATGAAATATTTGCAGTAAATGAAAGTTTAAAAGATTATGAAAATGAATTGGGTGATACAAGATTAGAATTTGAATATTTGAGCTCAACTGAAAAATTACTTCACTACCAATCACAGTTTTTTGAAAAAGATTTAGTTCAGAGGAATATAAAAACCATAAAAACAATAACTAAAAAATTGAATAATTTATCTATCGATAATTCCAATATCTTCAAAGGAAATGAAAAAAAATAACTTAACTATTACTTCAGAAAATCAAAAAAATGATTTTTTTTATGAAAAAAGAAAATCTAATTTAAATATTACATTTAACAGAGTAAGTTTTATTTTTTTTATTTTTTTTATCATTTCGACTCTTTTTTCTATTCATTTAATTCATCTCGGTTCAAGAAATGATATTAAAATTATTAAATCAAATTTACCCAATTCAACTCAAAAACTTTATAGAGCGGATGTGGTTGATAGAAACGGTAATTATTTAGTAAAAACTGTAAATTCTATAGATATTGGCATCAGCACAAAAAAGATCATAAATAAAGAGAAGTTAATACTTAATTTGAAATATATATTCCCCAATAAAGATTATGATCTTGTTGAAGAAAAGATGAAAAAAAAAAATTTTTTTTATTTTGAAAAAAAAATATCACAAGAAAATTATGATAAAATAATGAAACTTGGTGATAAATCTATTCAATCTGAGGATAGACTTGTTAGAGTATACCCTGAAAAAAATTTGTTCAGCCATATTATTGGTCAGATAGATGATGATAATAATGGTATTTCTGGAATAGAAAAATCTTTTGACGATAAACTCAAAGTTTCAACTAAACCAATTACATTAAGCTTAGATAAAGATATTCAATATTTAATTAGAAATGAACTTATTAAGTTTAATGAAATTTTTACGACTAAAGGAAGTTCAGCTATTTTAATGAATGTAAATAATGGTGAAATTTTTTCATTAGTTTCACTCCCTGATTTTAACCCCAATAAGAGAGAAAAAATTTTTGATAAAAATTATATAAATAGGGCGACTAAAGGAGTTTATGAATTTGGTTCTGTATTTAAAACATTTACTATAGCAGCAGCCTTTGAGGAAAAAATCATTGAGCCTGAAACTAAATTCACAGATTTACCAGAATCTTTGACTTGTGCAGGATTTCCAATTAGGGAATATGATAATAAAATTCCCACAGATCTTACCGCTGAACAAATTTTAATAAGATCTGGAAATATAGGATCTGTCAGGATTGGTCAAAAAGTTGGACAAGAAAAATTTAAATTGTTTTTATCAAAGATTGGAATATTAAAAAAAATTGATTTTGATATTGAGGAAGTTGGGACGCCTGTAAAATTCAATTGGGGAAAATGTCCATTAGCTACAGCTTCCTTTGGTCATGGTATCACCACAACATTGCTTCAAATTGTTAAAGCATACTCGATCATTGTTAATGGAGGTTACTATATAAATCCAACTCTCATTAAAAATAGTAAAATCACAAGACCTGAAAAAGTTTTAGATGAAAACATTTCTAGTAAAATTTTACCAATCTTAAGAAAAATTGTTTCTACCAAAGAAGGCACAGCCAATTTAGCTGATATTGATGGATACGAGATAGGTGGCAAGACAGGGACTGCAAATAAAAGTTTTAAGGGAACGTATTCTAAAGAAAAAGTTAATACTTTTGTTTCAGTTTTTCCAACAACAAAACCAAAATTTATTTTGGCTGTTATGTTAGATGCACCTAAAATAAATAATGAATATATTTATAATTATAGAGATGGATCAAATTTTAAATTAAAAGGTAGTCCCAGAAATACCGCTGGTTGGAATAGTGTGGAAGTTACAGGTCACATTATAGAAAAAATTGGGCCTATTTTAGCCACAAAATATGGTGAGGTTAAATAGTCTATGTTACTTAAAGATTATATTCCTGATATAAAAAAAAAATATTCTAAAACTTTCTTTTCAGGTATTGCGTTCGATAGTTCAAAAGTAAAGAAAAATGATATTTTTTTTGCAATTAAAGGAGCAAATTTCGATGGTAACAATTTTATACCTATTGCTATAAAGAGAGGTTCAAAAATAATTATTACTGAAAAAAAAATTAAAAATAAATTAAAAGGAATTTTAATTATTTACTCAAAAAATGTGAGAAAATTACTTGCTGAGGTTTCGTTTAAGATTTATAAAAATAGGCCAAAAAATTTAATCGCAGTTACTGGAACAAACGGAAAATCATCTGTATGTGATTTTTACTATCAAATTTTAAAATTGAATAATAAAAGAGTAGCCACTATAGGAACATTGGGAGTTAAGTCAGATGGTATTGATATTGATCTCTCCAATACTACAATTGACCCAATTCAATTAGGAAAAATATTAAATAAACTAAAAAAAAAAGGAATTGATAATGTAATTATGGAAGCCTCAAGCCATGGACTTGAGCAAAATAGACTCAATGGTTTATTATTCAATTCAGGAATATTTACCAATCTATCCCAGGATCACTTAGATTATCATAAGAATTTAAAAAATTATTTAAAAGCAAAACTCTATTTATTTGAAAATCTTCTTAAAGATAAAGGGCATGTAATAACTGATGAAAAATTGCCTGAATTCAAAAAAATCAAAAATATTTCAATAAATAAAAATTTAAAACTTCATAAAATTAATGATGGGAATCTCCTTAAAATTTTATCTCATACTTATGAAGGAGAAAATCAATTAATAAAAATAGAATATAAAAAATTAGTTAAAGTTATTAAAATTAATCTAATTGGAAAAGTACAATTAAAAAATTTATTAATGGCAATTATCGCGGCAAAGAAAAGTAATCTAAATATACAAAAAATTTTTAATGTTATTCCAAAAGTTACATCAGTTGAGGGTAGATTTGAAGAAATCGGTAAAATCAAAAATAATTCAAAGGTTATCCTCGATTATGCTCACACACCAGATGCTTTGAAAACTTGCTTATTAAATTTAAAAGAGCAATTTAAAGATAGGAAAATTTCGTTATTGTTTGGATGTGGTGGAAATAGGGATCAAGATAAAAGATTTAAAATGGGTAAAATTGCCTCTGATTTATCTGATAAAGTTTATCTAACAGACGATAACCCAAGATATGAAAATCCAAATAAAATTAGAGATGACATAAAAAAAGGTATAAAAAATAAAAGTGTTGTTGAAATATCTAATAGATCCAAAGCTATATCTTTAGCCATCAAAGATTTAAATGCTGGCGAAATCTTACTTGTTGCAGGAAAAGGTCATGAGAAAACACAAAACTTAGGTAATAAAAAAATTTTTTTTTCAGATAAACAAGTTATTTTGAAGTCAATTAATATTAAAAATAATAGTTTATCTAATAATTTAAAGTTCAATATTTTAAAAGAATTATCTGGTAATAAAACATTATATTCAGGATTACCTTTGAATTCCGCAAAAATTAATTCTAGAGATGTAAAGAAAAATGATATTTTTTTTGCAATTAAAGGGAAAAAGAATGATGGAAATAAATTTGTAAAACAAGCATTCAAAAATAAAGCATCTATTGCTGTTGTAAATAGAATTAACAAAAATTTTAAAACCAATCGTCAAATAAAAGTAAAGGATACTTTAAAATTTTTTTCAGATACTTCAAAAATTTTTAGAAAAAATATAAATACAAAAATAATAGCTATTACAGGTAGTTGTGGAAAAACAACACTTAAAGAATTATTAGGCAGCACTTTAAGAAAAATATCTAAAGTAAGTATTTCACCTAAATCTTACAACAATAAATATGGGGTTCCTTTAAGCCTTTTTAATTTAAAAGAAGATGATGAGTTCGGCGTTCTAGAGGTTGGAATGGATAAAATGGGTGAAATTGACTATTTATCAAAAATAATCCAACCAGACGTAAGCGTAATAACAAATATAAATTATGCACATGTTAAAAATTTTAAAGATATTAAAGATATTGCTATTGCAAAATCTGAAATTATTTTGAACACAAGATCAGGTGGTTTTGCCATATTAAATGCCGATGATGATTTTTATAATCTTCATAAAAAGATAGCAATTAAAAATAATCTCAAATTAGTTTCTTTTGGAATAAAAAATAGAAATTCCAAAATAAAATTTTTATTTATTAAAAAAGAAAAAAATCACTTTAAACTTTGTATTAAAATTAACAAATTTAAAAAATATTTTCTTGTCTCAAATAATTTTCAAAGCAATATTTATAATATTTTAGCGGCATTAGCTATACTAGGTATTTACTTTGATATTTCAAAGTTCAATAAGAATATTTTTTTTAAATTTAAAGCACCTCAGGGAAGAGGCGATATATCGAAAATTAAAATTTTTAAAAAAAATATTAGTCTAATTGATGAAAGTTATAATTCAAATCCTTTATCATTAAAATCTGCAGTCTTAAACTACGATAAAATCAAAACAAAAAAAAAATTTAAGAAGTATCTGTTACTTGGTGATATGTTGGAATTAGGGAGCCATGCTAAAAAACTTCATGAGTCAATAGCAAATACAATTAACAATACCAAAATTGATAAAGTTTATATAAAAGGTCACTATATGAAATATATGTTTAAAAAACTCTTACCCTCTAAAAAGGGACAAGTTTTATCTAACAAATCGCAAATTATTGAATTTATTAAAAATAATTTAAATAATAATGATAGTCTTATGGTAAAGGCCTCAAATGCGACAGGTTTTAATAAGATGATAGAGGAAATTAAGAGGAATTAATTAATGCTTTACCAATTTTTATTAAACTTTGTTGATACATTCAGTTTTTTAAATGTTTTTAAATATCTTACATTTAGAACTGGCCTATCTGTTTTTACATCATTAGCAATTGTTTTACTAATTGGAGGCCCATTTATAAAATTTTTTTCTAATCAAAAAATAATAAATCCTATCAGAGATGACGGCCCAGAGGATCATATTGTAAAAAAAATTGGTACACCAACAATGGGTGGGGTGATCATATTATTTGGTTTGTTAATTTCAGTCTTATTATGGGCAGATCTGTCGAACTTAAATATTCTATTTTGTATGTATATTACAGTCTCTTTTGGGTTACTTGGTGCTTTTGATGATTTTAAAAAGATTAAATACAGTAATTCATCAGGAATTTCCTCTAAATTAAAGATAACATTACAAATTTTATTAGCAGTTATTGGAGTAAGTTTGTTTGTTTATTATGCTGATTTTCAAAATATGACCAACCTATACTTTCCATTTTTTAAAAATCTCATAATAAATCTTGGATGGTTTTTTATCCCTTTTTCAGTCTTTGTAATAATTGGGTCATCAAATGCTGTAAATCTCACAGACGGTCTAGATGGTTTAGCTACAGTCCCCGTAATATTGGTAGCCGCGTGTTTTGCTTTCATAAGTTACGTGACTGGAAATATAGTATTTTCTAACTATTTACAAATACCCTACATAGAAGGTACAGGAGAAATATCAATTTTTTGTGGAGCAATTATTGGATCATGTCTTGGTTTTTTATGGTTTAACGCGCCACCAGCAAAAATTTTCATGGGCGACACAGGTTCCTTATCCCTTGGAGGGTCCTTAGGTGCTGTAGGAATAATTACAAAGCATGAGATTGTATTGGCTATAACTGGAGGTCTTTTTGTTTTGGAGGCTGTTTCAGTTATGGTCCAGGTGATATCTTTTAAATTGACAGGAAAAAGAATTTTTAAAATGGCTCCAATTCATCATCATTTTGAAAAAAAAGGATGGCCAGAGTCGACAGTTGTTATAAGATTTTGGATTATTTCAATAATCCTTGCAATGATTGGTTTAGCAACGCTCAAATTAAGATAACGGAGAAATATTTGAGTATTTTTTTAAATAAAAAAATATTAATTTATGGCTTAGGTAGGAGTGGATTATCAGCATTTCAGTTTTTGAGAAAAAAATGTGATGTGTTTTTATATGATGATTTTAAGAGAAATTCAAAAAAAACAGTTAGCTATAAATTTGTAAAAAAAAATAAATTTGATTTCATAATAATTAGTCCTGGAATAAATATAAATAATTGTAAATTATCTGCATTTTTAAAAAAAAATTTAAAAAAAATTTACACAGATTTAGATGTTTTTTACTCATTTTATAAAAATAATTGTATCTCAGTAACAGGGACAAACGGAAAATCTACCACTTGTCAACTTTTGTGGGAAATATTATCAAGACATAAATATGACGTGAAATTAGTTGGAAATATAGGTAATCCAATTTTGTCTACAAAGAATATTAAATCTAAAACAATTTTTGTAGTTGAGGCCTCATCATATCAGCTCGAATATAGTCAAATTTTTCAATCGAAATATGCAGTCATATTGAATATATCCCCAGATCATCTAGAAAGACATAAAACTGTTAATAAATACGTACAAGCTAAGATTAAAATTCTAAATAGCAAGTCAAAGAATTTTTTTGGTTTTATCAATAAAAAAGATTTATTAACAATCAAAGAGTTAAAAAGACAAAAAATAAAAAGAAAATTATTCAAAATTAATACTAATTCTACAAATAATATTTTAGAAAAAATAAATAACGAATACTTTTTGAACGAGGCAAATAACGAAAATTTGTCTTTTGTGGTGGCAATTTCCAGTAAGTTAAAATTAAAGAAAAAAATAGTTTTTGAAACATTAAAAAGATTTAAAGGTTTAAAATATCGTCAACAAATAATCCATAAAAGCTCTTCTCTTACTATAATAAATGACTCGAAATCCACAACTTTTTCATCTTCGACATCAGTTTTAAAGAAAAAATTGAATATTTATTGGTTACTAGGTGGAATACCAAAAATAGGTGATAAATTCAACTTACATAAAAAGCACTACTCTAATATCAAAGCTTTCATATATGGAAAAAATAAAAAATTTTTTAATAATGAGTTAAAGGGTAAAATTCAGTTTACCAATTTCAAAAGTCTCAATGAAGCTTTAAGAAGAATATTCATAATTATAAAAAAAGAAAAATTTTTAAAAAAAACTATAATTTTTAGCCCATCTGCAGCTTCTTTCGATAGTTTCAAAAATTTTGAGGATAGGGGAGATTATTTTAATAAACTTATAAAAAAGTATATGAATGAATAAAATAGTATTACTACAAAAATTATATTACAAATGGTGGAAAAATATTGATAAATTTTTGCTCACTCTTATAATTCTGTTATTTTTAGTGGGTTTATTCTTTTCACTTGTATCTACATCACTGATCGCATCTGATAAATTGAATACAAATGATTATTCATTCTTTTTCAAACATTTAATTTTTCTTTGTATTGGTATATTTTGCATTTTTATTTTTTCATCTATAAGTCAGGAAAATCTTTTTAGAATTTCAATAATTTTTTTTGTTGTATCGATAATTCTACTATTACTTGTTCCATTAATTGGTATTGAAGTCAAAGGTTCCAAGAGATGGATTGACCTTTATATGCTGCCAAGATTCCAGCCTATTGAACTGGTCAAACCTTTTTTGATTATGTTCTTGAGCATTATTTTAAGTAGCGAAAAATATCTTAATATTTATTTTAAATATTGTATCTCCTTTTTAGTAACATTGAGTGTTGTTTTTTTGCTAGCTTTACAACCTGATATTGGTCAAACTTTATTAATTCTTTTTTCATGGGCAGTATTAATTTTTATCTCAGGAATAAATTTTATATTTTTGATCACTTTTTTTTTTATAATAGCTCTATCATTTTCATATCTAATAATATTTATTCCAAAATTTATTTATATTAAAAACAGAATAATCTCCTTTTTTGACACAGATACCGGAACACATAATTTTCAATCAGATAAGGCAATAGAGTCAATTGTTAGTGGTGGATTTTTTGGCAAGGGTATGGGAGAGGGGACTTTGAAGAATAGAGTGCCAGAAGCGCACACAGATTATATTATTTCTGTTATATCAGAAGAATTTGGAATTATTGCCATAATTTTAATCTTATTTTTGTTTTTAGTTTTTATTCATTCAGTTTTTAGAAAAGTAAATTTAGAAAACGATGATAGATCAAAACTAATTCTGGTCGGTTGTGTAAGCTTAATTTTGATGCAAGTAATGATACATGTTGGGGTAAATATAAGATTATTTCCCACAACAGGAATGACTCTTCCTTTCATAAGTTACGGAGGATCTTCAATTGTAAGCATGTCTATCATATCGGGAATAATTTTGAATTTAACAAAAAGAAAATTAGATTAAAAATGAAAAAAAAAATTTTAATCTCTACAGGAGGATCAGGTGGTCATGTAATACCAGCAACTATTTTGCATGATCATCTTTTAAAAAAAAAGGATATAATAATTTCAACAGACAATAGGGGATATAAATACTTAAATAAAGATATTTATAAAATCTTAATAATAGATACCCCAAAATTGAATTTATTATTATTACCTATCAATTTTTTTAAGATTTTATTTTTGTCCATAAAATCTATATTTTTTCTCAAGAAAGAAAAAATAAGTCAATTATTTTCAACTGGTGGCTATATGTCATTACCTTTAATTTTAGCGGGTAAATTTTTAAATCTCAAAATTTATTTAATTGAGCCAAACTTTGTTTTAGGTAGAGCTAATAAATTTTTTTTAAGTTCATGTGAAAAAATTTTTTGTTACACAGACCAAATAAAAAATTTTCCAGAAAAATATAAATATAAAAAAGTGATTATATATCCACTTGTAAGAGAGGAGTTTTATAAAATAAAAACTCATAAAAATGATAGTGAGAAATTTCATTTATTAATTGTTGGGGGAAGTCAAGGGGCAAGTATATTTGATAAAAACTTAAATAAATCAGTTCTTAATATTTCAAAAAAATTTCCGATAAAAGTTATTCAGCAAACACATTTAAAAAATATTTCTTTATTACAGGAATTCTATTCTAAAAATAATATTGAACATGAAATTTTTAATTATGATAAAAACCTTATAGAAAAAATTGTTGAAACCGATATTTGTATAACTAGAGCGGGGGCATCGACATTAGCAGAACTATCTATTCTTAATATACCATTTATAGCGGTGCCATTACCAAATTCAAAAGATAATCATCAGTTAGAAAATGCAAATTTTTATTTAAAAAAAAATCGCTGTTGGATTTTAGAACAAAATCTCTTTAGTGAAAAAATTGAACAATTGATGGAGGAAATTTTACAGAATAAATCCCATTTTAACAAAAAAAAACAACATTTAAGTTATTTAAATTATCAAAATACTTGGATAAATGTTAATCAAAAAATATTAAATAATTTAGATGAAAATTGAACTCGCAAAAAATGAAATTATCCATTTCATTGGCATAGGTGGAATTGGGATGAGTGGCCTATCTCTTATCATGAGAGGGAAAGGGTTTAAAGTTCAAGGTAGCGACATAGCCTTAAACAAGAATATAGAAAGATTAAAAAAAGAAAAAATAAAGATATTTATAGGTCATAAAAAACAGCATATGAAAAATGCTACTATTGTTGTGATTTCGTCAGCAATTAAGAAAAATAACCTTGAATTAATAGAGGCAAAAAGAAAAAATTTACCAATAATAAAGAGGGGAAGAATGTTGGCACATATAGTTTCGCTGATGAAAAATATAGTGGTGGCCGGATCTCACGGAAAAACTACTACCACCTCACTTCTTGCTTCAATTTTTCAAAAAACCAGTTTAGATCCAACAATAATTAATGGTGGAGTTATTAACTCTCTAAATAGTTCAGCGAAATTAGGTAAAAGTGATTGGTCAATATTGGAAGCTGATGAGTCGGATGGGAGTTTTGTTCATATTCCGCCTACCTATTCAATAATCACAAATATAGATAGAGAACATATGGATTTTTATAAAACAGTAAATTATTTAAAAAAATCTTTTAACGAATTTATTGAAAAAGTCCCTTCCTTTGGAAAATCATTTATTTGTATTGATGATAAGATTAACAAGGAACTTATTAGTAATAGTAAAAATAAGAATTTTTACACGTATGGTAGAAATTTAAAATCAAATTTTTTAATTAGAAATATTAATCAAAAAAAAAAAATGACAGCATTTGACTTAGTAGTAAATCTACCAAATAAAAAAAAACAAATAATTAAAAAAATTAAAATTCCACTTCTTGGGATTCACAACATTAGAAACTCTGTAGCTGCTGCTGCTGTAGCATTAACAGTTGGTATTACAATAAAAGATATTAAAAAAGGCTTATTGAGATTTAAGGGTGTTCAAAGAAGGTTTAATAAAATATTTACATTTAATGATGTGAATTTTTATGATGACTATGCTCATCATCCGACTGAAATCAAGATGGTCTTAGATGGAATTAAAGAGGTTTATAAAGACTATGAAAAAGTTTGTGTATTTCAGCCTCACCGAATTTCAAGGCTGAGAGATCTTCGTAAGGAATTCTCGTTTGCATTCCAAAAAGCAGACATCGTTATTTTATGTCCAGTTTATCTAGCTGGAGAAAAAATAAAATTACCCTTCAGTTATTTAGAATTCGCGAAAGAAATTATAAAAAATTCAAAAGTTAAATTATTTTTAATAAGCGATAATATTCAATTAGCAAAATTTATTAAAAGAAATATTTACGGGAAAAAAATGGTAATAGGCATGGGTGCTGGAACTATTTCAAATTGGATGAGAAAACTTCCAGAATTAATGAAATGAAAACAAATCAACTTAGAAAAATACTTAATAGTTTTGGTGATAGTGTATATTTTGAACATGATCTAAAAAAAAAAAATTGGTTTAATATAGGTGGTAAATCTAAAGTATTTTTTAAAGCAAATCATCTAAACCAACTAATTAATTTCCTTAAAACTCTCAACAATCAAGAAAGGCTATTTATACTTGGTGCAGGTTCAAATATTTTAGTAACTGATGACCTATTTGATGGAGTAGTTATTAAGCTAGGTAAAAATTTTAGTAATATCACATTACATAGTGAAGATATCATAATTGCTGGTAGCGCAGTATTAGATAAAAGTTTATCACATTTCGCCTCCAAAAATAATTTAAGTGGTTTTGAATTTTTATCATGTATCCCTGGCACAGTTGGTGGAGGTATATCAATGAATGCTGGTTGTTTTGGTAAAGAATTTAAAGACATATTGATCTCTATTCAGGCGATTGATAATTTTGGTAGAGTGATAACAATACCCTCAAAAGATATAAAGTTTGAATACAGAAAAAATAATATACCAGATGACTATATTTTCTTGAGTGCGTCTTTTAAAGGAACTAAGTCAAATCAAAAAAAAATTGAAGATGTAATAAATAAATTTAAATTTGAAAAAGAAAAAAATCAACCTACTAAAATCAAAACGAGTGGAAGCACTTTTAAGAATCCAATATTGCAAACCAATAAAAAAGTTTGGCAGCTTATAGAAGAATCTGTACCTTTAAATCAATCTTTTGGTGATGCATGTATATCTGAAAAACATTGCAATTTTTTTGTAAACAAAGGTAACGCGAAGTTTCAGGATATGAAAAAATTGATAGATCATGTTTCTGAGGAAGTTTTAAAAAAAACTGGAATTAGTTTAGAAAAAGAAATTAAAATATTGGAGTAGTTTGAAAAAAAAAATATTAATAATTTCAGGGGGAATTTCAAAAGAGAGAATAATTAGTCTTGATACTGGTAGACAAGTAGCAAAAGAATTAAAAAAAAACGGTTATGAGGTTAAAATCACAGAACCAAATTATAAACTTTTTAGGATTGTTAAATCATTCAAACCCAACGTCATATTTAATGCATTACATGGACAGTTTGGAGAGGATGGTTATGTACAGACAATTTTAGAAAGTACCCAAATACCTTACACTCACTCAGGGGTTATATCATCTGCCATAGCGATGGACAAAGAGATATCAAAAAAAATTTTTATAAAAAATAATATATTAACTCCAAAATATTTTTGTTATTCGTTTGATTTATCAAAAAATAATTTAATAAAAAAAATTGATATCAAAATAAAATTTCCAGTTGTAATTAAACCTATAAACGAAGGATCAAGTGTAAATGTTTTTATATGCAACAAATCGAATATTTTTAGAAAATTAAATTTATTAAAAGAATATAAAAAGATTATTATCGAAGAGTTTATACCTGGCCGTGAGATCCAAGCAGCGATAATCGGATCGAATAAACTTGGGGCTATCGAATTAAAGCCAAGGAGAAGATTTTATGATTATCAAGCCAAATATAATATAAAGGCAAAAACAAAGCATATAATTCCTGTAGATTTACACAAGAATGAATATAACAAATTAATGAATATATCCTTAAAAGCTCATAAAATCTTAAAGTGTAGTGGTGTTACAAGATCAGATTTCAAATTTTTTAAAAATAGGTTTTATCTTTTGGAAATTAATACCCAACCAGGAATGACAAATCTTTCTTTAGTACCTGAAATAGCAGCATTTAAAAAGATTAGTTTTATTAAATTAATTGAATTACTTTTAAAAGATGCAATTAAGTCTAAGTAAAAAAATAATATCTTATATTTTTTTGATAATTCTTTTAAGTACGTTGAATAGTAAACACGTCTCAGAAATTAGATTAAAAAATGTAGATCAAATAACTGTAATAGGATTGCAGGAAAATGAAAAACAGGATTTATTAAATGACCTTCAATTACTTAATTTAAATAATATTTTCTTTTTAAAAAAGTTTGAACTCACAAATAAATTAGATGCGAATAAATTAATTGAAAATTACACAATATTTAAGAAATATCCTTCATCAATATTAATTAAAGTCAATAAAACTAAATTTTTGGCCAATGTGTTCAATAACGGAGAATCTTTTGTATTAGGTTCAAATGGCAAATTAATAGAGACAATTGAAAAAAAAAATAATCTACCAAATATCTTTGGGGAGTATGATAAAGATTCTTTTTTTAATCTTTTGAAGTCTATAAAAAATTCAAATTTTAAAGTATCTAATATAAAAAATTTATATTTTTTCAAGTCAGGAAGATGGGATATTGAAACAAAACTAGATGTAATCATAAAATTACCAAAAGATAATTTGCAAGACTCTTTAAATTTATCATTAGATATATTAAATAAGAATGAATTCAAAAAAGTTAAGATTCTGGACCTTCGTCAACATAATCAGGTTATATTAAATGAGGGATGATTTAAATTATGAAGTTTTTTTATTTTTTGGTCCTGAAAAAATAATATTATCAGTTAATCGTAAAACTGACTTTGTATCAGTTTTTAAGAAGGAATTTTTTATTGATGAAAAATCCACTCATTTGGATTTTGAAAAGCTGAATTTTTTTCTTAACGAAAATATCTTTAAAATTGAAAAAATCCTTGATAATTTTATTGAGAAAATAAATTTGATAATTAAATCGAGTGACTTTTTTAATTTACAACTTTCTATTAAGAAACATGATTATAATAAAAAGATTAATCTAAATACTATAAGTTCTTTATTAAAAGATGCAAAATATCATTGTAATAATACAATACAAAAGAATAAGATTATTCACATTTTAATTGATAATTATATTATCGATAATCACACTTATACTGAGGTACCCTTAAATCAAAAATGTGAAAACTTTTCTTTAGATATTAGTTTTGTTTGTATTCCTGAAGTTATAGTTCGAAAGATTGAGGGAATACTGAAAACATACCAAATTACTTTGAACAATATAGTTAGCTCTAGTTATATCGAAGGATATTTAAAGGATGAAAGCGTCAATTATTTTCATATGGTAAGCAAAATTATAGACGGTTATAATAAAAACGAAATTAAACTAACAAATAAAACATTAAAAAATAAGGGTTTTTTTGAAAAATTTTTTGATTTATTTGGTTGATTGTATTTTCTAGTAATATTTGTTGTTTTCCAATTAATTATCATCAGTAATAAAAGCTCTCTATGACTTTGTTAAATCAAAAAACACTTAAACATTCATTAAATTTAAGTGGAGTAGGTTTGCATAGTGGAAAAATATCAAATGTTTGTTTAAGACCATCTGATCCTAATACAGGTATAGTTTTCAAAAGAGTAGATTTGAGAACAAATAATATAATTTACCCAAACTTTTCTAACGTTAGTGACACTTTTCTAAACACCACCATTTCAAATGAGTTTGGTGTGAAAGTATCTACAATTGAACATTTAATGGGAGCCTTGTTTGGGCTTGGAGTAGATAATGTTCTCATTGAAATTGATAATGATGAGGTTCCAATATTAGACGGTTCTGCTAAAGAATTTATTGAAAAGATCGTAACGACTGGATTAAGAAAAAGTGAAGCACCAATAAAAATTATTAAGATTAATAAAAAAGTAATTTTCAAAGAGGAAGAAAGATTAATATCTATTGAACCATCAAAATTAAGCTTAGATATAAATTTTGAAATAAAATATGAAAATTCTGTAATCGGAAATCAAAAAAATAAAATAAATATTTATGAGGATGATTTAAATGACATTTTTAGTTCGAGAACTTTTTGTTTATTCGAAGATATTGAAAATATAAAAAAAAAGGGTTTTGCAAAAGGTGGTAGCTTAGATAATGCTATTGTAGTTAAAGATGATAAGGTTTTAAATAATCATGGTTTAAGAAATCGATTAGAATTTGTAAATCATAAAATTCTAGATTGTTTAGGGGATTTATATACCTCTGGTTATAGAATGATTGCAAGTGTAAAATGTGCCCAAGGAGGTCATTACTTGACTAATCAGTTATTAAAAAAAGTATTTGAAAATAAAGATAATTTTTCAATAATTGAGATTCAAGAGAGAAATCTTCCACATTCAATTATAAATAAAAGATTACTAAGATCTATAGCGTAATCATATTATTCTTTTAAATTATTGTTTAAAATTATATAAAAGTTTCATGTATATTTTAAGAGCTTTATTTTTATTCTTTTTTTTTATAATTTTAGCTTCTTGCTCTAAAGATAAAATTGAACCATCAGTAATTAAAGAAAAAAGTTTAGAGCTTCAAGTTTTAGAGGCTTATAACTTGGGTAAAGATGCACTTGAGGGAGGAGACGTTTTGTATGCAGCAAAAAAGTTTAATGAAGCAGAAACATTATTTCCACAATCGGAATATGCACCAAAATCTGCGTTGATGGCAGCTTATTCATATTATATTCAAGATTATTATCTAGATTCTATAGCAGAATTAAAAAGATTTTTAAGAGTCTACCCATCTCACAAAAATATTGCTTACGTTCATTATCTAATTGGCATTTGTTACTTTGAGAAGATAGTTGACGAAAAAAAAGATTTACAATCAATTCAAAATGCAAAAACCAATTTTGAATTTTTAGTAAAAGAATACCCTAATACTGAATACGCACTTGATGCAGAATTTAAATTAACTTTAATTGATGATATTTTAGCATCTAAAGAAATGTACATAGGTAGGTATTATTTTGATAGAAAAAAATGGATACCTGCAATTAATCGTTTTAGAACTGTGATTGAGGATTATGACACTACAATTTATACAGCCGAGGCATTACATAGACTTGTAGAGGTTCACTACGTAATTGGATTAATTGATGAAGCTGAAAAATATGCACAGTTACTCGGATATAATTACGAGTCATCAGAATGGTATGAGAATACTTATAGTTTATTTAACAAAAATTATAAGATTAAAAAAAATTATATTTTTAAAGAGACTAAAAAAAAGAATAAGAAAATATTAAAAAAGTTTAAGTCTCTTTTTGAGTAAGATGACCAAAAAAAAAATTGAAAAAGAATATAAAGAAAAAATTAAAAGAATAGTTGAGCTGAATCAGTCTTATTATGAAAAAAACAATCCTATCGTCGAGGATAGTGAATATGACAGACTGAGACAAGAAATTCTAAAACTGGAACAGCAGTATGATTATCTTAAAAATAAGAATTCACCATCTTTAAGTGTTGGGTTTAGACCCTCTAAAAACTTTAAAAAAGTTTCACACAAAGTACCAATGCTTTCACTTGCCAATGCATTTGATCAAAACGATTTAGTAAATTTTGAAAAAAAAATGATGAATTTTATAAATCAAAAAGAACTTGTTGAAATCGAATACAGTGCCGAACCAAAGATTGACGGTATTTCAGCTTCATTAATATATAAAGATGGACAGTTTGTTGCTGGATTATCAAGAGGAGATGGTAAAGAAGGAGAGGATATTACCGAAAATTTAAAAACAATTAATGATATTCCACATAAAATTGTCTCGAAAGATTTTCCAGAAGAAATAGATATCAGAGGAGAGATATTTATTCAAAATAACGATTTCAAAAAGATAAGTGGTAAATTTGCAAATCCGCGTAATGCTGCCTCAGGATCTTTAAGACAAAAAAATCCTGAGGAGACAAAAAAAATACCACTAAAATTTATTGCTTATACTTATGGTTATGAAAAAGGAATGAAAGTTTTTAAACAAAATGAATTTCTAAAAAAATTAAAAGAATGGGGCTTTAAAGTAAATCCTTATAATAAAACTATAAAAGGGATTAAAAATTTAATTAAAAATTATAATGAAATAGAAAATAAAAGAGGAAATTTGGATTTTGATATAGATGGAATTGTATATAAAGTAAATGACTTTAAGTTGCAAAAAAGACTTGGTAATGTAGCTAATGCACCTAGATGGGCTGTAGCACACAAGTTTTCAGCAAATAGTGGAATTTCTAGTATTGAAAATATAGAAATTCAAATTGGTAGGACAGGAGCATTGACGCCAGTTGCCAAAATAAAACCTATAAATATTGGTGGAGTTTTAGTTTCTAACGCCACTTTACATAACGAGGAGGAAATAATTCGAAAAGATATTAGGATAGGGGACACTGTATTAATCGAAAGAGCTGGCGATGTAATACCTCACGTAATTTCTGTTGATTTAAAATTAAGAGACAAAAAGTCAAAAAAATTTTCATTTCCATTAAATTGCCCATCATGTGGATCAAAAACTATAAAGGAATACAACTATACAACTAAAAAAGAGGACGCAGTTAGAAGATGTAGTAGTGAAGGTTTTATTTGTGAAAAAATATCTATAGAAAAAATTAAACATTTTGTATCAAAAGAGGCATTAAATATCGATGGATTTGGTAAAAAAATAGTTGAAAATTTTTGGAAATTAAAATTAATCCGATTACCTCAAGATATTTTTAAACTTGATTATAATAAGATTGAAAACTTAGAAGGCTGGGGTAAATTATCTGTATCTAACTTAAAGTATTCGATAAATTTAAGAAAAACAATTTCTTTTGATAAGTTCATCTTTGCACTAGGCATTAGACATATTGGTTTAGAAAACGCAAAATTAATTTCTAAAAACTTAAAATCATTAAAAAATTTCATTTCTCTAGCAAAGTCGAAAAAATTTGATGATTTAATCAATATTGATGGAATAGGTGAAACTCAAATTAATTCAATAAAAAATTTTTTTATGAATAGTACAAATTTAAGGGTCTTAAATGATTTAAACGAATTAATTTTTGTAAAAGATGCAATTTCATCAATAGGTGGTGGTAAATTAAACAATAAAACTTTTATGTTTACTGGCAAGCTTGAGGGTATAAGTAGAGCTGAAGCAAAATCATTGATAGAGGAAAATTCTGGTTCAATCATTAGCAACGTATCAAAAAAACTTAATTATTTAGTAATAGGTGAAAAACCAACAAAAAGAAAAATTGATGAAGCAAAAAAAATGAAAATAAATATATTGTCACAAAAAGAATGGTTAAAAATGTTAAATAAAACTAGCTAACCACTTTCTTTCTTTCTTGTTTAAATATTTAGATAAGTTGACATAAATATTTAAATGATAATTAAAGAGGTAATTTTTTTCTAGCTTATTAAGAAGACTGAAATTTATTAAATCTTTATCAATTGGCACTAAAGTAAGATTTTCAAAAAATATATTATTTTTTATTTTCTTAACATATATAAGATTTTCAATTCTTATGCCAAATTTTCCTTTTTTGTAATATCCAGGTTCATTGCTTAGTACCATTCCCTCACATAACTTAATGGTATTTAATTTTGAGATAGCTTGAGGTCCTTCATGTACATTAGAAAAAAAACCTACTCCATGCCCTGTACCATGTTCGAAATCAAGGCCGCTTTCATTTAAATATTTTCTTGCTCTTTTATCTATTGATTTTCCATTGTAGTGGGTTTTAAGATTAGATGTAACAACAGCAATATGGCCTTTTAAAACTTTTGTAAAAATATTTTTTATTGAGCTTGGTTGTTTAGAGAAACAAATAGTTCTAGTCACATCTGTTGTGCCATATTTATATTGACCTCCAGAGTCACATAAAAAAATGTCTCTTTTACGAATTTTTTTTGTGTGTTCTTTTCTTGCTCTATAATGAATAATTGCTCCATTTCCCCCTGTCCCAGCGATAGTATTAAAACTTGGAAATAGATATTTTTTATTTTTTTTTCTAAATTTCTCTAATTTATTTTGAGCATCAATTTCTGTTATTCTATTTTTATTTGACTCTTTTATCCAATATAAAAATTTTGTTAAAGCTACTCCATCATCAATATGAACTTTTGCCATATTAGTAATTTCTTTTTTATTTTTAATTGACTTCAACAAGTATATAGGATCATCATTTTTTAAAATTTTGTGTTTTTTAATTAGAGAATTCTTATAAAATATAGAACAAGTCTTATCATCAACTATAAATTTACCTTTCTTTATTTTATTGAGCAAATTACTTATATTTTTTGGATTGATTATTTGTTTATTAGTAACTTTTTTTTCTTTGATTAAATTTTTAACCTTTGACTTATCACATAATATAAAAAAATTTTTATCTTTCTTTAATAGTAATCGACAGTGAGGTAATGGGCTATTAGGATTATCATATCCTCTTATATTTAGTAACCAAGCAATGTTTTCAGGAGCACTGATTAATAAATAATCCGCTTTTACTTTCAAAAGTATTTTTGAAACTTTCTCAATTTTTTTTTTATAATTTTCCCCGGTAATTTTATCATTTAAAGAATAAAAAGGTTTTGTATGTTTTGGATATTTATTAAATATTTGATCAATTAAATTAGAGTTAATTTCTTTAATTTTATTATTTTTTAAAAAAAAATTTTTAATTTCTTTATTTGTAAATATCTTTGGATCGATTCCCAATGTGATGTTTTTAAATAGTTTACAATCGATAATTTCTTTAATTTTTTTAATTATAAAATTATTACCGGACTCTATTTTTGCTTGAATTGTATATCTGCCGTCAACAAATAGGTAATTTTTTTTTTTTAAAACTATGGCATATCCTGCAGATCCACTAAAATTCGAGATAGTCTTTAACCTATCTTTTTCTGAGTACTCAGAAAAAAATTCGTCATTCTTAGGTATTACATATCCATCAATACCCAATAAATTAAATTTTTTTTTTAAAAAAGATAACCTTTTTTTTATCATTTCAACTTTTTTTGATATCTAATCCAACCCGGACTTCTAATATTATCATCATCAAAATTTATATCTTGATTAAATTCAAAATCTTCTATCTCTTCATTATTCTGATCAAAAAAAGAATTTTTTTCTAAATTTTTTTCGGGGAGCTCATTAATAAATCTTGAGGCCATACTATCAATCCAGTCACCTTGATAAAATCTATTCATAGAAAAAGAAATTATCACCTTTTTTTTTGCACGTGTAATACCCACGTAAGCTAATCTCCTTTCTTCTTCCAAACCATTTTGCCCTTTTTCTTCAATTGATTTTTGATGAGGAAAAAGTCCTTCCTCCCAACCAGGTAAAAAAACAACATCAAACTCAAGCCCTTTTGAGGAGTGCATTGTCATCATATTGATTTTTTCCCCTTCCCAGTCTTGGTCTATTGATGTAGCCAAAGAGACATGTTCTAAAAAACTCTCCAAGTTATCAAATTCTTTCATAGCACTTAAAAGTTCTTTGATGTTTTCCAGCCTATTTTCATTTTCTAAATCTTTTTTATTTTTAAGCTTTGCTGAGTATCCAGACTCATCAAGAATTAATTGAAGTAATTTGACATGATTTATGCCTTTTTTTTTCAAACCGTTTCTCCATTTATAAATTAAATCTAAAAAAATGTTTAAACTCACCTTTGCTTTAGGTTTAATTAAATTTTGATCTATCATTCTTTTTGCAGAGATTTCTAGACAAAGAGAATTTTTTTTTGAGAAAGTGTGAATATCTTTTAGGGTAGTTTCACCTATTGATCTTTTGGGATTATTAACAATTCTTTCAAAAGCAAGGTCATCTTTTTCTTGATAAACTAGACGTAAGTAAGCAACACAATCTTTTATTTCGGCTCTTTCATAAAATTTCGTTCCTCCCAATATTCTATAAGGCAATCCAATTTTTAAAAACCTTTCCTCAAATTCTCTGGTTTGAAAAATAGCTCTCACCAATATTGCAATATTATTTAATGAAAAATTTTTTTTTATTTTTTCAATTTCATCCGATATACCTATGGACTCATCTTTACCATTTTTAAAACAATTTAGACTTACTAGATCTCCATCTTCCATAGTCGTTTCGAGAGTTTTACCTACTCTATTCTCGTTATTTGAAATTAAGTCTGAAGCCGCTGAAAGGATATTTTGAGTAGATCTATAGTTTTGTTCCAGTCTGATAATTTTTGTATTATCATAGATTTTATCAAATTCTAAAAAATTTTTTATTTCTGCACCTCTCCAGCTATAAATTGATTGGTCATCATCGCCAACACAGCAAATATTTTTATCATTCCCTACTAAAAGGTTAAGCCATTTGTTTTGCACAAAATTTGTATCTTGATATTCATCAACCATGATATATTTAAAGTTCTCTTTATATATTTTTCTAACATCATTATTTCTCTCTAAAATTTTTACGCAATGTAAGATTAAGTCTCCAAAGTCACAAGAATTAAGATCTGTAAGTTTCTGTTGATATATTCTATATATTGGCAAAATTGTTTTTTCATATACATCTTTTTTGTTTATAGCTACTTCATCAGGATAAAATCCTTTATTTTTCCATCTATCAATAATTGCTAAAATGTATTTAGGTGATAATTTTTTTACATCTACATTTTCAGATTTACAGATGTTCTTTACTAATCTTATTTGATCATCACTATCTATAATTGTAAAATTTGAATTTAAATTAGCTGCTGATGCATGTTTTCTTAATAATTTCGCACAAATTGAGTGAAAAGTCCCCAGCCAAGATAATCCAATTGCAGATGATCCTAAAATTTTGCTCACTCTCATTTGCATCTCTTTAGCAGCTTTGTTAGTAAAGGTTACAGCAAGTATTTGATTTGGAAATGCTTTTTTTTCTTTGATAATATTTGCAATTCTAGTTGTAAGCACTTTAGTTTTGCCAGATCCCGCGCCAGCGACGATTAATAACGGCCCATCAAGGGATGTAACTGCCTCTTTTTGGGCTTTATTAAGATTTTTCAAATAATCAGAGTTTACCATTTAAAATATATAATTATAAGTTGATCCAATAACTATGAATAAACTGAATTTAATTCCTAAAAAATTTAAAGGAAGATTCTTATCCATAAATGATTCATTGGAAAGCTATTTTAACAAATTAAATTTTTTAAAAAAATATTCAAAAAAAAACAATATTCTTACGAATAATAAGGTTTTTTTCGGTCTATCGGCAGTTATTATTTTGACACTGAGCTACATTTTGCTCCCAACTTTGTACAACAAAAATATAGCACAAGTTGAAATAAAGAATCAGATTCTAAAAAAGTACAATATTGATATAAAATTTAATGAAAAAATTAGATATGGTCTTTTACCAAGACCTCATTTTACAACTAAAAATTTGTCAATTTTATATGAAGGAAGAGAAATAGGTAATGTTAAAACTTTTAAATCGTTCATTGATTTCGGAAATTTTTTCTCAATAAATAGTTTAGAAGTAAAAGACTTATTATTAAAAAAAACAGACTTTAAACTAAATAATAAAGACTTATTTTTTTTCGAGAAATTATTAAACATGGAACCAAATGAAAATGAAATTATTTTCGAAAATAGTAATATCTTTTTTAAAAATTTTGAAAATGAACTACTTTTTTTAAATAAGATTAATGAG
>CABZHM010000004.1 GCA_902525625.1 uncultured Pelagibacteraceae bacterium | reverse complement strand
AATCCTGGGGCAAATAGTTATATGTTTAATTTTCTAAAAACCTTTTAAAAAAAGCACATTATGATATTGAGATTAAAAGATTGTCACAATTTTAGCGATTTTAGAAAACTTGCTAAGCTAAAGTTACCATCACCTATTTTTCATTATATTGATGGAGCAGCTGATGATGAGATTACATACGCTAGAAATACGAGTGCTTTTGACGATGTAGACTTAGTTCCAAATGTTTTAAGAGGTGTTGAGGATGTTGATTTATCCACTACTATTTTTGGTAAGAAATTAGATTTACCATTCTATCTTTCACCAACAGCACTACAAAGACTTTTTCATTATGACGGTGAAAGAGCAGTTGGAAAAGCAGCTAAAAAATTTAACACTATGTTTGGTGTTTCTGCCTTAGCTACAGTTAGTGTTGAGGAAATATCTTCTTTAATTGACACACCCAAAATGTTTCAGTTTTATTTTCATAAAGACAGAGGTTTAAACGACTCTTGTTTGGAGCGAGCTAAAGCTGCGAAGTTTGATGTAATGGCTTTAACTGTTGACACTATTACCGGAGGAAATCGTGAGAGGGATTTAAGAACTGGGTTTACTTCTCCGCCTAAATTGACTTTATCAAGTTTATTCAGTTTTGCGACTAAACCAATGTGGGGCATAAATTATTTAACAAAAGGTAAATTTGAGTTACCGCACCTTCAAGATTTTGTAAAAGAAGGTACAAGCACAAATTCCTCAATAGGAAATTACTTTTCAACAATGTTAGACCAATCGATGAACTGGAAAGATGCAGAAAAACTTTGCTCTCAATGGGGAGGGCATTTTGCACTAAAAGGTATAATGAGTGTAGAGGATGCTAAAAAAGCTGTTGATATAGGGTGCACTGGTATAATGGTTTCAAATCATGGTGGAAGACAACTAGATGGATCGAGATCGCCATTTGATCAACTTGCAGAAATTGTTGATGCAGTGGGAGACAAACTTGATGTGATATGTGAAGGAGGAATTCATAGAGGAACGCATATGCTTAAAGCATTGTCACTTGGCGCAAAAGCATGTTCTGGTGGAAGACTTTATCTTTATGCACTTGCTGCAGCAGGACAATTAGGTGTCGAAAGGGCTCTTGAGTTGTATAAATCTGAGTTAGTCAGAGACATGAAACTAATGGGGTGTACAAAGATAAGTGATTTAAGTAGAAGTAATTTGAGATTTAGAAGACAGTGAACTTAAAGAATTGCTATAACTTTGAGGATTTTAGAAAGTTAGCAAAAAAAAAATTACCTTCACCAATTTTTCATTATATAGATGGAGGATCAGATGATGAGTCAACCTTAAGAAGAAACACCGATTCATTTAATGAATGTGATTTAATTCCTAATATTCTCGCAAGTGTTGGTAAGCCAGATTTATCAACAACTTTATTTGGTAGAAAAATAGATATGCCTATTTTTCTTTCGCCAGCAGCGATGCAAAGACTCTATCATCCAGAGGGGGATAAAGCTTCAGCAAGAGCAGCAGAAAAATATGGGACTTTTTATAGTATGTCTTCAATGGGAAACAATTCGATTGAGGAAATTTCAAATATATCAAGTGGTCCAAAATTGTTTCAACTTTATGTTCATAAAGATCGGTCAATTTCTGATGATTTAATTGAAAGGTCCAGAAGATCAGGATTTGATGCAATGTGTTTAACTGTAGACACTTTGGTTGCAGGTAATCGGGAGAAAGATCATAGAACAGGATTTACTACTCCGCCTAAACTAACAGCCCAAAGCTTAATGAGTTTTGCAATGAGACCTAGGTGGGTATTTAATTATTTAACAGGAAAAAGATTTGAACTTTCAAACGTAAAAAAAAAAACAGATAAAGGAACGAATATTGCTAAGTCGGTTATTGAATATATTAATGAACAATATGACCCAGCAATGGGATGGAAAGACGCCGAGTATTGTGCAAAAAAATGGGATGGGCCGTTTGCTTTGAAGGGTGTTATGTCTGTAGAAGATGCTAAAAAGGCCATAGATATTGGATGTACGGCGATAATGATATCCAACCATGGTGGACGTCAACTAGATGGGTCTCGATCCCCTTTTGATCAGGTTAAGGCCATTTCAGATGCCGTAGGAGATAAGTTGGAGATTATTTTAGACGGTGGGGTTAGACGTGGAACCCACGTATTAAAAGCGATTGCAGCTGGGGCTAAGGCTTGTAGTTTCGGAAAAATGTTTTTGTTCTCTTTGGCCGCAGGGGGACAAAAAGGAGTTGAGCATTTACTTCAAAACATGCACGATGAGATAAATAGAAATATGGTTTTGATGGGATGTAAAAATTTAAAAGAGTTGAATAGTTCGAAATTAATCTATAGAAAATAAAAAAAGGAAATAAATGAAATTAGCAAAAAGTTTAGAAAGATTAGGAACTGAGTCTGCATTTACTGTACTTGCAGAAGCAAAAAAATTGGAAGCTCAAGGAAAACCTATGATCCATCTAGGTTTGGGTCAACCAGATTTTAAAACACCTAAACATGTTGTTGAAGCAGCTAAGAAAGCTTTAGACGATGGACATCACGGATACGTTATGTCAAATGGTATTCCCGAATGTCGTCAAGCTGTAACTAGGTGGATAAAAAAACGTTACAATGTGGACATAGATTTTGAGAGAATTCTAATTATGCCAGGTGGAAAACCAACAATGCATTATGCTATTCAATGTTTTGGAGAACCAGGAGCAGAAATCATTCATCCTACGCCGGCCTTTCCAATTTATGAGTCCATGATAAATTATACAGGCTCAACATCAGTTCCATATGATTTGACTGAGGATAAAGATTTAAAATTTGATCCAGATAAAATATTATCTTTGATTACAGATAAAACTCGACTATTAATCTTAATCAACCCAAATAATCCAACTGGAAGTTTTGTTGAGAAAAAAGATATTGATGTTTTGGCGGATGGTCTGAAAAAACATCCTCACGTAACAATTCTCAGTGATGAAATTTATAGTAGACAAATTTTTGATGGAAAAGAGATGCCGACGTTTTTTAATTATCCGGAGTTAAGAGAAAGATTAATAGTTTTAGAAGGATGGAGTAAAGCATATTCAATGACTGGATGGAGACTTGGTTGGAGTTTTTGGCCACAATACTTAGTTGAGCATGTAAATAAACAATTAATAAACAGTGTTTCGTGTGTTAATGCTGCGGCTCAGTTTGCGGGAATTGCTGCTTTAGATGGTCCAGAAGATTCTATTAATGAAATGATGGACAAGTTCACGCAAAGAAGAGACTTAATTTATAAAGGTTTAAATGAACTTGAAGGAGTAGAATGTAGTCTACCTGGAGGAGCCTTCTATGCATTTCCAAAAGTAATTGGAACTGGGATGAACGGAGCAGAGTTTGCAAGGAAAGCTATGCATGAAGCTGGAGTAGCAATAGTGCCTGGATCTGCTTTCGGGGAGACTTGCCAAAATTATGTTAGATTTAGTTTTGCTGCTTCTAGAGATAATATTTCTCAAGCATTGGAAAACATAAAGAAAATGCTAACTAAATAAGCTGTATTTTTTCCTTAATCTTTATTAATATTCTTTCATATGAATGAACAAGTTCAAGCAGAATTAAAAAAAATATTTAATAGTAGATTTTCAACCTCTGAATCAACCAGAGCCAATTATGCTAGAGGCGAAGATACTTATGACCCAATCCTATCTAAGGCAGTAGTCTTTCCTGAAACGAATGAAGAAGTTTCAAAGATATTAAGCTTATGTAATCAACATAAAATTCCTGTAGTTCCATTCGGTACCGGAACTTCTTTAGAAGGAAATGTTGTTGGAAATGACAAAGGTATTACAATTTCTTTAGAAAAAATGAATAAAATTTTAGATGTCAATGCTGAAGATTTTGACTGTAGAGTCCAAGCTTGTGTAACTAAAGAACAATTAAATGAGTATCTAAGAGAAGATGGAGTTTTTTTCCCAATCGATCCAGGTGCAAATGCAGCAATTGGCGGTATGGCTTCAACATCAGCCTCTGGCACAATGGCTGTAAAATACGGTACTATGAAAACCGCAATAACCGGTCTTACAGTTGTACTTCCAGATGGTGAAATTATAAAAACTGGTGGCAGAACGAAAAAAACATCAGCTGGTTATAATTTGACAAATCTTTTTATTGGTTCTGAAGGGACTTTAGGAATAATTACAGAGATTCAGTTAAGGTTATCTCCAGTACCAGAAAGTATTATGAGCGCTGTATGTCATTTTCCATCTTTAGAAATGGCAGTTCAAACAGCTCAACAAGTAATTCAATACGGTGTTCCTATTGCAAGAATTGAGATGCTTAATCAAGAGCAAATGGAAATTAGTATAAATTATTCAAAACTAAAAGATATTGAGGCAGTGCCCACCCTTTTTTTTGAGTTTCATGGCTCAGAACTTTCAAATAAAGAAAATATAAAAATTGTTGAGGAAATTTCAAAAGATAATAATGGAAGTTCATTTAAATGGGCTAAGGATTTAGAGGAAAGAAATAAACTTTGGAAAGCAAGATGGGATGTTTACTACTCTGTGAAAGCTTTAATTAATAATGGAAGAGTTTATTCAACAGACGTATGCCTTCCGATTTCAAAAATTACAGAATGTGTAAATTTTGCTGAAGAAGAAACAAAAAAACTTGGTCTAAGAGCCCCGATGGTTGGTCATTTAGGAGACGGAAATTTTCATGTAATTTTACCTTATGATCCCAAGGAAGAGGGAATTTATAATAAGATAAGGGAATTTAGTGATTTGTTAATTAATAAAACTTTAGAGCTTAATGGAACTATTACAGGGGAACATGGTGTTGGACTTCATAAAAAAGCATATTTACTTAAAGAGCATGGTGATAGTATTGCACTAATGAGAACTATTAAAAGAAGTATTGATCAAAATAATATAATGAATCCTGGCAAAATATTCGATCTTAATTGATAGTCTATTAATTTATGAAAAAAATTTTGATAACTCGAAAATTAATTAAGGAAAGTGAGAATAAAGCTTCAAAAACTTTAAGAGCAATATTTAATTCTAATGATGAATTATATTCACAATCAAGAGTAATTGAGATGAGCAAGGGTTGTGATGGAATTCTATCATCGCTGACTGAAAAATTAGATAAAGATACAATCGAAAAATTACCAGATACAATAAAAATTATATCAAATTTCGCAGTTGGATTTGGTAATATTGATCTAGAAGCAGCAAAAAAAAAAGGCATTACAGTTACAAACACCCCTGAAGTATTATCTGATGCAACTGCAGAGATAGGTATACTTTTAATTCTTGGTGCATGTAGAAGAGCTGCTGAAGGTATACAATCAGCTCAAGAAGGTGGATGGAAATGGTCCGCAGACTATTTAATTGGTAAACAATTAACTGGTACAAGACTTGGAATTTTAGGAATGGGTAGAATAGGTCAGAAAATTGCAAAAATTGCTAGATCATTAGGAATGATAATCCATTATCATAACAGATCAAAACTTAGCGAGGAAAAAGAACAAGGTGCGGTTTATCATAAAGATATAAAAAATCTTTTTTCTGTTTCGGATGTTTTGTCTATTTGTTGTCCTGCAACAAAAGAGACAGAAAACATGATTAACAAAGAAACTGTTGAATATTTTCCTAAAGGTGCAGTTATCACTAATGTTGCTAGAGGAGATATTGTTGATGATGAAGCTTTAATTGATGCATTAAATCGAAGAAAAATATATGCAGCTGGATTAGATGTCTATAAAAATGAGCCAAATTTAAATCCAGGTTATAACAAAATCAAATCAGCTTTTATTTTGCCTCATCTTGGTAGTGCAACTAAAGATACAAGAATTGCGATGGCCAATTTGGCCATTGATAACATTAATGAATTTTTTGAGACTGGTAATTGTAAAAATAAAGTAAATTAATTCTACTCTGGATTGAAAAAAATTCAACTTCTGCGACATCTACGCTATTTTTTAGAAAGACTCCAAACTGAATCTGTGCTTAAATTAATCAGTTAATTAACTGAAATAGGAGAAATAATGACTAAAGAAAATAAATCGTTGAAGGTGAAAACATCTTCAAGACGTAAGTTCTTTAAGACTGCTGCTAAAGCTGGTGCTGTAGCTGCAGCCGCTGTTGCTATGCCAAACATCGCAACTGCTGGCGGTCATAAAACTTTAAAGATGCAAGCTGCATGGCCAAGTGGGGCAAACATCTTTTTTGAAATGGCTGGAGACTATTGCAAAATGGTAGATGAAATGTCTGGTGGTACACTTAAGATTGATCTTCAACCAGTTGGAGCAGTCGTAAAGACTTCAGAAATCGGACAAGCGGTTAGTTCCGGTGTAGTAGATATGGGTCACTGGGTGACTGCATATTGGTATGGTAAAAACCCTGCTGCATCATTATTTGGAACTGGTCCTTCATACGGAATGTCATCTCAAGAAGTTATGGGATGGATGGAGTATGGTGGAGGAAGAAAACTGTATGACGAGACACTAGCAAAAGTTGGTTTCGATTACGTTGGTTTTTTCCATATGCCTATGCCAGCTCAGCCTTTTGGTTGGTTCAAAAAGAACGTAACTAAAGTGTCTGATGTTAAAGGTATGAAGTACAGAACTGTTGGTTTAGCGACTAACGTTTTAACTGCAATGGGAATGGTAGTTAGACAATTACCAGGAGGTGAAATTCAGCCAGCAATGAAAACTGGTTTGATTGAAGCTGCTGAGTTTAACAACCCTACTTCAGACTCTCAGTTTGGAATGCAAGACGTTTCCAAGCATTATCACTTAGGAAGCTTTCACCAATCACAAGAGATGTTTGAAATACCAGTTAACAAAAAAACATATAATAGTTTATCACCAGCGCACCAAGCAATTTTGAAAAATGCTGCTTATGCTGCGAACAGTGATAATTACTTTAAAGCTTTAGTAAGATACTCAGCTGATTTAGCTAAGTTAATGAATGAGCATAAAGTAAATGTTTACCAAACTTCTGATGAAATCTTAGCTCAACAATTAAAAGGTTGGGACAAGGTAATTGGTGACTTTAATAAGAAAGATCCTTTCTTTAAGAAAGTTGTTGATTCTCAGAAATCATACGCAAAGAGAGTAATGAAGTACTTGCTGATGAATCAGCCAAATTACAAACTTGCATATGAAAACGAGTTTGGCCCAATTGGAAAAGTTAAGCTTTAATTAAAAACTTACTTAAATTTTTGAAAAGGGGGGGCTTTGCCCCCCTTTTTTATTTGATTAATTATCGACAATTCAATAGAAGTTTATATCTATGATGAGATCTTACATAAAATTTGCTGATCGTTTAAGTGTCTCAATGGGAAAGGCTTTTTCATGGTGCATAGTAATTTTAATGGGTGGAACTTGTTATGAAGTTTTTATGGCTTATGCATTAAATGCACCAACTTTATGGAATTTTGATTTTAGCCTTCAAATGTACGGAGCAATTTTTATGATGGCTGGTGCCTATACTTTGTGCACAGAAGCACATGTAAGGGGTGATGTAATATACAGGTTATTCTCCCAAAGAACTCAAGCATGGATAGACATTGTTTTATATTTTATTTTCTTTTTTCCTGGTGTAATTGCACTGGCCTTTTATGGCTTTGAATATGCGGCATTAGCTTGGAAAATTGGAGAGACTAGTTGGAATAGTCCAGCTCAAATTCAAATTTATATGGCAAAATCTTTAATACCCTTATCTGGTAGTCTTTTAACTCTTCAAGGAATAAGTGAAGTTTTTAGATGCGTAATTTGTATCCAAGAAGGTAGCTGGCCAATTAGAGGAACCCAAGGGGATGCGGAGGAAACAGAAAAGATTTTAATGAGAACCTCTCAACAAGGAGACAAAGAAGATGTTATTTAGTTTAACAAATCCAGAAGTAGCAATTATGATGATGGGTATATTTTTATTCGCTGTTTTACTTGGTTTTCCAATTGCATTCACTTTGATGGCTATGGGTTTAGGTTTTGGATACTATGCTTATTTTGATCCAACTAAGATGGAACATCTTTTTGATAATAGGATATTCCAACTCTTTGTCCAAAATACCTATACAGTTATGGATAATAACGTATTAACAGCAGTCCCACTTTTTTTGTTCATGGGATACTTAGTTGAAAGAGCTGGAATAGTTGCAAAATTGTTTTTTGCGATCAGATTAGCTTCACATAAACTTCCTGCTTCAATGGCAGTCGCTGCGTTAATTACTTGTACTCTATTTTCAACAGCAACAGGAATTATTGGGGCTGTAGTTACTTTAATGGGACTTTTAGCTTGGCCAGCAATGGTTAAAGCTGGGTATGATAAAAAATTTGCATCCGGAATAATTTGTTCTGGAGGGTGTTTAGGAATATTAATTCCTCCAAGTATTATGTTAATTGTTTATTCTGTTATTGCACAGTTGTCTCCACTAAGATTATTTGCCGCTGCAATATTTCCGGGATTAATGTTAGCTGGTTTGTATATAGGATATGCAGTTTTCAGAGCATGGTTAAATCCTTCAATTGCTCCGAAGCCTGCTGCAGAAGAGATACCACCTCCAGCTGTGATTATGAGAGAAGTTTTAGTTTCTTTTTTACCGCTATTCTCTTTAATTATTTTAGTTTTAGGTACAATACTTGCTGGTATTGCTACTCCGGCAGAAGCTGCTGCTGTGGGAGCTTTTGGAGCCTTGGTTCTTTCTTATTTTTATAAAACTTTAAAGTGGAAAAATTTTAAAGAGTCTGTTTTTCTTACTGCAAAAACTACTGCAATGATCATGTGGCTATTTATTGGTTCCTGGACCTTTGCATCAGTCTTTTCTTATTTGGGTGGTCATGAAGTATTTGAACACTTTTTTAAATCTTTAAATCTACAACCTTGGCAGTTTTTAGTAATTACTCAAATAATTATTTTTTTATTAGGCTGGCCCTTAGAGTGGACAGAGATACTAATTATTTTTGTGCCAATATTTTTACCACTAGTCGAATTTTTTGGAGTTAATCCATATTTCTTTGCAATGTTAATTGCTTTAAATTTACAAACCTCATTCTTAACACCGCCCATGGCAATGTCTGCTTACTATTTAAAAGGAGTTCAATCAAAGAATGTAGAATTAATGCAGATCTTTGGAGGGATAATGCCATTTTTAGGTATTGTAATTTTAGCGATGGTTTTAATGTATTTATTTCCAGGTATAGCTCTTTGGTTACCAGAGACATTATTTGCAAATTAATTTCTAAATGACAGATATATTTTCTCTAAGTCTCGAAGAACTTGCGGCAAAAATTAAAGATGCCCAACTCACTTCGGTTGACGTTTGTGAAAAGTATATTGAAAGAATAAATAAATTTGACAAAGATATTAAGGCCTGGGCCCACTTTGATAAGAAAGTTTTGTTAGAAAAAGCTGCTCAAGCTGACGATCACAGAAGATCTGGTAAACCAATTGGTCCCCTTCATGGCGTACCTATCGCGGTTAAAGACATCATTGGTACAGTTGATATGCCAACAGAGTGTGGAACAGTTATAAGAAAAGGTAAATCATATTCACAAAATGCAGAAATAATAGACTTACTTCATGCATCCGGAGCAATTGTAATGGGTAAAACGGCAACCTCAGAACTTGCTTATTTAGGACCTCCGACAACAACAAATCCACACGATAAGACAAGAACACCAGGAGGTTCCTCAAGCGGATCTGCCGCCTCTGTAGCTTCTTTTATGGCACCTGCATCAATTGGATCTCAAACTGGTGGATCCATTATTAGACCAGCATCATATTGTGGAGTAGTGGGATATAAGCCTAGTTACGGACTAATATCCAGAAATGGTGTTTTAAGAACATCTTATAGTCTGGATCATATAGGAATTTTTGGCCGAAAAGTTGAAGATGTAGCTATGCTGGCAAAAGTTCTCGTTAAAAAAGATAAATTTGATCCAGCAACCATATATTACTCAACAGAAAATATTTTATCTGAAACAAAAAAAGGACCTATATTTGAACCCAAATTTATTTTTTACAAAACTGAACATTGGAAATTAATAGATAAAAAGTCCAGAGAGTCATTTGAATACTTTATTGGGTCATTTAAAAAAAATATTGAAATTTTTGATACACCTTCTTATTTTAAAAATATACATAAGTACCACCAAATTATTCATGAGACTGATCTAGCTAATAATTTTTCAATTTACTTTAAAAAATTTAAAAAAAAATTGTCAAAGTATATGCAAGATGCAATTACAAGAGGAAATAAATACTCAGCAAAAGAATATGCAGAAGCAATTGATTTTATAAAAAGAAGTTATGAGTCATACCAAGAAGTTTTTGAAGATTATCATGGAGTATTGTCACCAGCCAGCCCAGGTGTTGCGCCTAAAGGTTTAAAAAGCACTGGAACAGCGGAATTTAATAAAGTTTGGTCTTATCTTGGTACGCCATGCATTTCGCTACCTTTACTTGAAGGAGAAAATAACTTACCATTAGGAGTTCAATTAATTGGCAATAAATATGACGATCATAGATTTTTAGGAGTTGCCAATTGGTTAGAGAAAGAATGTCAGGAATAAAATGAATAAAATTACTACAATCATAGGACTATCTTTTGCAGTTTTCTTTTTAATTGGTCTTGCAACAACTTTAACAAGATCAATGATGATAGGTTTCTTGGATGTTATTCCAGTTTACCTTTTAATGGGTGCAGCTATCATCATGATGATATACGAAGCCTTCTTTGATAAAGATTAATATCAATTAAATTGAAAAATATTAAGACAGATATATTCTCACTCTCATTATTATTTATACAACCAATCTTTATGGCTAGTAACCTAGTTGTAGCAAGAGGTGGTGTTGAGTTCGTTCCACCTATTTCACTTGCATTTTGGCGTTGGACAGTTGTCTTTTTAATTTTATTACCATTTACTTATGTAACTTTAAAAAATAATCTTCAAATAATTAAAAAGGAATATAAAAAATTATTTTTTTTAGGGTTAATGGGATGCGGTGTGTGTGGCGCTTTCCCTTTTTTAGCCGGTGAGACAACAACTGTTACAAATATGGGAATAATCTACACATCTTCTCCAGTTTTTATTATTCTAATTTCATATTTTTTTTTTCAAGAAAAAATTAATTCGACAAAAGTAATTGGCTTAATTAGTTGCTTGATAGGAGTATTAATCATTATTATTAAAGGTGATTTTAACTTATTGATTAATCTAAAATTTACTATCGGAGATTTATGGATGTTGGCTGCTGCAATTGGATGGGCTTTATATTCAATTTATTTATTCTATTGGAAATCAAAATTAAAAATTTTTGATAGATTTACTATGATTTCTTTTTTTGGTGCGTTGAGTTTGTTGCCTTTTTACGTTGGTGAGGAATTATTTTATAAAGAGACTATTTTTGTAACAGAATTTTACTTATGGGTAATTTTTGCAGCTATATCACCAGGCATAATTGCTTTTACTCTCTATACTATAGCTCAGAAAAAATTAGGTGCATCTTTGACTGGCTTTACACTTTATGTTTTTACAGTTTATGGAGCAATTTATGGATACTTTTTATTTGATGAAAAATTTGAAAATTTTCATATTTTGGGAACTATTTTAGTTTTCTTTGGCGTATATTTAGCTAAGAAAAATAATGTTAAAAAAGTTTAGGAATAGTTTGCTATCATTTTTACAACTAATAATTTTAGTTTATTTTTTTCTTTTGGCATTTCTTTATTTTTATCAAAGAAATTTAATGTACCATCCTGATGAAAATAATTATTTTAATGATAAACTTTCAGTTAATATTGAAGAGGTTGAGGTATCAACACAAGACGGTTTAGGTTTGCTAGGTTGGTATCATGAAAAAGATTTAAGAAAAAATAAAACAATCTTATTTTTCCATGGAAATGCTGGATCTTTAGAAAATAGAATTCATAAATTGAATCATTTTAGAGATATGAATGTTAATTTTTTGATAATAGCCTGGAGAGGTTTTAGTGGCAACGAGGGCAAACCATCAGAAATTGGATTATATGAGGATGGTGAAAGTGCAATTAAATGGTTGATAAAAAAAGGTGTAGACGAAAAAGATATAGTAATTTATGGAGAGTCATTAGGAACAGGAGTTGCAACACATTTATCACAAAATAGAAATTTTGCAGGTGTAATTTTAGAAACTCCATTTACATCAATGATTGATGCTGCTAAAAAATTTTATCCATACATACCTGTTGGTCATTTACTTAAAGATAAATTTGAAAATGAAAATAAAATTAAAAATATTAAGTCTCCAATTTTGATAATGCACGGTGAAAAAGATCAAATTGTACCTTTTGAGATGGGTAAAAAGATGTTTGAAATAGCTAATGAGCCCAAATACTCATATTTTACCAAATATGACAATCATATGATGGAGTACGATGAAAGTCTTATAAAAGCATTAAATTCTTTTTTAATTAATTTAAATTAGCCATATTCTAAACAAATATTATTCAAGATTTAATTTTAAGCTTAAAAAGTGAAAAATTTTTTTTTAATAACAATTTTATTATTAATTTTAAAAAGTTTTGCATTCTCAAAAGATGATTCATTTTATCCTGATGATTTATTTCACATAGATCATATGGACTCACACAATAAAAAATTTGCACTATATTTTAAGACACGAAAGAAATCTATTTTGGCCAGAGGTGAAGAAAGTAATTATATAAATGATTTTCCTAAAGATCTTTATATCTATAATTATTCAACAAAGTCCTCTTCACCATTAATCTCTTATGATTGGTTTCCCTCTCAAGCTAAGTTTCATTTAGACGAATATGACTTTCCTGTATTTCCAGATGATTTCGCCTATTACCTTTTAAAAGATGATAAAACGCTAGTAATGATTAGTGCAGTTAAAAGTTTAAATGCTAATTTCAAATACGATATTTTTAATAAGAAACTTGAACTTTACCCTAGCACAGGAAAATTTGAATTTATTATTTCCTCTTTCTCTAAGGATTGTGGGCATTACAAATTTAAAGATAATTATGAGTGCAGTATTTATAAACCTTTAATTTCAAGTAATTTGATTAACTAACTTGTGTAAAAGCCTCGGCAAATTTTTCTGCATTGAATAATTCTAAATCATCCTCTTTTTCACCTAAGCCTAAAGCAAGAATAGGTAGTTGATATTTTTTTGCTATTGCCAGCAGAATACCACCTTTGGCAGTTCCATCTAATTTGGTCATGATTAGACCAGTTAATGGAATAATTTTGTTAAATTCTTCCACTTGATTAATCACATTTTGTCCCGATGTTGCATCTAAAACTAAAATAATATTGTGAGGTGCATCTTGGTCAATTTTTTTTGTTACGTTGGCTATCTTTTTATATTCTTCCATTAAATTTTTTTTATTTTGTAGTCTTCCAGCAGTATCGATTAAAACTTGGTGAAAATTATTTTTGATTGCTTCCTCAACTGCTTTATATGCCACCGATGCCGGATCAGAACCTTGGGATGATTTAGTTAATTTGACGTCAATTTTATTTGCCCAATTTTCCAATTGTTCAATAGCAGCTGCTCGAAAAGTATCAGAAGCAGCAAACATAACTTTGTTTCCATTAGTCTTTAATATCTTACCTATTTTACCAATGGTTGTTGTTTTACCAACACCATTTACTCCTGAGATTAGAGTTGCGTTTAGTTTATCTTTTTTTTCAAAAAAAGAATTATTTTCTAAAGGCTCCATTAAATTAACAATGTACTCTTTTAAGATAAGATTTATCTCAGTTGATAGATCTTTGTTTGGATCAATTTTTTTATTTGAAATGATTTCTTTAATTTCCGATGCAGCCTCGACACCAACATCAGATTCAATTAAAAACTCTTCGATTTTATCTAAATTTTTATCGTCAATCTCTTTTTTTATTATTATTTCTTTTAATCCAGATGTTAGTGCGGATGCACTTTTTTTAAAACCTATCTTAAATTTATCAAAAATTCCCATTATAGTTTGATCTCAATTTCTTTTATTTCTGAAACGGGTCCCTTCATGTGGATTGAATTTCTATCATCTATAAGAATTGATAACTTACCTGTTTGAAATTCTATGTCTGTTTTATTTTCATTAAGATTATTCAATTTACCGGCGAATGCAGTTGCACATGCAGCTGTTCCACATGCTTTGGTTAGCCCAGCTCCTCTTTCCCACACTTTCACTTTAATCAAATTTTTATTAATCATTTTAGCAATTGTAACATTACATTTTTCTGGAAAAATTTTATGATTTTCAATTTTGGGTCCAATTTTTTCAATATTAAAATTTTCAATTTCATTTACAAAAAAAACAATATGTGGATTTCCAACATTAACAGCAGTACCACCCAAATGTTCTTTATTATTTATATCAGTGATCCTAATATTCAAATTTTTAGTATCTAATTTTTCCGATAAAGGAATTTCGTTCCATTGTAATTTAGCTTTACCAATTTCAGTTGTAACAAGATTTTTATCTAATATTTTTGACTCTAAATTTCCATTTAAAGTAGATAAAATGATCCTTTCAGCTTTTGTTTCTTCAGAGATTAATTTTGCAACACATCTAGTACCGTTTCCACATGCACCAGACTCCCCTCCATCAGAATTAAAAAATTTTAAATTCGCATCACTTGATTTGCTGGACTCAATAAATATTAATTGATCACAACCAATAAAATTTCTATCACAAATCTTTATAATCTGATCTTTAGTCAAATCGGTAATTTTTTGTCTATTATCAATAATGACAAAATCATTACCTAATCCATCCATTTTAAAAGCTCTAATCTGCATATATAGTTATTTAACTTATTTATTGACTTTTTGAACCTCTATTATAGTTTGTGGCAGTTTCCGCAAAAACGTTAAATTTGCGGTGTCTTTGGAAACAAAGAGATCGACACTAGTCAGCGAGGGTTCGCCCACTAGTGCGATTACTGCTGTGTGGAATAAATATGTTCGAAAATTTAACAAATAAATTTGAGGAAGTCTTTACCTCTCTAAAAAAAGCACCTTCGCTTGACGAGCGTCAAGTTAATGAAGGTCTTAGAGCCATTAGGCAAGCTTTATTAGAAGCTGACGTATCACTTGATGTTGCTAAAGAGTTTATTGAAAAAGTTAAACCTAAAGCTTTAGGACAAGAAATTATCAGATCTACATCTCCTGGTGATATGGTTGTTAAGATTGTATATGACGAATTAGTATCTTTATTAGGTGAAAAAAATAATGATGTAAATCTTAATGCTGTACCACCAGTGCCCATGATGTTAGTTGGTCTACAAGGTTCTGGTAAAACCACAACTACCGCTAAACTTGCAAAATACTTAGAAAATAACAAAAAAAAGAAAGTTATGATGGTGAGTTTAGATATCTATAGGCCAGCAGCCCAAGAGCAATTAAAATCTTTAGGTGAACAAAATAATATTTTAACTTTGCCAATAATTGAAGGACAACAGCCAGCTGATATTTGCCAAAGAGCAATTAGTGCTGCAAACCTAAATGGTGCTGATGTCATTTTATTTGATACAGCAGGTAGAACACAAATAGATTTGCAAATGATGAGTGAAATTAAACAAATCGAGAATATAATTAAACCTGCTGAAACTTTTTTAGTTGCTGACTCATTGACTGGTCAAGTAGCAGCAAGCGTAGCAAAAGAATTTAAAAATACTGTAAATCTCTCTGGTATAATTTTAACCAGAGCTGATGGTGATGCAAGAGGCGGAGCCGCAGTTAGTATGAAATTCGTTTCACAAGTTCCTATTAAATTTTTGGGTATAGGAGAAAAAATCAATAATCTTGAAGTTTTTCATCCAGATAGAATTGCTAATAGAATTTTAGGTATGGGAGATATTGTATCCCTAGTGGAGAAAGCGGTGCAAGATCTTGGAGAAGAAAATATTAAAAAGGCTGAAGAGAATTTAAAAAAGGGACAATTTTCTATGGAAGATTATTTAGCACAACTAAGACAAATGAAAAAAATGGGTGGAATAGAAGGCATCATGTCTTTTATGCCTGGTGTTTCAAAAGTTAAATCACAAATGGATGCAGCTGGAATTGATGAAAGTATTATTACAAAGAATGAAGCTATAATATTGTCTATGACAAAAAAAGAGAGAGAGAATCCAAAGATAATTGATGGTTCTAGAAAAAAAAGAATTGCTAATGGCTCTGGAACAGATCCAGCCACTATCAATAAGTTGTTAAAACAATTTAAAATGATGTCTGAACTGACAAAAAAGATGTCAAAGGGTAATCTCAAAGGTATGACTGACAAAGGAATACCTCCAGAATTATTCAATCAATTAAAATAAAAAAAGGAGAATGAATGTTAAAGTTAAGGTTATCAAGAGGTGGGACTAAGAAAAGACCCGTTTATAAAGTAGTAGTTGCAGACAGTCGTTTTGCAAGGGATGGTAGATTTATTGAGAAAGTGGGATTTTTTAATCCACTATTGCCAAAGGAAAAAAAGGAAAGAATTGGATTAGAGACAGAACGAATAAAGTATTGGTTGGGTCAAGGTGCACAACCGACAACCAGAGTAGCAAGGATTTTAGGTGAAAATGAATTAATGCCTATGCCGGCAAATGGAAATAATCCTCAGAAAGCTATTCCAAAAAAAGATCGAAAAAAAGAGGGTAGTGAGGAAGCTAAAAAAGAGGAATCTCCAAAAGCAGAAGCTAAAAAAGAGGAATCTCCAAAAGCAGAAGCTAAAAAAGAGGAATCTCCAAAAGCAGAAGCTCCAAAAGCAGAAGCTAAAAAAGAGGAAAAGAAATAATACAAAGATAATTTATGATGCAAGCCCAAGTATTTACTCTATACCCAGAAATTTTCCCTGGGCCTTTAAACAAAGGTATATACAGTAAAGCAATGACTAAAAAGTTGTGGAGCTTAAAAGTAATTAATATTAGAGACTCTGCTCAAGATAAACATAAAACAGTTGATGATACTCCTTACGGCGGTGGAACAGGTATGTTAATTAAACCAGATGTCTTGGCAAATTCTATTGATCAAAATGTAAATAACGGAGATAGAATTTTTTATCTTTCACCAAAAGGTAAAAGATTTGATCAAAAATTTGCACAAGATTTATCTAAAGAAAAATCATTTTCTTTGATTTGTGGACAGTTTGAAGGTGTCGATGAAAGAGTTTTAGGCACTAGAAATATTGAGGAGGTAAGCATCGGAGATTATGTATTGTCTGGAGGAGAAACGGCAGCTTTTGTTATACTAGATAGCGTTTTAAGACTTTTACCTGGAGTTTTAGGAAATGATAAATCTCCAGCTGATGAAACTTTTGAAAATGGCCTTTTAGAGTATCCGCAGTTCACAAAACCTCAAATATGGGAAGAAAAAGCAGTGCCAGAAGTGTTATTATCTGGAGATCACACTAAAATTAAAGACTGGCGTTTATCTCAATCTGAGGCTATAACACGCGACCGAAGACCAGATTTGTGGCAAAAATATAAGAAAGATTAAATTGATAAATACTGAAATGAAAACAATAGAAGAAATTAACCAAAACAACGTTAAAAAGATTCTCTCTGAAAAAAAGATACCTGAATTTTTCCCAGGAGACGTTGTAAAAGTTGGAGTAAGAATTACAGAAGGTAAAAAAGAAAGAATTCAGTATTTTGAAGGTGTATGTATTGCTAAAAAAAGTAGAGACTTAAACTCCTCATTTACTGTCAGAAAAATATCATTCGGTGAGGGAGTTGAGAGAACATTTCCATTGTTTGGAACTGTGATTGACTCAATTAAAGTAATCCGATCAGGAAAAGTGAGAAGAGCAAAACTTTATTATTTGAGAGACAGAACTGGGAAGTCAGCAAGAATTGCCGAAAAAATTAGAAAAAAAATTGGTATCGATGTTGATGTTAAACCAGAAACAGTAACTGATGAAAATTTGGCTCCCATCACAAAAGAAAATATTTCAGAAATTAAAAAAGAGGCTACACCAGCGGTTGAGCCAAAAATAGAAGAAACATCAAGAAATGAAGCTAAAAAAGACGCTCCTAAGGCCGAAACTAGTACAGAAAAAAAGCTTGAAAATTTACAAGAAAAAAAATAATTTTTTTCTCAATGCCTAATACTCTTTACGATAAAATTTGGAATGACCATTTAGTACATCAACAAGATGATGGAACAGCTTTATTATTTGTTGATAGACATTTAGTTCATGAGGTTACAAGTCCACAAGCTTTTGAGGGACTTAGAAATACTAAACGAAAAGTCAGGCACCCTAAATTAACTTTAGCTGTAGCAGACCATAATGTACCAACTACTGATAGATCAAAGGGTATTTCAGATCATGAATCTAAAATTCAGGTAGAGACTTTAGATGCCAATTGCAAAGAATTTGGTATTAAACTTTTTGGAATGAATGATAAGCGACAAGGTATTGTTCATGTTACTGGTCCAGAGCAAGGTTTCACACAACCCGGAACAGTTATTGTTTGTGGGGATAGTCATACCGCAACCCATGGAGCATTTGGTGCTTTAGCTTTTGGAATTGGAACTTCAGAGGTAGAACATGTTTTAGCAACTCAAACACTTGTTCAAAAAAAAGCAAAAAATTTTCGGATAAATGTTAATGGTAAACTTCCATTAGGTGTTACTTCGAAAGATGTTATTCTACAAATTATTGGAAAAATTGGAACTGCAGGTGGGACAGGTTGTGTTCTTGAATATGCAGGTGATTTAATAAGATCCTTAAGTGTTGAACAAAGAATGACAATATGTAATATGACAATAGAAGGTGGCGCAAGAGCTGGATTAATAGCACCAGATGAAAAAATATTTAAATATTTAGAGGGAAAACCAATGTCACCAAAGGGCGAAAAATGGAATAAAGCTTTAGAACATTGGCAAAGTTTAAAAACTGATGATGATGCGAGCTTTGATAAAGAAGTAAGTTTGCAAGCTAACGAAATTTTACCAATGGTAACTTGGGGAACTTCACCTCAAGATGTAATTACAATTGATGGTAAAGTTCCTAATCCGATCAAAGAAAAAGACGAGGACCGCAAAAATTCCATAGAGAGATCCTTAAAATATATGGGTCTTCAACCTGATATGTCAGCTAGAGATATTAAGATAGATAAAGTTTTTATAGGTAGTTGTACAAATGGCAGAATTGAGGATTTAAGAGAAGCGGCAAAGATTTTGAAAGATAAAAAGATAGCTTCCCATGTTCATGCAATGGTTGTTCCAGGATCTGGATTGGTGAAGCAACAAGCGGAACAAGAAGGATTAGATAAAATCTTTGTTAATTCAGGATTTGAATGGAGAGAACCAGGTTGCTCAATGTGTTTAGCCATGAATGCAGACAAGTTGAAACCTGAAGAAAGATGTGCCTCTACCTCAAATAGGAATTTTGAAGGAAGACAAGGAAGAGGTGGAAGGACCCATTTAGTTAGTCCTGGAATGGCTGCAGCCGCAGCTATATCAGGAAGTCTTGATGATGTGAGAAAGTATCAAAACTAAATGCAAAAATTTAGCACACTAAGAAGTATTCCAGCATATTTACCAATAGTAAATATTGATACAGATATGATCATTCCAAAACAATTTCTAAAAACAATTAAGAGAACCGGATTGGGTAAAAACTTATTCTTTGAGATGAGATATGATGATAATGGAAAAGAAATAAATAATTTCATTTTAAATAAAAATCCATTTAATAATTCAAAAATTTTAATTGCAGGAAAAAATTTTGGCTGTGGTTCATCAAGAGAGCACGCACCATGGGCATTATTAGATTTTGGTATTACTTGTGTTATAAGCACAAGTTTTGCAGATATTTTTCATAATAATTGTTTTAAGAATGGAATCTTACCAATCACCCTTGATGATGAAAAAATAAAAGAGTTATCTGAATATACCAGTAGAAAAGAGGAAATTTTTGTGGATCTTAATGAGGAGAAGATTGTTTACGGAAACAATGAAGTTAAATTCAAAATTGACCCATTTAAGAAAAAATGTCTTTTAGAGGGATTAGATGACATAGCCTTATCTTTGAAGAAATCTGACAAAATTGAGAATTTCGAAAAAGATCTAAAAAATAAAAAGCCCTGGATATTTAATGATTAAGGTTAAAAAAAGAAAAATCCTTTTATTACCGGGAGATGGTATAGGTCCAGAAGTTATTGGTGAAGTTAAAAAAATAATAAATTGGTTTAATGATAAAAAATCTTTAGATTTTCAAATTGATGAGGATTTAGCAGGAGGTTGTTCTTATGATAAACATGGAACACCGATTACTGATGAAGTTTTTTATAAAGCTTTGGAAAGTGAAGCTGTAATGCTTGGTGCAGTTGGAGGACCTAAATGGGATAATGTTGAATTTTCAAAAAAACCAGAGAGAGCACTTTTAAAATTGAGAAAAGAATTAAAATTATTTGCAAACTTAAGACCTGCTATATGTTTCAAACAATTAGTTGAAGCATCTACATTAAAACCTGAGATTGTCTCAGGATTAGACATTATGATTGTGAGAGAGTTGACAGGTGGAATTTATTTTGGTGAACCTAGAGGTATTAAACCAATTGAAAATGGTGAAAGAAAAGGAATAAATACTCACTCTTACACAAGCAGTGAAATTACAAGAGTAGCAAGAGTAGCTTTTGATTTAGCAAAAAAAAGATCAAATAAAGTTACTTCTTGTGAAAAATCTAATGTAATGGAGGCTGGACAATTATGGAAAGAAGAAGTCCAAGCACTTCATGAAAAAGAATATAAAGATGTAGAATTAAGTCATATGCTTGCAGACAATTGTGCGATGCAGTTACTCAGAAACCCAAAACAATTTGATGTCATTGTCACAGACAATCTTTTTGGGGATATGCTTTCAGATCAAGCTTCAATGTTAACAGGGTCATTAGGACTTTTACCCTCAGCCTCATTAGGTGCCAAAAATAAGGATGGAGAAATGAGAGCGATGTATGAACCTATTCATGGGTCTGCACCTGATATAGCAGGAAAAGGTCTAGCAAATCCAATTGCAACAATTTTGAGCTTTGCAATGGCTTTAAGGTACTCTTTGGACCTTGATAAAGAGGCAGAAGGTTTAGAAAAAGCTGTTCAGAATGTCTTAAATGATGGTTTAAGAACCAAAGATATTCTATCTAAGGGAATGAAAGAAATATCGACATCTAAAATGGGTGATGCGATCATTTCAAAATTGCAATAATTAACTAATTATTTTAAACTTTAAATATGCCAAATTATATAGCACCAGTTAATGATATGATGTTTCTTTTTGAGAAATTGAGGGACAATAAAAACTATAATGAATTGGAAAAATATAAAGAGGTAAGTTCAGAGCTAGTTAAAGATATTTTAGAGGAAGCTGCAAAAATCAATCAAAATTTGATTTTGCCACTTGCAAAAGCTGGAGATGAAAATCCTGCCATTTTAGAAAATGGAGTTGTAAGAACTCCACCAGGATACAAAGAGGCTTATCAAAAATATATTGAGGACGGTTGGACTTCATTATCCTGTGATCCAAGATATGGAGGACAAGGCATGCCACGAACTGTTAGTGCATTTTTTGATGAAATGATATCATCTGCAAGTCTAGCATTCAAACTTTACAGTGAATTAACTTTAGGAGCTTATAATTGTATTCATCACCATGCCACAGATGAAATAAAAGACAAATTCCTTCCTAAGATGGTTGAAGGTAAATGGAGTGGCACAATGTGTTTAACCGAACCAGTCTGTGGAACAGACTTAGGTTTATTAAAAACAAAGGCAGTAGAACAACCAGACGGAACATATAAAATCACAGGCCAAAAAATATTTATTACCTCTGGTGATCATGACTTAACAGAAAATATTATTCACTTGGTAATAGCAAGGGCAACAGATTCACCTAAAGGGACTAAAGGTATAAGCTTATTCTTAGTTCCAAAATTTATCGTAAAAGAAGATGGAACTGTTGGACCAAGAAATGGAATATCTACTGGATCAATAGAGACAAAAATGGGTATTAAGGGTTCAGCTACATGTGTATTAAATTTTGATGAAGCCACAGGAATAATGATTGGCCCTAAAAACAAGGGATTGAGTCAAATGTTTACAATGATGAATCTAGAGAGGATTGTTGTTGGTATTCAGGGTTTAGGAATTTCAGAAATTGCTTATCAAAATTCTCTTAATTATGCCAAAGAAAGAAAACAGGGAAAAAGCAATAATAATAAGTCTGAAAATGGAATAGCAGATACAATTATTGAGCATGCTGATATAAGAAAAACTTTGTTGAACATGAAGTCTATAATCGAGGGAGAAAGAGCATTATGTTTCTGGTTGTCTCAACAAACTGAAGTTAGTTTAAATCATGATGATCAAAAGATCAAACAAGAGGCCTTAGATATAGTTTCGTTAATGACACCGGTAGTAAAATCCTTATTTTCTGATTTAGGAATGGAAATAACAAGTGATGCAATGCAAATATTTGGTGGGTACGGTTACACGAAAGATCAAGGTATAGAGCAATTGTACAGAGATAACAGAATCACCCCAATTTATGAAGGAACTAATTCAGTACAAGCAGCCGATTTAGTTTTTAGAAAACTGTCAACTAAGAATGGTAACATAATTAATAAATTTATAGATTTAATTAAATCTGAAACTAATTCGGATAATGAAAAAATAAAGCCATTTGTTGATACATTAAATTATCATTTAGACATTTTAAAAAAATTTAGTGATTGGACTATTGATAAAATAAAGACTAACAAAGATGATGTCAGTGCAGCTGCCAATGATTATTTGAAGACACTTGGTTACATATCCCTAGCTTTTTCTTGGGTAAAAGTTTTAACTGTAAGTTTTAAAGATTTTGAGGAAAATAAAAAGTTTCATGAGGATAAAATAAATACTGCAAAATTTTATTTTGAAAAAGTTCTGCCGAGAGCTGAACAGCATTATAAATCTGCTATCTCGGGAAGTTCAAATATCATGAATTTTAAATTTAATTAAAATGAGTCATTACGATACCAATTTAGATAAAAACGAAGCTAATTATATTCCCTTAACACCGCTAACTTTTTTAAAAAGAGCTAAAGATATATATCCAGATTATGATGCGGTTATTTATGAAAATCGTAAATACTCTTGGGTTGAAGTCTATATACGTGCTGTAAAATTTGCAAGTGCTCTCACTAAAATTGGTGTTAAAAAAGGGGATACTGTCTCATTTTTAGCTTTTAACACTCCAGAAATTTTTGAAGGTCATTATTCTGTACCAATGACAGGTGCAGTTTTAAACACTATCAATATCAGATTGGATGCTAAGACTATTGCATACATTTTAAATCATAGCGATGCAAAAGTATTAGTTGTTGATAGACAGCTTCATAGTGAAGTTAAGAAAGCGTTGAACACACTAGATAAAAAAATAATCATTATTGATATTGTAGATAAATTTGCTGATCAGTCAAAGTGTGAGAAAATTGGAGAGTTAGAATATGAAAGTTTTCTAAATACTGGGGAGGAAGATTTTGACTGGAAAATGCCTGAGGATGAGTGGCAAGCGATTTCATTAAGTTATACCTCTGGAACTACCGGGAATCCAAAAGGAGTTGTTTACCATCACCGAGGATCGTATTTGATGTCTACTGGAAGTGCAGTTGCTTGGGATATGCCAAATAGATTAAATTTCTTAACTATCGTTCCAATGTTTCATTGCAATGGTTGGGGTTATCCGTGGACCGTACCTATGTTAAATGGAAGAACTATTTGTTTAAGAAATATTGATGTGAAGAAAATATTTGAATTAATAGACAAATACAATGTAACCCATTTTGGTGGAGCACCGATTGTATTAAACATGATCACTAGCGCACCTGAATCTGATAGAAAAAAATTAAAACAAAAGGTCTTTGTTTTAACTGCTGGGGCCCCTCCGCCTAGTATAATATTTAAAAAAATGAGAGAACTTGGATTTGAGGTTATGCATGTTTATGGATTAACAGAAACTTATGGTCATGTTACTCAATGTGCATGGAATGAGTCTTGGAATAAATTTGATGAAGAAAAGCAAAATGAAATTAAAGCAAGGCAAGGAGTTAGATATCCAAACACCGAGGGAATAGCTGTTATGGATCCTAAGACTATGGAAGAAGTACCAAAAGATGGAAAAACTATTGGTGAAATTATGATTAAAGGTAATGTTGTGATGAAAGGGTATTTTAAAGATAAAGATGCCACTAACAAAGCAATGGATGGAGGATGGTTTCATTCTGGTGATTTAGCAGTCACGCACTCTGATGGTTACGTCAAAATTCAAGATAGATCTAAAGACATAATTATTTCAGGAGGAGAAAATATATCGTCAATAGAAATAGAGAATACTTTAGCAAAGCACCCTTCGGTTTCAATTGCTGCAGTTGTAGCTAAACCTGACCAAAAATGGGGTGAGGTCCCTTGCGCATTTATTGAATTAGTAAAAGACAAGCCTACAACTGAAAAAGAGCTGATTAGTTTTTGTAAAGAAACCCTTGCTGGATTTAAAGTTCCAAAACAAGTAGTTTTTTGTCAATTACCCAAAACTTCAACAGGAAAAATACAAAAATTTGAATTAAGAAAAAAATTTTAAAAGTCTGATTGATAGTTCTAATTATGGATTAAATCGACAATATCTGACGTATAATTATGATTGAAAAAGCATTTGAAATGAGAGAAAAGATCTAAAATTTAAAAAAATGAAAAATTTTCCAATTGTAAAATCAAGAAGATTGAGGAGCACACCCTACACTGATAGGATCGAATCTCACGGTGTAAGTAGCTATACAGTTTATAATCATATGTTGCTACCTGCATCATTCAAGTCTCTAGAGTCCGACTATCATCATTTGAAAAATTTTGTTCAAGTCTGGGACGTCGCTGCGGAAAGACAAGTAGAAATTTCTGGAAAAGATTCTGCAAAATTAGTGCAATTAATGACTTGTAGAGATTTATCTAAATCAAAAGTTGGGAGATGTTATTATGCCCCACTAGTTGATGGTCAAGGTCTTTTAGTTAATGATCCGATAATAAATAAATTGGCAGATGACAGATGGTGGTTATCGATTGCTGATTCTGATGTAATTTTTTTTGCCAAAGGTCTTGCTGCAGGAAATAAATTTGAGGTAGAAATTAAAGAGCCAAATGTAAATATATTAGCTGTTCAAGGACCCCTTTCAGACGACTTAATGGCAAAATTATTTGGTGATGAAATAAGACAATTAAAGTTTTTTAATTTCAAATATTATGAGTTTAAAAAGCATAAATATTTTATTGCTAGGTCAGGTTGGTCAAAACAAAGTGGTTTTGAGATTTATGTAGAAGACAATTTAGCAGGTCAAGATTTATATGATTATCTTTTTGAATATGGATCTGAATACAACGTGAAGGCAGGGTGTCCAAACTTGATCGAGAGAATAGAATCAGCGTTATTTTCTTATGGAAATGATTTTGATAATAGAGATAATCCCTTTGAGGCAAATTTTAATAAGTTCATACATTTAGATAATGGAATTGATTTTATAGGCAAAGAAAAGTTAAAAAAAATAAGAGACGAGGGCATTTCAAGAAAACTGATGGGAGTAAAAATTGATCATAATAAAATTGATATGTATTGTGAAAAGACATTATTAGACGATAATAATAAAGTTATGGGCTATGTAAGATCAGCAGCATATTCTCCAACATTTAAAAAAGTTATTGGTATAGCCATGATTAACAAACCTTATTGGGACGGCAAAACTCAATTTAAAATAGATATTAACGAGAAAATATTTGTAGGAACAATTTGCGATTTACCTTTCATTTAGTATAAAAATAAACGTTAATATGAATATAGCAATTGTAGGTGCAACAGGAAATGTTGGAAGAAAAATTTTAGAGGTTCTTGAAAAAAAAGAACTTAAAATTGATAATCTATATTTAGTTGCTTCGTCAAAAAGTTTAGGAAAAAAAATTAAATTTAGAGACAAAGAATATGATGTACTTGATCTGGATAATTTTGATTTCTCAAAAGTTAGAATTACTTTTTTCGCAGCTGGTGGAAAAATCTCTAAAGAATTTGCAGAAAAAGCCTCAAAAAAATCATTAGTTATAGATAATTCAAGTTTTTTCAGAATGGATCCTGAGGTTCCCTTAATAGTCCCACAAGTGAATTCTAAGGATTTAAACAATATGAAAAAAAACATTATTGCGAATCCTAATTGTTCAACTGCACAATTAGTAATTGCCCTCAAACCTTTACATGATTTGTTTACAATCAAAAGGGTAGTTGTCTCTACTTATCAATCAGTATCAGGAGGTGGCAAAGAGCCTATGGACGAGCTGATTGAACAAACTAAATTAGCGTTGGATGGTGAAAAAATTGACTCAAAAAACTTCACAAAACAAATAGCTTTTAATGCTATTCCACATATTGATGTCTTTACAGACGATGGTTACACAAAAGAAGAATTAAAAATGTGTCATGAAACAAAAAAAATTTTAGATGATAAAATAAATTTAACAGCGACATGTGTAAGATTACCAATATCTATTTCACATTCTGAGTCGGTAAATTTGGAATTCGAAAAGCCATTTTCTTTAGCAAAAGTTAGAGAAGCATTAAATAATTTTGAGGGCTGCAAAGTAATAGATGAAAGATCTGATGGTGGATACGTAACACCTCTGGAGGCTGAGGGAAAAGATGAAACATTCATATCAAGAATAAGAGAAGATAAAACAATAGAAAATGGATTAAATCTTTGGATTGTCTCTGATAATCTTTTAAGAGGCGCGGCTTTGAATGCAGTAGAAATAGCCGAAAGATTGATTAAGAATGATTTTAATGCAAAATAAAGAACCGCTATCTCCCCATATCCAAATTTACAAATGGCATATTTCTTCATTAGTGTCCATCTCTCACAGAATAACAGGAATAATTAATATAGTTGCAATTACTTTCATTTGTCTAATTGCTTCTCTTCTTATCCTTGGAGAAAGTAACTATGAAATGATAAATTTTTTTATGAGTTCTCTGTTAGGTAAATTTGTAATTCTTGGAATTACTTGGTCTTTCTCTTTTCAAATTTTAAGTGAGATAAGACATTTAATTATGGATTTAGGATATGGATTTGAAATTAAAACAACTAATATAACTGGTTTAATAGTTATATTCGGTTCAGTAGTTTTGACTGTATTTTTTTATTTGATTGGAAAATTTTTTTTTTAGAATGATCAATGCAACTAAAAAATGGATATTTTTAAAAATCAGCGGAGTTATACTGATTCCATTAATGCTGTGGTTTATTATAAATTTTATAAAAATTTATGATCAAGATTATCTCACAGTAGTTAACTTTTTTTCAATACCATTATCTAAGTTTTTATTTAGTATCTTTATCATAAATGCATATTTTTTTTCCTCTTTGAGTATTAGTGAGGTTTTTGAGGATTATATAAAGAATGATAAAATCAAAAATGTCGCAAATAGGCTTTTATATGTATCTGCAGTGGTAATTCCTCTAATTACAATTATATTAATTTCTAGATTATGAGTTCATATAAAATAATAGATCATGAATATGACGTTATAGTTTTGGGAGCTGGAGGATCTGGCTTAAGAGCTGCTGTTGGCCTTAGTGAAGCTGGATTAAAAACTGCCTGTATTTCAAAAGTGTTTCCTACTAGAAGTCATACTTCTGCTGCACAAGGAGGAATATCAGCTGCGCTTGGTAACATGGGAGAGGACGATTGGCGTTGGCATATGTATGACACAGTGAAAGGTGCAGATTGGTTAGGTGATCAAGACAGTATTGAGTACCTATGTAAAGAAGCTCCTAAGGCAGTAATTGAATTAGAAAAATATGGTGTACCTTTTAGCAGAACGGAGGACGGTAAGATTTATCAGAGACCATTTGGTGGTATGACCAAAGATTATGGAAATGGAATTGTCCAAAGAACTTGTGCTGCTGCCGATAGAACTGGACATGCAATTTTGCATACTCTGTATGGACAAGCTTTAAAACACAAAACAGAATTTTTTATTGAATATTTTGCATTAGATTTGTTAATGAAAGATGGTGAATGCAAAGGCTTAATTGCTTGGAATTTAAATGATGGAACTATTCATAGATTCAGAGCCCATACGGTAATTATTGCAACAGGTGGTTACGGAAAAGTTTATTATTCAGCAACTTCAGCACACACCTGCACCGGAGATGGTAATGCTATGGTTTTAAGAGCAGGTTTGCCACTTCAGGATATGGAATTTGTTCAATTTCATCCTACAGGAATTTATGGTCATGGTACATTAATAACTGAAGGTGCAAGGGGTGAAGGAGGTTACCTAACAAATTCTAAGGGTGAAAGGTTTATGGAGAGATATGCTCCTAAAGCAAAAGATTTGGCATCAAGAGATGTTGTAAGCAGATCAATGTCAATTGAAATAAATGAGGGAAGAGGCGTTGGTAAAGATCAAGATCATGTTCATTTGAATTTAAACCACTTAGATAAAGATATTATTGAAAGTAGGTTGCCAGGTATTACTGATGCTGCTCGATTATTTGCAAATGTAGATGTTACAAAGGATCCAATTCCTGTAGTTCCAACTGTTCATTACAATATGGGTGGTATTCCTACAAATTACAAAGCAGAGGTATTAACTGTTAATGGTTCAGAAAAAACTGTACCTGGATTAATGGCAATTGGAGAAGCTGCATGTGTATCAGTGCATGGAGCTAATAGACTTGGTTCCAATTCATTAATCGATTTAGTTGTTTTTGGAAGAGCAGCAGCAAAAAGAGCAGCAGAGCTAATTAAACCAGGAACGCCTCATGAACAAATTAGTGAGACAGAAACACAAAAATGTTTGGATCGTTTTGATAAATTAAGGAATGCAGAAGGAGATATCGGTACAGCAGAATTGAGACAATCAATGCAAAAGACAATGCAATCAAAATGCGCAGTTTTTAGAACAGAAAAAACTTTAAAAGAAGGTGTTAACGAAATCAGAAAGACCTATGATGGATTAGGTTCTATATCAGTTAAAGATAAATCTTTAATATTTAATACAGATTTAGTAGAGACACTTGAATTTGATAATTTAATAAGACAGGCAGTCGTAACAGTAGACTCAGCATATAACAGAAAAGAGAGCAGAGGAGCTCATGCGAGAGAGGACTATCCAAAAAGAGATGATGAGAAATTTATGCAACATACTCTTGCTTGGTGCAATGGAAAAGAAACTAAAATAAGTTATAGAGAAGTTCACAAGTCTACCTTAACCAACGATGTTCAATATTTTCCACCTCAGGAAAGAGTATATTGATGGTACAAATTAGTTTACCTAAAAACTCACAGATAAAAAAGGGTAAATACTTTAACGATAAAACTGGCTCAAAAAATTTAAGAAAAGTAAATATTTATAGGTGGGACCCTTCAACTAGCGAAAATCCTCGTATTGATAGTTATGAGGTTGATATGAATAATTGTGCATCTAAAGTGTTAGATATTTTAAATAAAATTAAAAATGAGATAGATCCGACTTTAGCTTATAGGAGATCCTGTGCCCACGGAGTTTGTGGATCATGTGCAATGAATATGGGTGGTAAAAACGGTTTAGCATGCACAAAACCACATGAAGAAATAGATGGTGATATAGATATTTATCCATTACCACACTTAAAAGTTAAAAAAGATTTAATTGGAGATTTAGATGGATTATATAAACAATATCAGTCAATCGAGCCTTGGCTAAAAAACAATTCAAAATCTGAAACAAATGAAATTATTCAATCTAAAGAAGATAGAGCTAAACTAGATGGTGCATATGAGTGTATCATGTGTGCTTGTTGTTCAACATCATGCCCAAGCTACTGGTGGAATGGTGATAAATATTTAGGTCCTGCAGTTCTTTTACAGGCATACAGATGGATAGTTGATAGCAGAGATGAGGAAAGAAATGCCAGACTAAAAAAAGTGGCAGATGAACTTAAACTTTATAGATGTCATACGATTATGAACTGTACTAGCGCTTGTCCTAAAGGTTTAAATCCTGCAAAAGCTATTGCAGAAATAAAAAAGATGTTAGCAACTGCCAATATTTAAACAATAGACTAATAACAATTTTTAATCTAAAAGACCCTATTCATGATATTAATTGAACATTTTGTTGGTGGAAAAATAATTCCTGGCACTTCAAATAAAAAAGGTAAAGTTTTTAATCCGGCTACAGGTGAACAAGAAAAAGAGGTAAGGTTAAGCTCTAAAGATGATCTAGATAAAGCAGTTTTAATTGCTAGAGAGGCTTTTGAAGAATGGTCTTTAAAACCCCCGCTACAAAGAGCCAGAATAATGTTCAAATTTAAGGAGCTTATTGAAAGAAATACAGATGAGTTAACAAAAATGATAGTTTCAGAACATGGAAAGGTTTATGAAGATGCAAGAGGTTCTCTTACCAGAGGTTTAGAAGTTGTAGAATTTGCGTGTGGTATTCCTCATTTGCTTAAAGGGGAATTTTCAGAAAATGTTGGAACTAACGTTGATAGTTGGTCAATGAGACAGCCTTTAGGAGTTGTTGCTGGCATTACACCATTTAATTTTCCAGCAATGGTTCCAATGTGGATGTTTCCAATAGCAATCGCTTGTGGAAATACTTTTATTTTAAAGCCATCTGAAAAAGATCCATCGTGCTCGATTAAGTTAGCTGAATTATTAAAGGAAGCTGGGCTTCCTGATGGAGTTTTTAATGTTGTAAATGGTGATAAAGAGGCAGTTGATGCAATTTTAACAAACAAAGATATTAAAGCTGTGAGTTTTGTTGGTTCTACTCCTATTGCTAAATACATTTATGAAAATTCAGCTAAGAATGAAAAAAGAGTTCAAGCACTTGGTGGCGCAAAAAATCATTTAGTTGTTATGCCTGATTGTGACTTGGATGGCGCAGTAAATGGTCTGATGGGGGCCGCATATGGTTCTGCAGGAGAACGATGTATGGCTCAATCGGTAGCAGTTGCAGTAGGTGATATAGGAGATGAATTAGTATCACGATTATCAAAAAAGGCTGAGGCTTTAAAGGTTGGTCCTGGGATGGATAAGGATTCTGAAATGGGCCCATTAGTTACAAAAGAACATCTTGAAAAGGTAAAGAGCTACGTAGACCTAGGTGAAAAAGAAGGTGCAAAATTAATAGTTGATGGAAGGAGTTTAAAACTACAGGGGTATGAGAATGGTTTCTATATTGGCGGCTGTTTATTTGATCATGTTAAAAAAGATATGAGAATCTATAAAGAGGAAATTTTTGGGCCTGTTTTATCTGTCGTAAGAGTTAAAACTTTCGAAGAAGCAGCAAAATTAATCAATGATCATGAATATGGAAATGGAGTAAGTATTTATACAAGAGATGGCGATGCTGGAAGAACTTTTGCAAGTAAAATTCAAGTTGGTATGGTTGGTATTAATGTACCTATCCCTGTGCCGATGGCTTTTCACAGTTTTGGTGGATGGAAAAGATCTTTATTTGGTGACAGTGCAATGCATGGTATGGAAGGAATTAAATTTTATACAAAATTAAAAACTATAACATCTAGATGGCCCTCAGGTATTCGGTCTAATGCCGAATTTGTGATGCCAACAATGAAATAATAAAATGAGTAAAATATCTTTGATTGGAGCTGGACAAATTGGTGGAACTCTTGCACATTTAATAGGAACAAAAGAATTAGTTAATGAAGTGGTTTTATTTGATGTAGCCAGTGGTATTGCAAATGGAAAGGCTTTAGATATTGCACAATCTTCATCTGTAGATGGTTTCAATGTTAAATTTTCTGGAACTGATAATTATGAGGTTATAAAAGATTCAGATGTAATTATAATTACAGCAGGTGTTCCAAGAAAACCTGGAATGAGCCGAGATGATCTTCTTGGAATAAATTTGAAAATTATTAAGCAAGTTGCTGAAGGGGTAAAGAAAAATGCTCCTAACGCTTTTGTAATTTGCATTACTAATCCTCTAGATGTCATGGTTATGGCATTTCAAAAATTTTCAGGTTTACCATCGAATAAAGTTGTTGGTATGGCAGGTATTTTAGATACCTCGAGATTCAAACTATTTTTATCATTAGAACTCAATGTGCCGGTAAGAGAAATTGAGGCAATGGTTATGGGTGGTCATGGTGACACTATGGTTCCAATGCCGAGATTTACAAAAATCTCAGGTAAACCATTGATAGATCTTGTAAAGGAGGGAAAGATCTCCTTAGAAAGAATTGAGGAAATTAATCAAAGAACAAGGGATGGTGGTGCTGAGATAGTTAAATATTTGGAAAAAGGATCAGCCTTTTATGCACCAGCAGCATCGGGTGTTCAAATGGCTGAGGCTTATTTAAATGATCAGAAAAAATTGTTACCTTGCGCTGTGCAATTAAATGGAGAATACGGTGTACAAAATGTTTACGCTGGTGTTCCTGTTGTTATTGGGAAAGATGGTGTAGAAAAAATTCAAGAGATTAATTTAGACGAAAAAGAAAAAAAAGAATTTATGCATTCAATAGATGCTGTAAAAGCACTATGGGAAGCTGCATCTAAAATAGATCCTGATTTATCTAAATAATAAATGAATATTCACGAGCATCAAGCCAAACAAATTTTAAAAAAATATGGAGCTGTAGTACCAAAAGGGGTATTTGCATTTAGTGTTGATGAACTCATTGAAAAAGCAAAAGCGCTAAAAACTGAGAAATATGTCCTTAAGGCGCAAATTCATGCTGGCGGCAGAGGAAAAGCTGGTGGTGTAAAAATTGTAAACTCAATTGAGGAACTTTCGGTAGCAGCTAAAGAATTACTTGGGAAAAAATTAGTTACCCATCAAACTAGTCCTGAAGGTAAAGAGGTAAAAAGATTATATGTAGAGGAATCTTCAAATATTGATAAAGAATTTTACTTGTCGTGTTTAGTTGATAGGGCAAGCTCTAAAATTGCTTTTATATCAAGCGATCAGGGAGGAATGGATATTGAAGAAGTTGCAAGTAATTCACCTGAAAAAATTATAACTACAAAAGTTGATATAGGTGATGAAATTTCAGACTTAGATTGCGAAAAAATAATTAAAATTTTTAATTTAAAAGATGATGCACAAAAACAATCAGTTTCATTAATTAAATCAATATTTAAAATGTTTATGAGCACAGATGCAAGCATGGTTGAAGTAAATCCATTAATTTTGACAAAAGAGGAAAAAATGGTTTGTTTAGATGCCAAAGTTAATTTCGACTCGAACGCTTTATTCAGACATCCAGAAATTATTGAGTTAAGAGATTTAAATGAAGAAGATCCTACCGAGCTAGAGGCTAGTAAGTACAATTTAGCTTATATCAAGTTAAATGGAAGTATCGGTTGTATGGTTAATGGAGCAGGATTAGCTATGGCAACTATGGATATTATTAAATTGTATGGTGAAGAGCCAGCAAATTTTTTAGATGTGGGTGGTGGAGCATCTAAAGAAAAAGTATCAGCCGCATTAAAAATAATACTCTTGGATAAAAATGTTAAAGGTATTTTAATAAATATTTTTGGAGGAATTATGAGATGTGATATTCTTGCTCAAGGGGTAGTTGATGCAGCTAAGGAAATTAGTATAAGTGTTCCTTTAGTTGTACGATTAGCAGGTACGAATTTTAAAGAAGGCAAAGAAATTCTTGATAATTCTGGATTAAAATTAATTTCTGCAGAAAATTTAGATGATGCAGCTAAAAAAATTGTTGAAGCAATAAAATGATATGTCAGTTTTAGTAAATAAGAATACTAAAGTAATTTGTCAGGGATTTACTGGTGCGCATGGAACTTTCCATTCAGAACAAGCTTTAAAATATGGAACCAATCTTGTTGGTGGAGTTACACCAAAGAAAGGTGGGCAAAGACATTTAGATAAACCAGTTTTTAATAGTGTATTAGATGCAAAAAATGAAGTAGGAGCAGATGCAACTATGATTTATGTACCAGCTAAGTTTGCAGCAGAAGCAATTATTGAAGCAATTGATGCATCAATCCCACTAATTGTTTGCATAACAGAGGGAATTCCAATCCAAGATATGCTTAAGGTGAAACAAAAGTTGAGTAGCTCAAATAGCAAATTGATTGGACCTAATTGTCCAGGAATAATTACACCAGATGAATGTAAAATAGGAATTATGCCAGCTAATATTCATAAAAGAGGAAGTGTGGGAATTGTATCAAGGTCAGGTACATTAACATATGAAGCAGTGGCTCAAACAACTGAGAATGGACTTGGTCAATCAACTTGTATAGGCATTGGTGGAGATCCTATAAACGGAACAAATTTTATAGATTGTTTAGATTTATTTTTAAACGATGATGAAACAGAGTCTATTTTAATGATTGGTGAAATTGGAGGAACTGCTGAAGAAGAAGCTGCTGAATTTGTAAAAAATCACAAGATCAAAAAGCCAATAGTTGGGTTTATTGCAGGAATTACCGCCCCTCCAGGCAGAAGAATGGGGCATGCCGGCGCTATTATTTCAGGCGGTAAAGGTGGAGCCGAAGATAAAATTAAAAAAATGGAAGAATGTGGTATTACTGTTGCTAAATCACCATCAATTATTGGAAAAACTTTATTTAATAAACTGTCTAATTGAAAAATAATATTAGAGAGATATATTAAATTAAAAGATGTCTTCATCAAAAAATCTCGATTTTGAAAAAACTTCATTTTTAAATAAGTCTAATAGTGCATTCATAGAAGAGATGTATTTAAAATTTATTAATAAAGACACAGATCTTCCAGAAAGTTGGGCAAATTATTTTGAGGGTATTGGTGAAGAACTAAATGTAATTGCAAAAGAAATTAATGGTCCATCTTGGGGACCGGTTAAAAAAAAGATAAATATCGATGAATTACAAAAGAAAATAGAAGAGCAAAATAAAAGTTATGTTGAAAATACTAAATTAGATTCTTCAGAAAAATTTAACTTTCAATTACTTGCTGACTCAAACAAGGATTCTATCAGCGCTGTAGCATTAATCAGAGCATATAGATTAAGGGGCCATCTATTAGCGGATCTTGATCCTTTAGAAATGAGAGAATCAGAATATTTAGATGAACTTCACCCAGAATTTTACGGCTTTAAAAAAGAAAATTATGAAAAGAAAATTTTTCTAAATGGAGTGATCAATCGTAGATATGCAAATATAAGGGAGATACTTAAATTTATGAAGAAAACCTATTGTGGGAAAATAGGTTATGAGTTTATGCATATTTCAAATCCAGTAGAAAGAAAGTGGTTTAGAGACAGAATAGAGCAAGATACAAATGCACTTCAGTTTACAAAAAATGGTAAGGAGGCAATTTTAAATAAATTAGTACAGGCAGAAGGATTCGAAAAATTTTTAGCTACTAAATATGTAGGGACAAAAAGATTTGGTTTAGATGGTGGGGAAAGTCTAATACCTGCCCTTGAACAAATAATAAAAATTGGCGGGCAAAATAATATAAAAGAAGTTAAGATAGGTATGTCTCATAGAGGCAGACTTAATGTTTTAGCAAATGTTCTACAAAAATCTTATAAAAGAATTTTTAATGAATTTGCTGGTGAGTTTAGTTCTGATACTGAAGATAGTGCTGGAGACGTCAAATATCATCTTGGAGCATCATCAGATAGAGAATTTGATGGAAATTCGGTTCATGTAAGTTTAACAGACAACCCTTCTCATTTAGAAGCTGTTAATCCAGTGGTTTTAGGACAGACAAGAGCCAAACAATTTTTCCATAAAGATAAACAGAGAAATAAAGTAATACCTATTCTTATTCATGGAGATGCAGCTTTTGCTGGTCAAGGAGTTGTAGCTGAATGTTTTGCAATGTCTGGATTACCAGGACATAATACTGGTGGAACAATTCATATTATTGTTAATAATCAAATAGGATTTACTACTAGCCCAAGGTTTGCTAGGTCCTCACCTTATCCATCAGATGTTGCAAAAATGGTAGAAGCACCGATCCTTCATGTTAATGGAGACGATCCAGAAGCGGTTGTTTATGCGACCAGAATAGCAACAGAATTTCGATTAATGTTTAACAGAGACGTAGTAGTGGACTTAATTTGTTACAGAAGGTTTGGACATAATGAAGGAGATGAGCCTTCATTTACCCAACCTTTAATGTATAAAAAAATTAGATCACACCCCAGCGTTTATAAAATTTATGGAAGTAAACTTGTAAATGAAAACTCTATAACACAGGAATTATTAAATCAAAACATCAAATCATTTAAGGATTTGCTTGATGAACAATATAAGAGTGCAAAAGATTATAAACCTAAAATAGAATGGTTTGAAGGAACATGGTCAAGATATAAGCCTGAAAAAGGTAAAGATAAAAGAGGCATAACTGGCTATGAAAAAAATAAATTAAAAATAATTTCAAATAGAATAAATGTTATTCCCAAGGAAAAAAATATTCACAAAACTATCTCTAAAATATTTAATGCCAGAAAAGATAGTATTGAAAAAGGCACTAGAATTGATTGGTCTTCTGCAGAAGCTCTTGCATTCGGATCTTTACTCGAGGAAGGATATCCAGTCAGACTTGTAGGGCAAGATTCTGGTAGAGGGACTTTTAGTCAAAGACATTCTGTTCTAAGGAATCAAATGGATAATTCTAGGTATGTTCCACTCAATAATATTTCTAAAAATCAAAAACAATTTGAAGTAGTAGACAGCTTTTTATCAGAACTTGCAGTTTTAGGTTTTGAATATGGTTACAGTCTTGTAGAACCAAATACTCTTACTCTTTGGGAGGCTCAATTTGGTGATTTTGCTAATGGAGCTCAAGTGGTAATCGATCAATTTATTGCATCTGGAGAAAGAAAATGGAATAGAGCATCTGGTATAGTAATGTTATTACCTCATGGATATGAGGGACAAGGACCAGAGCATTCATCAGCAAGATTGGAAAGATTTTTGCAATTATGTTCAAATGATAATTTGCAGATTATGAATTGTACAACCCCAGCTAACTATTTTCATGCTTTGAGAAGACAAATGCACAGAGATTTTCGAAAACCGTTAGTAATTATGACACCAAAGTCTCTTTTAAGGCATAAGCATTGTGTTTCAGATTTAGATGATTTCAGTAGAAGCAACTCATTTCACAGAGTTTTATGGGATCATGCAGTTGATCCAAAAATAAAAGGTTTTATTAAATTAAAAAATAAAAAGTTAATTAAAAAAGTGATCATTTGTTCTGGAAAAATTTATTTTGATTTACTTGAGGCTAGAGAAAAATTAAAAAAGGATGATATTATATTTTATAGAATTGAACAACTTTATCCATTTCCAGTTAAAGCTCTTGCAGAGGAACTGAAACCTTATGCTAAGAATGCTAATTTTTACTGGTGCCAGGAAGAACCAAAAAATATGGGAGCTTGGTTTTCAGTTAGAGACTATATCCAATGGACATTAGATAATATAAAAGCTAATAATAACAAAGTTTATTATATTGGGAGAAATTCTGATGCATCACCAGCAACAGGATATGTTAAAAGACATATTTCTCAACAACAAGAAATAATAAAGAAAGTTTTTGATTGATAAATAATGAGTGAAAAAATTTTAGTTCCTGTATTAGGTGAGAGTATTACTGAGGCAACAGTATCTAAGTGGCTCAAAATTGAGGGTGATAAGGTTGATGCAGACGAACCTATCGTTGAGTTAGAAACAGATAAAGTGAATCTAGAGGTTCCATCACCAATCACAGGTATTTTGACAGAAATTATTTCAAAGGACGGTGCAGTTGTAGAGGTCGGAGCAAATTTAGGAATAATAAAAGAAGTTAAAGATAGCTCCCAAGAGGAAGAAAAAATTAACAAGATAAAACCAACTACAAAGGAATATAAAATATCAAGTTTAGAAACCACACAAGAAAAAGAGTTTGAGTTGTTAACAAATGAAGTGACAGAAGAGTTAGAGCAACAAGAGCAGCCACTTATTTTGACTGAAGAAGTAAAAGATAAGTCAGTTTCAAAACAGACATCGAATGAGCAAGTGCTATCTCCAGCGGTTAGAAAAATTGTTAAAGAAAATAATATTAACTTAGACTTTGTAAAAGGTTCAGGAAAAGATGGCCGATTATTAAAAGGTGATTTAATTAATTTGATGAGCAAAAATCCTCCACCTTCTGAAAGAAAGGCAAAATATGGTCAAGAAGAGCGAATTAAAATGACAAGACTAAGACAAACGATTGCTAAAAGATTAAAACAAGCTCAAGAAAACGCTGCATTATTAACTACTTTTAACGAGGTAGACATGACCAACATAATTAATATGAGAAAAAATAATCAAGATGATTTTCAAAATCGATTTGGAATAAAATTAGGAATGATGTCTTTTTTTGTAAAAGCCTCTATCGTGGCATTAAAAAACTTTCCTGCTGTAAATGCTGAGATCGAAGGTGACGAAATTATTTATAAAAACTATTATAATATTAGCTTCGCAGTAGGTACAGAAAAAGGGCTTGTTGTTCCTGTTTTAAAAGATGCTGATGTAATGTCATTCGCAGATATTGAAAAAAATATTAAGGCAATATCCGATAAAGCAAAAAGTGGTAAACTTAATATTGAAGATCTTCAAGGAGGAACTTTTACAATAAGTAATGGAGGAGTTTATGGCTCAATGTTATCAACACCCATATTGAATTTACCTCAATCCGGTGTTTTAGGTATGCACAATATTGTTGATAGACCTGTAGTAATTGATGGTGAAATTAAGATTAGACCAGTTATGTATCTAGCTTTATCTTATGATCATAGAATTATCGACGGCAAAGAGTCAGTTTCTTTTTTAAAAATGATAAAAGAAAATTTAGAAGATCCAAGAAGGCTATTTTTAGATATTTAAATGGCAGATAAATTTCAAGCAGTTGTAATTGGAGGTGGACCAGGAGGGTATGTGTGTGCAATTAGACTTGCACAATTGGGTATGAAAACGGCCTGTATAGAGTCAAGAGGATCTCTTGGTGGCACTTGTTTAAATGTAGGATGTATCCCATCAAAAAGTTTATTAAATTTGTCAGAGGAATTTCATAAAGTAAAAAATTTATCAAATAAAGGTATTGAAGTCGGCGAAGTAAAACTAAATTTAAACAAAATGATGAAAAGTAAAGAAAAGGCAGTGACTGTTTTGACAAAAGGTGTCGAATTTTTGCTTAAAAAAAATGATGTGACTTATTTTAAAGGTATTGGAAGTTTTAAATCCAGAAATGAAATTTCTATCAAAGATGTAAATAAAAATGAGATATCAATATTTGCTGAAAAGATTATTATTGCAACGGGTTCAATCCCTACATCTCTACCAGGTATTGATTTTGATGAAAAAATAATAGTCTCATCAACCGGTGTATTAAAATTAGATAAAGTCCCAAAAAAAATGGTAGTAGTAGGTGGTGGGTATATAGGTTTGGAAATGGGATCTGTCTGGTCAAGGTTAGGAGCTGAAGTTCATGTAGTTGAGTTTTTAGATCATATTACCCCAGGAATGGATAAAGAAATCTCTAACGAATTTATGAAAATTTTAAAAAAACAAGGGATAAAGTTTCATATGCAACATAAAGTCGATCAAATTACAAAAAAAAATTCTAGTGCAGTTATCTCAACAACTGACAAAGATGGAAATAAAAAAGATTTTGATTGTGAAGTTGTTCTAGTTTCGGTGGGTAGAAAACCAAATACCGAAGGACTTAATTTAGAAAAGATTGGACTAAATTTAGATGATAAAAATAGAATATCAACCGATAAGAATTTTAAAACAAATTTAAATAATATTTATGCTATAGGTGATGTTATTAGTGGACCAATGCTTGCACATAAAGCTGAAGATGAGGGTATTGCAGTTGCTGAAAATATTGCGGGACAATCAGGACATGTAAATTATGATACTATTCCAGGTGTAATTTATACAACACCAGAAGTTGCATCGATAGGTAAAACTGAAGAACAACTAAATGATTTGAACATTAAATATAAAATTGGAAAATTTTCATTTATGGCGAATTCAAGAGCAAAGGCTATTGATGATACCGAAGGCTTTGTTAAAATTTTAGCGGATGAAAAAACAGATAAGGTTTTAGGAGCACATTTAATAGGGCCTCACGCTGGTGAATTGATTGCTGAAATAGGAATTGCAATGGAATTTGGAGCTAGTTCAGAAGATATTGCAAGAACATGCCATGCACATCCTACATTCTCTGAAGCAGTTAAAGAGGCAGCTTTATCTGTTGATAAAAGAGCAATACACTCTTAAAAAATTTTCATATTATCTAAAAATGAAATTCCCGATTCTGTTACCAAATATATTTAATCACCCATTTACTTATGAGAGTGATATTAAATTAAAAATTGGAGATTTTGTTGAAGTCCCCTTTGGTAAGACTAAGATTACAGGTGTTGTTTGGGATGACTTTGAAAAAAATAGTTCAAAAAAATTTAAAATTAAAAAAATTATCAGTAAATTGGATATTCCAAGTTTAAAAAAAAGTACATTAGACTTTTTAAACTGGTTTTCAGAATATAATATTGTGCCAAAAGGTATGGCTCTAAAGCTTGTTTTGATAAGCAGCAAAGATCTAAAGAGTACCGATCAAAAATTTTATGATAGTTTAATTTTTAATCGTCATGACAATCTTATTAATTTAACGAATGATCAAAATAAGTCATTGCAACAGATAAATAGTTCTAATGAGAAATTCAATGTACATGTTTTACAGGGTACAACGGGATCTGGCAAAACATTCGTATACTTTGAAGCTTTAAAAAATATTTTAAATAAGGGTTTCCAAGGTTTAATCCTGTTACCAGAAATTGGTCTAACTAGTCAATTTGAGAAGAAATTTATAGAATTTTTTAAGTTTAAGCCTGCAATTTGGCATTCAGGTATTACAAAAAAAAATAAAAAAATTATATGGAACGGTATCATTAGGGGGAAAATAAGTGTTGTAATCGGAGCAAGATCATCATTATTTCTACCATTTAAAAATTTGGGATTAATTATCGTTGATGAAGAACATGATCAATCATACAAACAAGATGAAGGGGTAATATATCATGCTAGGGATATGGCCATCTCAAGAGCATCATTTGAAAAAATTCCGATAAATTTAATTACATCTGTTCCATCTGTAGAAACATATGAAAATATTAAAAAAAAAAAATATAACTTTTCAAGACTTGAGCAAAGATATCAAAACGCTTCTTTACCAAATTTTGAAATCATAAACTTAAATCATGTTAGATTACAAAAGCAGTCTTGGCTATCAAAAGAAATAATTCAGAAAGTCAATTTTCATCTTGAAAAGAAAGATCAAGTTTTATTTTTTTTAAACAGGAGGGGTTTTTCACCAAATGTTTTATGTAAAAAATGTTTAAGTAGTTTTTCATGTCCGAATTGTTCAATAAATTTGGTTTATCATAAAATTAAAAATAATTTATTATGTCATTATTGTGGATTCAAAACCTCTTTAATCAGAAGCTGCTCTCAAGATGGAAATTGTGACTTTATGTTTAGTGGACCAGGAGTAGAAAGAATTACAGAAGAAGTTAAAAAAAAATTTCCGAATAAAAAAATAGAAATTTTTTCTAGTGATACAATGAATAAAAAAGGCTCAAAAGAAAAACTAGAAAAAATTATTAATAATGAAATTGAAATTTTGGTTGGAACCCAATTAATTTCGAAAGGATTCCATTTTCCGCATCTTAATTGTATAGTTGTTTTTGACATTGATTTATCATCCCATGGTCACGATTTAAGAGGAGCAGAAAAAAACTTACAACTCTATCATCAATTATCTGGAAGAGCGGGACGCACTGGACAATCCTCAACTGTGTATTTTCAGACTTATAATTATAATTCAACAATAATTAATGACATAACTAATAAAAATCCAGACATCTTTTTAGAAAAAGAAGTAGAAATAAGAAAAAAAAATAATTTGCCTCCTTTTCAAAGATTTATCTCTCTCATTTTAACTGGACCAAATGAAAATAAATTAGAAAAAGAAGCTATTAAATTTAAATTATTTTTGAAGAATAAACTAATTGGTAAAGTTTTAGGGCCTGTAAATGCGCCGATATTTAGATTAAAAGGAAGGTATCGAGTTAGATTGTTAATTAGAGGGCCCAAGAACTTGAAATTACAGAAATCTCTATCTGCCGTAATCAACAAATATAAATTTTTACCAGGAATAAAACTTTCAGTTGATGTTGATCCAATAAGCTTCAATTAACCCCTAAAAAAAACATTTTTTTGCTAAGGTGTTACTTGAAGAGTTTTATGGCATGTGTTAATTAAATCCTGTTTTTTAAAATTAATCACGTACATTAAAAAGGTAATAAATTGACTAAAAATAAAGGTTTTTCAATCACTTCAGCTAATAGATATTCTCTTGCTTTGTACGAGTTAGCAGAGGAATCAAATCTTCTTTCTCAAATTGAGACAAATGTATTATCAGTTTTAGACTTAATTGAAACCAGTCAAGATTTTAATAAACTAATTAAAGATCCCACAGTAAGTCAGCGCGATTTAAAAAATGCAATTAGTAAAATTTTTGATTACTTGAAAATTAAAAACCTATTAAAAAATTTCACAACTTTCCTGGTAATAAAAAAACGTTTTTTCTTTATAGAGCAAATATTAAACAATTTTATTGAAATTTGCTCAGAAAAAAGAGGAGAGTTAAAAACAGAAATTAGATCTGCAAAAAATCTGTCAAATGATGAAATAAATAATATTAAAGATGAGTTATCTAAACATTTCACCTCAAAGATAAAATTAGATTATAAATATGATGAAAGTTTAATTGGAGGATTAATTGTACAAGTAGGCAGCACAATGATTGACTCTTCAATTAAAAATAAATTACAACAAATAGAAAATAAAATGATGAAGGCATGATATGGAAATTAATCCCTCAGAAGTAACAAAAATATTAAAAGAACAAATCAAAAATTTTGGAGAAAAAGCAGAGGTATCTGAAGTAGGGCAAGTTCTATCAGTTGGAGATGGTATTGCTAGAATTTATGGACTGGATAACGTTCAAGCTGGTGAAATGGTTGAGTTTATTGACGGGTCGAAAGGCATGGCACTTAATTTAGAAAGTGAAAATGTTGGAGTTGTTATTTTTGGTGATGACAGAAATATTAAAGAAGGCGATATAGTTAAGAGAACAGGAAGTATTGTTGATACTCCAGTTGGAAAAGAATTATTGGGACGAGTGGTAGATGGACTTGGGAATCCAATCGATGGAAAAGGGGCTTTAGATAAAGGTGTTAAGAAAAGTAGGGTGGAGGTAAAGGCACCAGGTATAATACCTCGTCAATCTGTTAGTGAACCGATGCAGACTGGTCTAAAATCTATCGATAGCTTAGTGCCAATTGGAAGAGGTCAAAGAGAATTAATTATTGGAGATAGACAAACTGGTAAAACAGCAGTTGCTGTTGATGCAATAATTAATCAAAAGAAAATTAATGAGTCGGATGATGAAAAACAAAAATTATATTGTATTTACGTAGCTGTAGGTCAAAAAAGATCAACTGTTAGACAAATTCAAAAAACTTTGGAAGAGGCTGGAGCAATGGAATACACTACAATTGTTGCAGCCACAGCATCAGATTCAGCTCCTTTGCAATTTTTAGCTCCGTACACTGGTTGTGCTATGGGTGAATATTTCAGAGATAATGGAATGCATGCACTAATAATCTATGACGATCTTTCAAAGCAAGCTGTTGCTTATAGACAAATGTCCTTGATTTTAAGAAGGCCACCAGGAAGGGAGGCATATCCTGGAGATGTATTTTACCTTCATAGCAGATTACTCGAAAGAGCTGCTAAGCTAAGTGACGAACATGGCGGTGGTTCTTTAACAGCATTACCAATTATAGAAACACAAGGTGGGGATGTTTCCGCCTACATACCTACAAATGTGATTTCGATAACGGATGGACAAATATTTTTAGAAACCGAACTTTTTAATCAAGGTATAAGACCAGCTATAAATGTAGGGCTTTCAGTTTCGAGAGTTGGATCTGCAGCGCAAACAAAAGCTATGAAAAAAGTTTCTGGCTCAATGAAACTAGAATTGGCACAATATAGAGAAATGGCAGCTTTTGCACAATTTGGTTCTGACTTAGATGCATCAACTCAACAATTACTTAATAGAGGGTCAAAGCTTACAGAGCTACTTAAACAGAAACAATATTCCCCAATGACCGTGGCTGAGCAGGTAATTTCAGTGTTTTGTGGTGTTAAAGGTTATCTAGATGACATAGAGCTAAAAGAAATTGCAAATTATGAAAATAAAATAATTGATAAATGTAAATCTGAGAAGCCAGAAATCATAGAGTCTATTTTAAGCTCAGGTAAACTTGAGGAAGATTCAGAACAAAAATTAATAGAAGTAATAAAACAGCTAAAACAAACTTTTAATTCATAACATATTTATGGCTAGTTTAGATGATTTAAAAAAAAGAATTGTAAGTGTTAAGTCTACACAAAAAATTACTAAAGCTATGAAGATGGTTGCTGCAGCAAAACTTAAAAGAGCTCAAGATAGTGCAGAAAAAGGAAGACCATACTCTGAAAAAATGAATAATATAATCTTAAATTTGTCCGAGGGAATTTCTGATAAAGAAAATGCTCCTAAGCTTTTATCTGGAACAGGAAAAGATCAAATTCATCTATGTGTGGTAATGACTTCAGATAGAGGTCTATGCGGTGGCTTTAATTCTAATATTATTAAAAAAGCCAAAAGTTATTTTTCTAAATTATCTAGTCAGAGCAAAGAATTAAAGATCATGACTGTAGGTTCAAAAGGTAATGATCAATTAAAAAGAGTTTTTGGTAATAAAATTATTGAAAATATTTCATTTAAAAATTCAAAAAATGCCAATTTTTTTGATGCTGAAAAAGTCAGCAAAATAATTATTGAGAAGTTTCAAAAAGAAGAATTTGATATTTGCACAATTTTTTTCAATCAATTTAAAAATGTAATTACACAAATACCTCAAGCTCAACAAATCATACCTTTAAAAACACAAACTGACGATAAGGAAAAATCAGAGGACAATTATGAATTTGAACCTGATGAGGATGAAATTTTAACAAATTTATTGCCTAAAAATATTTCAACACAGATATTTAAAGCAATGTTAGAAAATTCAGCTAGCGAACAAGGTGCAAGGATGAGTGCTATGGATAATGCTACTAGAAACGCAGGTGAAATGGTTGATAAACTTACTATTGAATATAATAGAAGTCGTCAGGCAGCAATTACAAAAGAACTAATTGAAATAATATCAGGAGCAGAAAGTTTATAATTATGAGCAAAGGAATAATTACACAAGTTATAGGTGCAGTAGTTGATGTTAAATTTGAAGGAGAACTTCCAGAAATTTTAACAGCATTAGAATGTAAAAATGGAAATAATCGTTTAGTTTTAGAGGTCGCTCAACATTTAGGAGAGTCAACCGCAAGAACTATTGCTATGGACGCTACAGAAGGGTTAAAAAGGGGGGATGAAGTAATTAATACAAAAGCTCCAATAAAAGTTCCAGTTGGTCCAGAAACTTTGGGCAGAATTATCAATGTAGTTGGCGAACCAATAGACGAAAGAGGAAATGTTAAAACCAAGGAAAGTTGGCCAATTCATAGATCAGCACCAGAATTTAATGAACAATCAACGGAAACTGAAATTCTTGTTACTGGTATTAAAGTTATAGATTTATTAGCTCCTTATGCAAAAGGTGGAAAAATTGGATTATTTGGAGGAGCAGGTGTTGGAAAAACTGTTTTAATTATGGAATTAATTAATAACGTTGCTAAGGCTCATGGGGGATTCTCTGTTTTTGCAGGTGTTGGTGAAAGAACAAGAGAAGGAAATGATCTTTATCATGAAATGATAGAGTCTGGTGTTATTAAAAAAGAGGGAGCAGGATCAAAAGCTGCATTAGTATACGGTCAAATGAATGAACCTCCAGGCGCAAGAGCAAGAGTCGCTTTAACAGGTTTGACTGTTGCTGAATATTTCAGGGATCAAGAGGGACAAGATGTTTTATTTTTTGTTGATAATATATTTAGATTCACACAAGCCGGTTCTGAGGTATCAGCTCTATTAGGAAGAATTCCTTCTGCTGTTGGATATCAACCAACTTTAGCAACTGATATGGGCAATCTTCAAGAGAGAATTACGACAACTAATAAAGGATCTATTACGTCGGTACAAGCAATTTATGTCCCTGCTGATGATTTAACTGACCCAGCACCAGCAACATCATTTGCTCACTTAGACGCAACAACAGTACTTTCAAGACAGATTGCTGAAATTGGAATATATCCAGCAGTAGATCCTCTTGACTCTACTTCGAGAATTCTTGATCCTAGAATAGTTGGAGATGAGCATTATAGGGTTGCGAGAGAGGTTCAAAAAATACTCCAAACGTATAAATCTTTACAAGATATAATAGCAATTTTAGGTATGGATGAACTATCTGAGGAAGATAAATTGGTAGTTGCTAGAGCAAGAAAAATTCAAAGATTTTTATCACAACCTTTCTTTGTTGCTGAGGTATTTACGGGATCCCCAGGTAAACTTGTTGATCTTGAATCTACAATAAAAGGTTTTGATGCAATCTGTAAAGGTGAGTATGATCATCTTCCAGAGGCAGCATTTTATATGGTTGGTACAATAGAGGAAGCTATAGAAAAAGCTGAAAAAATGAAAAAAGATGCTGCTTAATGGGTGAGGAATTTAAACTTGAAGTGGTAAACCCAGAAAAATCTTTTCTTTCAAAGGAAGATGTTACTGAAGTGGTAATACCTGCGTTTGAGGGAGAGATGGGAATACTTAAAGACCATATACCCATAATTTCTTTTCTAAAACCTGGTATAATTCAAGTTTACTCAAAAACTGGTGAGGAAAAATATTATGTTGAAGATGGAATAATTGAATTTAAGAATAATAATTTATCAATTCTTACAAGTTCTATTTTGAATATCAAAGATATAGAAAAGAATCAAATAGATGAAATGTTAAGACAAGCTGAAGTAGAAACGAACAAAGATAACGTAAACGATCAGGATAAATTTTTGAGTGATCAGAAAATAGAAGTTTTGAAATCTATTAATTGATAATTTTTCCAATTTTTTGCTGAAGTGTTTTATAAACATCGAGTTTAAATTTTACAACTATTTCAGTGATTGAATTTAGATCTGTCCATTTCCAATCTAAGAATTCAGGTTTGTGAGTATTAATATTAATTTCATCGTCATTTCCAAGATATCTCATTATAAACCATTTTTGTTTTTGGCCCTTAAATTTACCCTTCCAAATTTTACCCAAAAGATAATCTGGTAATTCATAGGTAGTTATTTCATCGATCTCGGTTATTAACTCAACATTTTTAATACTAGTTTCCTCCTCTAATTCTCTGTAAGCAGCAGATAAAAAATCTTCACCTTCATCAACTCCACCTTGCGGCATTTGCCAAAAATTTTTTGGATTATCAATTCTTTTCGCTACAAAAATTTTATTCTCTTTATTTAAAATAACAATACCTACGCCTACTCTGTATGGCAAGTTTTTGTATCTATCTTGAATTTCAGCCATTAAGTAATTTAACAGCGTAATCTAACTGATTGTCAGTCTCTGTCTTAATTTTAAAATCATCATTTTCCTCATTAATCTCAATATCAGGTGACACACCCACTTCAGAAATGGACTCACCCGATGGTAAATAATATTTAGCTACAGTTAATCTTATAGCTCCCTTATTTTTGAGAGGAATAATTGATTGAACAGATCCTTTGCCATAACTATTTTCACCAATTAGAATAGCTCTTTTATGATCTTTTAAAGCCCCAGCTACAATTTCTGATGCAGATGCTGAACCATAATTAATCAAAACAAGAAGAGTTTTTCCTTTTGTAAGATCTCCTTTTTTTGCAAACCATTTTCTATTTTCTGATTGTTGTCTGCTTTTAGTAGAAACTATTTCACCATTATCTAAAAAAAAATCAGAGATCTTTATTGCTTGAGAAAGCAGCCCACCTGGGTTATTTCTCAAGTCTAGAATGTAAGCTTTTAAATTTTTATTTTTTTCAAATTTATTAATTTCTTTTTTTATTTGTTTAGCGCTGTTTTCATTAAACGAAGTTAACCTGATATATCCAATATTCTTCTCTAATAGATCCGCTTTTACAGATTTAATTTGGATTATCTCTCTTGTTACATTAAATGTTAGAGCCTTTTTTTCTCCACGTCTTCGTATTGTCAAATCAATAGCTGAACCAACAGGTCCTCTCATTAAATCGACTGCTTCACTTAAAGATTTACCTTGAACCTGGGTGTTATTAATCTTTACAATGTAATCTCCAGCCTTTATTCCAGCTCTAGATGCGGGTGTGTCGTCTATTGGGGATATCACTTTTACAACACCTGACTCCATTGTGACTTCTATTCCAAGTCCACCAAATTCTCCACTAGTTTCAGTTTGCATCTCACTAAAAATTTCAGGGGACATGTAGCCTGAATATGGATCTAAAGATTGAAGTAAACCGTTAATAGCAGAGTCCATACTGTCAGATTGATTAATTTCATCTACATACTCTTTATTTATTTTTTCTAAAACCTCTCCAAAAACATCAATTTTATTATAAATTTCACTTTCAGATGAAAAAACTTTTTGACTAAGAAAAAATAAAATTAAAGTGCAAGTAAATAAACTTAGTATTTTTTTAATCATTATATAATTAGTTTTTCCTTTGGTATTAGTTCTGACCATATTTTTTCTAGTTCATAAAACTTTCTTTTTTCTGGATGGAAAATATGTATTATTAGATCAATACCATCGACCAGTTTCCACTCAGAACTATCTTTGCCTTCGATTTTGGAGTCTCTTATTCCACTATCTTTAAGTTTTTCTAAAACTTGTTCAGATAAGGCTTGAATATGTCTAGAAGAAGTTCCGCTAGCTATAATCATATAATCAGCCATAGAACTTTTATCTTTTAAGTCTATACTCACAATGTCTTGAGCTTTATTTATGTCTAGAGTTTCAATGATAATTTTTTTTAAGCTTAAGATTTTATCCATTAATTATTTTAACTTTATCAAATTTTCCTTAATTTAGAAGATGAAATATTGACTTTATTAAATTCAATAAACTTTAAACTTTTTCCATTTAATCTTTTATATGATACTGAATTTAATGATCTTTTTTTGTAGCCATGACGGTCAAAAACTATAATTTTACATTTTTTTGAAATGGTTTCCCATTTATGCCACTTATGAAAATTAACAAGATTATCTGCCCCCATCAAAAAATAAATTTCAGCTTTGGTGGTTTTTTTTAAAAAATTTATTAAGTCAATAGTTTTATTAGATTTTATTACCTTTTCATAAAATTTTATCTTTATAAAATTATTTAACTTTATAACCTTTTTGCAACTTTCAATTCTTTCTGAGAGGCTTGTATTATTTTTTTTCTTTAAAGGGTTTTTTAAAGTAATTGCCCAAATTAATTTTTTTAATCTGTATTCTTTTACAGCTTTTTTTGATATTGCTAGATGGCCTATATGAGCAGGATCAAATGATCCACCAAGAACCCCAATTTTATTTTTAAATCCCAAATTATTTCCTTATTCTTCCATCACTTGTTATTAAATACTTATAAGAAACTAGTTGATTAAGTCCAACAGGACCTCTAGGAGGAAGCTTATTAGTTGAAATACCAACTTCACCACCAAAACCAAATTCTCCACCATCTGCAAATTGGGTTGATGTATTATGCATGACAATTGAGCTTTTAACTTCACTCAAAAATTTTTTTGCTGATTTTTTATTCATAGTGATAATTGAGTCAGTGTGCATTGTACCGTATTTATTTATATGATTGATTGCATCATTTATATCAGTTACACATTTTACAGAAACTGTAGCTGACAAATATTCTTTTGACCAATCTTTATTAGTAGCTCTAATAATCTTCCCTTTATAATTTTTTTTAATTTTATTATCTCCAATAATTTTGCATCCATGATCCTCTAAATGTTTTAAGATTATGTTACACGATCTTTTTAAAATTTTTTGATGAACTAAAATCGTTTCAGTAGCACCACAAATCGCTGTATTCCTTAATTTTGCGTTAAAAATAATCTTTTTTGCTATATTTAAGTTTGCATTTTTATCAACATAAGTATGACATATTCCTTCCAAATGACCAATTACTGGTAAGTTGGATAATTTTTGAACTTTTTTTACTAAATTTTTTCCTCCTCTGGGAATAACCACATCAACATATTTATTCATTTTACTTAATAAAAAATCTACAATATTTCGATTAGTGGAACTAATAAATTGAACAAAATTTGCATTAATATTATTTTTTTTTAATGAATCTCTAAATAGTTTTGACAGAATTTTATTTGAAAAAAAAGCCTCTGATCCACCTCTCAAAATTACTGGGTTTCCAGATTTAAAGCATAACGATGCTATATCTGAGGTAACATTAGGCCTACTCTCATAAATAATAGCAATTATTCCTATTGGAATTGAAACTTTTGAAATACTTAACCCATTAGGTCTCCTCCATTTTTCTAAAATTCTATTTGTTGGGTCTTTAAGTTTTATTATAGATTTTATTGAACTAATAATATTAGCTATTTTGTTTTCATTTAAGATAAGACGATGAATTAAGTTTTTCTTAACTCCCTTACTAATTGATCTATTAACATCTCTCTTATTAGCATTGAGGATTGATTTTTGGTTTTTTCTAATGAGTGTACAGTAGTCAATTAATACTTTATTTTTCTTTTTAGTACCCACCTCATTTGCTAATGCACTTTTCGATTTTTTTCCAATACTAGTTAACATTTTTTTTATCATATTTTTACCATATCATCTTTATGGACTACTTCAGATTTTGATATATAGCCAAGAATTTTATTTATCTCGTTAGAGTGGCATCCTAAAATTTTATTTATCTCATTTGACGAGAATGAACTTAAGCCTCTAGCAAATTCTTTACGTTTATTGTCTAAAATCTTTATATGATCACCTTTTTTAAAATCACCATTAACCCTCTTGATACCAGCAGCCAATAGACTTTTTCCATTTATTAATGCTTTCTTGGCGCCATCATCAATGATCAGCTCTCCTTTTGGTGAAACAGAGCTTATAATCCATTTTTTTCTAGCATCTAATTTAGGAACTTTAGAAATGAACCATGTAGAATTTTTTTTCTTTTCTATTTGATTAATAGGATTTAAATATAATCCATTTGCTATTACCATATTACAACCAGCTAAATTACATATTCTTGCGGCTTCAATTTTAGTATCCATACCTCCGCTCCCAAATTCTGTTCTTCCTCTAATATCAACATTTTTTAAATCCTTTTTGATGTTAGAAATATTTCTAATTAACTTGGCGTTTTTAAAATTTTTGGGATTTTTAGTATAAAGGCCGTCCACATCTGATAATAAAATTAATGTATCTGCATTAGTAATTTGAGCTACTCTAGAGGCTAATCTGTCATTATCTCCAAATTTTATTTCTGATGTAGCAATAGTGTCGTTTTCATTTACTATAGGAATATAATTAAGTTGAAATAAATTTTCAAAAGTTCTTTTCGCATTTATTGATCTTCTTCGCTCTTCAGTATCTTCTAATGTAAGCAAAATTTGAGAAATATTTAATTTATACTTTGAAAAAGTTTCTGAAAATAAATTCATCAATTCTATTTGTCCAATGGAGGCTATTGCTTGACTTTTATCTAGTTTTAAAACTGATTTACTATAATTCATTTTTTTACAACCAAGAGCAATAGCTCCAGAACTTACTATTACAACCTGTTGATTATTTGATTTTAAATTTTTTATATCTTTAGCAAAACTCAGTAACCATTTTTTTCTTATTTTTTTGTTATTATCAACTATCAAAGAAGATCCAATTTTAACTATAATTATTTTCGAATTTTTAAGAGACATATGAAATAAGTTTAGCTTTAATTTTAGATATTGAGTCTTTTTCTAATGTTGACAAAGTTAAAACTTCACAATTTTTATCCTTTGAAAAATTTTTTACTGTTTTTTTAACAATATCTTTATCTAATAAATCTATCTTATTTAAAACAATCAATTCCTTTTTTTTAATAAGATCTTTACTATAATTTCGGAGTTCTTTTTTGACTTGATTGTAAGATTTTTTTAAATCATCGTTTGTAATATCTATCAAATGCAAAAGAGATTTACATCTCTCGATATGTTTTAAAAATTTCGTACCAAGGCCAGTTCCCTCATGTGCTCCTTCTATTAAACCAGGTATGTCTGCTAGTGTAACTTCTTTATCATCATAACTTGCAACACCAAGATTTGGATTTAAAGTAGTAAATTGATAATTAGCAATCTTTGGATTAGCATTAGTTATAGCCGCCAATAAACTTGATTTTCCTGCATTTGGTAATCCGATAATGCCTATGTCAGCAATAGTTTTTAATTGAAGCCAAATTGTAAACTCTTCACCTACCATACCTTTAGTATATTTTCGTGGCGCTCTATTTGTTGAACTTTTAAATCTTGTATTACCTAAACCTCCTTTTCCTCCAGAGGCAACAATAAACTTCTCTCCAATTTTGGTAAAATCATATAAGAGTGTTTTGTTGTCTTCTTCGAAGACTTGTGTTCCCAGAGGAACTTTGAGAATTAAATCTTCTCCACCTCTTCCAGTACGATTTTGACCTGAACCATTTTCACCTCTTGCAGCTTTGTGATGTTGCTGATATCTAAAGTCAATCAATGTATTTAAATTTTGCTCAGCTTTTAAAATAACAGAACCTCCTTTTCCACCGTCACCGCCATCTGGTCCACCGAATTCAATAAATTTTTCTCTTCTGAAACTAGGAGAACCATCTCCACCGTTCCCTGCTTTTATATAAATTTTTACTTGATCTAAGAATTTCATAATACAACGCTATTTTAAGTTGTACTATTAATTGGGTTTTACAGAAACAAAAGTTCTATCTGATTTAGTTTTTTTAAAAACAACTTTGCCTTTAATTACAGAAAAAATTGAATGGTCTTTACCCATACCAACGTTTTCACCGGGAAAAATTTTTGTTCCTCTTTGTCTTACGATTATGTTTCCTGGCACTACGGTTTCTCCACCATATTTTTTCACACCAAGTCTTCGTCCAGCACTGTCACGCCCGTTTCTTGATGATCCACCTGCTTTTTTTGTTGCCATAACTTTACCTTACTTTTTATTTTCCTTTGTATCCTTTGCTACTGTTTTTGTTGCTTTAGAAACTTCTTTAGCTTCAGATAAAATCTTACCATCTTTTGAAAAAATCTTATTTATTCTGATCATAGAATATTGTTGTCTGTGGCCATTCTTTCTTCTCGAATTTTGTCTTCGTCTTTTTTTAAAAATTAAAATGGTTCTATTTTTGCTATTTTTTATCAGATTTGCTTCAACTCTTGCACCTTGTACTACAGGAGACCCGATTTCGATCTCTTTTTCATTTCCGTAAGCTAAAATTTCTTTAAATTCTATTTTAGTATCTGGTTTTGAATTTGGTAGTCTCTCGATTTTTAGGATTTCACCTGACACTACTTTGTATTGTTTTCCACCAGTTTGTATTACTGCATAAGACATAAGGATCTCAATTTTTAATAATCGCAATATAATCTGAGCGAAACTTTAGTCAAGCTCAATAAATCAAAAATTATCCTTTAAATCTCTCAGTTTTGAAAAACTCTCAATATCCTCAGCTTTTAAAAAAATATTACACTCTAATTCATCATCTAAAACAGAAGGAATAGTTGGTGAATTAATTTTTAGATTATTTTTTATCTTTATAACTTTCTCTTTTAGTTTTAAGTTGTCTGGATCATTTAGTAAACAAAATTCCGAATTTTTTAGTGTATATTCATGACCACAATAAATTAGAGTATCTTTAGGTAATTTTTTTAATATTTTTAAAGAGTTAAACATCTGCTCATAAGTTCCCTCGAAGATTCTACCACAACCTAAAGAAAATAAGGTATCACCTGTAAAAATTATTTTTTCTTTAAAAAAATGAAAAGCAATATGGCCTGATGTATGACCTGGGGTATGGTAAATTTTTGCTTCAAAGTTATCTTTTTGCCAGATTTGATTACTTTCTACAAGAACATCTATTCCTGGAATTCGATCTCTATCATCTTTAAATCCAATTACCTCGCAATTATATTTTTTTTTTAGTTCAAGATTGCCACCGATATGATCATGATGGTGATGGGTATTTAAAATATATTTTAGATTTATCTTATTGTTATCAATAAAATTAATTATCGGTCCAGATTCACTTGGGTCAACTATACAAGCCGATCGATTATCTTCATCAATTATCAAGTAACTATAATTATCTTGAAGACATTTAATAATTTGTATTTTCATTTATTTTTCAATTAAAAATATTCCAAGCTCGCCTAATAAATTTTTCAAAAAAATATTTGATTTACTTATATTTGAAATATTTTTATTTATTAGGGCTAAAGATTTAACAATTTTAAAGTTCATAGTCTCTGAAAATTTTACAAAATCTTTAATAGTACACATATGAATATTTGGGGTGTTGTACCATTCATGAGGTAGTGAACTTGTAATTGGCATAGTTCCTTTAAAAAGTAAGTCTAACCTTACCTTCCAATTTCCAAAATTTGGAATAGTTACTATAGCTTTTTTGCCAACTCTCAAAAGTTCTTTAATGACAATTTCTGGATTTATAAAAGCTTGCAGTGTCTGACCTAAAACAACGTAATCAAAAGAATTTTTTGGAAATTGCTTTAAGTCAAACTCTGCATTGCCCTCAATAACCGTCAAGCCTTTAGCTATACATATTTGAACTTTTTTCTTAGAAATTTCAATTCCTCTTATATTCACATTTTTGTTTTTTCTCAAAAATTCCATCAAAATTCCATCATCACAACCAACATCTAATACAGTTGAGTTTTTTTCAATTATATTTGTAATAAAATTATATTCAGTTTTCATCATTACTTTCTATGTAAGATTTATCTAGAAAATTTTTGAGTGCATTTAAAAAATCTGGAACTTCTAGTAAAAAGGAGTCATGCCCTTTATCAGAATCTATTTCAACAAAACCTACATTCGCACCAATTGCGTTTAAAGCAATAACTATATCTTTATTCTCTTGAGTTGGATAAAGCCAATCTGAGGTAAAAGACATAATAAAAAATTTAGTTTTGGTTTTTTTGAAGGCATTTGATAGATTACCATCAAATTGTTTAACCAAATCAAAATAATCCATTGCTCTAGTTATATAAAGATAACTGTTAGCATCAAATCTATCTACAAATACTGAACCTTGATAACGTAAATAACTTTCTATTTGAAAATCAGCATCAAATCCAAATTTAAGATCATCTCTTTCCTGGAGATTCCTACCAAATTTTTCTTGAAGACTCTTTTTAGATAAATAGGTAATATGTGCAGCCATTCTTGCTACAGCTAACCCTTTATCTGGTAACGTCCTTTTAGAATTATATTTTCCATCCATCCAATTATGATCAGCAGTTATTGCCTGTCTACCAAGCTCATTGAATGCAATATTTTGCGCTGAATGGCTAGATGTACAAGCAATAGGGACAGCCGTTTTAGCTTTGTCTGGAAAATTACTCACAAATTGTAAGACCTGCATTCCTCCCATTGACCCACCAACTACAGAAAAAAGCTTTTTAATATTAAAAAAATCTAATAAATTTACTTGGGCGTTTACCATATCATTGATCGTAATAACTGGAAAATCTGTTCCATATATTTTTTTAGTTTCAGGATTTTCGTGACTTGGACCAAAAGACCCCATGCAACCACCAATCACATTAGAACAAATTACAAAATATTTATCTGTGTCGATAGATTTCTTCGGGCCTACCGCATAAGACCACCATCCATCTTTTTTAGTTATTGGATTTACACCTGTTACAAATTGATCACCTGTTAAGGCGTGAAAGACTAAAATTGCATTATCCTTATTTTCATTTAATTTGCCATAGGTCTCGTATGCTAGAGGAAATTTACTAATGGTTCGACCACAGTCTAACTTAAGTGGTTTTTCAATTATCAATGTTTTTATATTTTCTCTTATATTCATAATTATTGCTGAAAATTGAATTGTGAGAAAAAAACTTTTTTAGCGGTTTTTTTATAGCGCTCGCAATTCAGATAAATCAGCGCAGAAATTTTGTACAAGAAGTTTTGAGCTATGTCAATTTTAATATATTTTAACTTAAACTATATAAAAAAATCTTAATTTATCTATAAAGAGCATAAAAATTAAAAAAAAGAAAATATTATGAGATTTAAAAAATTCAATATTGATGCCTATGAGCCAGGTAAATCTAGTGTCAATAATTTAAAAAAGGTTATTAAATTATCAGCTAATGAATCTGCTCTTGGTATGAGCTCTAAAGTAAAGAAAATAATATCAAATAAAAACCTTAATTTTTTTAGATACCCGGATGGAAAATCTAAGGTGCTCAGGTCTCAAATCTCAAAAAAATTTAAATGTGATAAAGAAAAAGTTATTTGTGGGGCTGGATCTGATGAGGTTATTCAGATGTTATGTCAATTATTTTTAAGACCAAAAGATGAAGTAATTGTTCCCCAATTTAGTTTTTTAATGTACAGAATTTATTCAAAAATAGTAGGTGCAAAAGTAATATTTGCTAAAGAAAAAAATTATAAAATCTCAATTTCAGAAATAATTAAAAAAGTTACAAAAAAAACTAAAATTGTTTTCTTAGCAAATCCAAATAATCCGACAGGAACTTATTTGACTGAAATTGAACTTATTGAATTAAGAAAAAAACTTAGAAAAGATATTTTACTTGTAGTAGATGATGCTTATGCAGAATATATGAAAAATCTCGATTACAAATCAGGTTTAGATTTATTTAAGAAAAAAGAGAATGTTTTTATTTTAAGGACATTCTCAAAAATTTATGGATTATCGTCATTAAGAATAGGATGGGGATACGGGTCAAAAAAAATTATAAAGTCCCTCAATATCATCAAACCTCCATTTAATGTTAACGAGGTAGCCCAAAAAGCAGCGGTAGAGTCTCTTAAAGATAATGAATTTATATCTCGTTCAGTTAGCCATAACATTTTTTATGCAAAAAAAATAAAAAATTTTTTGAAAAACTATGAAATTAATTCTAATAAAATTTCAGCTAATTTTTTACTTTTGGATTTTTCAAAATGTAGAATTAAAGCTAAATATTTTTATGAAAAACTGAGGAATAAAGGAATAATTTTAAGATCAACAGAGGATGGGTATAAGATAAAAAATATGTTGAGATTAACAGTGGGTTCAAAAACTGATAATATAAAATTTATGAAAGCAGTTGAAAGTATATTTAAAAGATGAAAAATATATTGATTATTGGCTGCGGTCTGCTAGGTTCATCTTTAGTCAGAAAAATTTCCAAAAAAAAAATTTCAAAAAAAATTTTCATTTATGAAAAATCAAAAAAAAACATTGAAAAAATAAAAAAACTTAAATTAAAAGGTACCATTGTAAAAAAATTAAAGGATGTAATACCACATACAGGTTTTATTATTTTTTGTACACCAATGAGTGAATATAAAAAAATAATTTTAAAAATAAATGATTATCTTTCATCTGATCATATAATTACGGACATTGGTTCAGCAAAACTAAAATCTAATGAAATAATTAGAAAAAATTTAAAAAAAAAAATATGCTGGACTTCAAGTCACCCTATTGCCGGGTCTGAGGTTAGTGGGCCTGAAAATGGGAAAGAAGATTTATTCGAAAATAAATGGTGTGTTTTAATAAAAGATAAAAAAACTAATATTAAACATTTAAATTTTTTAAGATCTTTTTGGAAAAAGGTAGGCTCTAAAACTGTTGTAATGAATTCTGAAAAACATGATAAGATTTTTTCAATGACAAGTCATTTGCCGCATTTAATTGCTTATAATCTCGTAAAATCTGCACAAGATTTTGAAAAAAAACAAAGATACAATTTAATTAAATATAGCGCAGGTGGTTTGCGAGATTTTTCAAGAATAGCAGCATCAAATGAAATAATGTGGAGAGATATTTTTTTTAACAATAAAACAAATGTATCAAAAGCAATTGATGTTTTTGTGAAAAATCTTCATTCTTTTAAGAGAGACATTATCTCAGGTAATAGTAAATCAGTTATTAAAAAATTAACTCAAACTAAGAAAGTAAGATCTAAAATCGTTAAATTAAAACAAGATACTAACAAACCTGATTTTGGAAGAAATTAATATTTTTTAATATTACTAATTTTTATAATATTTAATTTAGCTGTTTTATCAATCAACATAATAGTAAATTTCGTTGTCATTATTACAACTTTTTTTCTGGGACCATAAGCATGAATAAATTGATGTTTATTAAGACACATTCCTACATGTCCTCTCCAAAAGATGATATCTCCCTCTGACAAATTTTTACTTATTTTTTTTTTACAATATTTTGCTTGATCTTTTGAATCTCTAGGAAAAAAAATTCTATTGTAATAATAGTATATTTGTATTAATGCAGAACAATCAATACCGTCAGCTGTCTTACCACCCCATTTATATTTAGAATTGAGAAATAATTTTAAAATTTTTTTATAATCTTTTTCAAAATGTGTAATTTCTCTTAAATCCTTATTTCTTAACCATTTGTTATCTTCAAATTGAACAAAAGCTTTATTTTTACTTATTACAGTTATTCCTGATGCAAAATATAAGAACTGATTTGTAGGTAAAAAATTTTTTTTTACTTTTTTATAAATTTTGGCTTTTAACTTACATACCTTTTTAACTGGTTTAAATTTTTTTTTGAAATTACTATTTTTTATAAAACCAACATAATTATCATAACTAGTTTTGATTTTTATCCAACTTTTTTGCTTTGATAATATTCTAAACTTTTCTCCGTATATTATTTGTGAACTAACCTCTGCTTTACTAGATGGTCTAGTGTATAAATTAGATATAGATGTATTTAAGAAATTGTATTTCATTTATTTTTTTATTGGGGCCACTTTACTGATCCAAAATATTAAAATGAGAACAGGCAATCCTAAAAGTGCAGTTAAAGAAAAAAAATATGGATATCCCATAATGTCGACCCAGCTACCAGCATATCCTGCAATCAATTTGGGTAAAAATAACATTATGGAGCTGAATAAAGCATATTGCGTTGCAGTAAACTTAATTGAGGTTAAGCCTGATAAATAGATTACGAAGGCAGCTCCAGCAAATCCACTAGATATATTATCAGCTGTTATCACCGCAATTAAAAAGTTAATGCTGATTGGAGATACTGCTAACCATGCAAACAACAAATTACTTAAAGCAGCAATCAAGGCACCAAAGAATAAGCATTTCATTGTGCCAAATTTATATGAGCAATAACCCCCAATAAATCCACCAAATATTGTAGCAAAAACCCCAAAAAATTTTGAATAAGTTGCAATGTCTGAAATTTTATAACCTTTTTCTAAATAGAATATATTCGCCATTACACCCATTACGATATCAGCAATTCTATATAGCGAAATTAAAATAAGTATTAAAAATGCAAATTTTCCATATCTTTGAATAAAATTTAAAATTGGACCCATATAACTCTTTGAAATTTTATTTTTGGGAGCAAATTGTATCAATATAAGTAAAGAAATTATCAAATACGAAAAAACAAAACAAATTATCAATCTTGATAATGAAAATAAAAAATTTATTAAAACATCTTTTTTTTCAAAAGGGCTATCTATAACTGAGTACAAATAAATAAAACCTATTACAGCAATGAAGATGGTTATCAGAAATTTTACATGATTGTAAGAATTTAAATTTCTTTTTAATTTTGGCTCATCTGATATGAATGTTGCAAAAACTCCAACAAACATGAACAAAGACATAATTAGATAAACTTTTTTCCATACATTTTGGTCATAGATTTCTGTCCCAAAAAAGGATGCCAACCATAAGCTTCCAGCACCTGCAACAAGCATCGCAATTCTATAACCAGCTATGTACATAGAAGATAATGGACCTTGCAAGGATTGTGGAGCAGACTCAATTCTAAAAGCATCAATCAGAATATCTTGAGTTGCACTAAAAAAGGCTAGAATTGTAATGAATAAAGCAGTAAAAAATAGACTTTCTTTGGGATCTGTAAATGCAGTTAATATTAATGCAATAATAATTAAAAATTGAGAAAATAAGAGCCAGCTTCTTCTATGACCAAATTTTTTAAAGATTGGTAATTTGTAATTATCTACAAGTGGTGACCATAGATATTTAAATGCATACGCAAATCCTGCCCAGCTGAATAATGTTACAGTGCTTCTACTTATTCCTGCCTTAACGAGCCAAACCGAAAGAGTTGAAAAAACCAGTAATATTGGAAGCCCAGATGAGAATCCTAAACAAATCATTTTTAAAGGTTTTTTCTCAAAAAAAATATTAATACTTTTCATAATTTAATTTCTCCAGAATGAGGGTAAAAATAAAACCAATATTGCAAATAATTCTAGTCTTCCTAAAATCATTCCTAAACATAATATCCATTTTGATATGTTTGGTATTGAAGAAAAATCCCCATTGGGACCTATAGTCGAACCTAAACCTGGTCCAACGTTGGATATTGATGTAGCTGCTCCAGAAATTGAAGTTACAAAATCGAGTCCAGTTAAAGATAGCATAACAGCCAGAAGAAAAAATAGAATTAGATACAAATAAATAAAAGAAATTATTGACGAAATAAATTTATTATCGATTGGGTTTTGATCATACTTAAGAATAAAAACCCCCTTTGGATAAATAATTTTCTTTAAATTATTAATCACAAAAGAGTATAAAATTTGGATTCTAAATATTTTAACACCACATGTTGTCGAACCTGCACAACCACCTATAAACATTAATATTAAGAATAATACGAGTGAAAAACTTCCCCAACTATCAAATTGAGCGTTGACATAACCTGTACCAGTTAATATTGAAATTACGTTAAATAAAACTGCAATAAAATCAAATTTAATTGACTCATTAAAATTCAGATAAATCGATAAAATTACTATTGAAAAAAAGATTATTTTTAAAAATGTTTTGATTTGTATATCTTTAAAAAAAATTTCTCTATCTCCATTTAAAAATTTTATGTAGGAAATAAAAGGAATACTCCCTAATAATATGAAAATTATTGCTGAACTTTCAATAAATCTACTATCAAAGAAACCTAACGACTCATTGTAGTTCGAAAATCCCCCGGTAGCTATTGTAGTCATAGAGTGAGTTATACTATCGAAGAAATTCATTCCAAAGATTTTGTAAGACGTTGCACAAAATATTGTTAGTGCTGTGTAAACAAGTATTAATCTTAATGCTATTTCTTTTGATTTTGGTAGAATTTTTTCAGATGAGTCATTATTTGAAATTTTAAATAGTTGCATACCACCAACATTCATAATTGGCATCAATGTGATTGCCATTACAATGATACCAATGCCACCCAACCACTGAAGTAATGCTCTCCATAATAAAATACTTCTTGGCATATTCTCAAGGTTAGAAATAATAGTAGAGCCTGTAGTAGTAATACCAGACATGCTCTCAAAAAATGCATTCGTAAATGAAAAATTAATACTTGAGAACAAAAATGGAAGTGAACCAAATATAGCAATACTTAACCAAGATAAAGCAGTTAATAAAAAGGCCTGCTGAAGATTTAATTTTTTATTGTGATCTAGGTTTGATAGAAAAAATAAAGTTCCAAAAACGATAGTTACTATTGAAGAACCAAAAAAGGAGGAATCAATTTCATTATATAAAAATTGTACACCGACTGGAATGAACATAAAAATTCCGAGTATTATTTGCAGAATTCCAAGTGTGAAAAAAACAGTTTTATAATTAGACATTTTGAAAGAACATTATTTTATGGTAAATAAATTTCAACTCTATAAGAATTAAGTTGTTCGGAATTTAGAGAATTTATTAAGTTTACTAATGATAAAAAAAGAAAATTTAGAGAAAACAAGTTCATGGCCTTTTGTCGAGGCAAAAAAAATGCTTCGAGAAAGAAAGTCCATAATAGAAAAAAAGGGTAAAATTACTCTACAAACAGGTTACGGCCCAAGTGGACTTCCCCACATAGGAACTTTTGGTGAAGTTGCTAGAACCTCAATGATTGTTAATGCCTTGAAACATCTTATCGATCTTCCTACTGAAATTATTACCTTTTCTGATGATATGGATGGACTTAGAAAAGTTCCAGACAATGTACCAAATAAAGAATTGCTTGAAGAAAATTTACATAAACCACTAACTAAAGTTCCAGACCCGTTTAAAAAGTTTGATAGCTTTGGAGAGCATAATAATCAAATGCTTAAAAGTTTTTTAGATAATTTTAACTTTAAATATAGTTTTAAAAGTTCAACAAAACTCTACAAGTCAGGTTATTTTAATTCATCACTTCAAGAAATTTTTAAAAATTATGATGGAATTATGAATATTATATTGCCAACATTGGGAAAGGAGCGTCAGAAAACATATTGTCCTTTTTTACCAATTTGTCCTGATACAGGTCATGTTTTAGAAATTCCAATGAAAGAAATGAATAAAGAAAAATCGATAATAATTTTTGATAATAATGGGAAAGATTTAGAGATGAGTATTTTAGATGGTAATTGCAAGCTTCAATGGAAAGTAGATTGGGCGATGAGATGGTATGCTTTAGATGTAGATTTTGAGATGTATGGAAAAGATCTTATTGAGAGCGCAATTTTATCCTCAAAAATAATAAAACTAATAGGAAAAACAAATCCATCTGGATTCGCTTATGAATTATTTTTGGATGAAAAAGGAGAGAAAATTTCTAAATCAAAGGGAAATGGAATTACGATTGATCAATGGCTAAAATATGCTTCACCAGAAAGTCTTTCTTTATACATGTATCAAAATCCCAAAAGAGCTAAAAAACTTTATAAAGAAATTGTTTCAAAAACTGTTGATGAATATCTAGAATTATTGGATAAGGCGAAAAATCAAGATGATTTGAAGTTGTTAATGAATCCTATATGGCATGTACATGATAGTAAGGTTCCCAAAGAAAAAATGATAATGTCCTTTTCAATGCTTTTGAATCTTGTTGAAACAAGTAATGCTGATAGTAAAGAGCTTCTATGGAAATTTGTAAAGAAATATAAAAAAGATATTGAGGAAAAAGATTATCCAATTTTTAATGATTTAGTAGGATATGCAATTAAATATTTTAACGATGTCATAAAAAAACAAAAAAAATATAAAATACCTAATAATGATGAAAAAATTGCACTTAAAGCTTTAGTTAGTACATTAGATAATTGTAATGATGAAATGTCACCAGAAGATATCCAAACATTAATTTATTCAACTGGTAAAGAAAATGGATACTCAAATAATTTAAGAGACTGGTTTAAATTGATTTATGAGGTTGTTTTTGGTGACCAAAATGGACCACGAATGGGATTTTTTATAAGTTTTTTTGGTGTCCAAGAAACAAAAGATCTTATACAAAAAAGAGTAAAATGATGTTTTCAAACTTAAGATCTTTAATTTTTAAATTAGATCCAGAGACAGCCCATAATTTGGCTATAAAATCATTAAAATTTAATTTTATTCCAAATATTTTAGATCGTGAAAAAAATAATCCCTTGTTTGAAGCAAAATTATTTAATAAAAAATTAGAAAATCCTATTGGTATGGCAGCAGGTTTTGATAAAAATGCTGAAGTATATAATTCATTATTTAAATTGGGGTTCGGATTTGTAGAGGCGGGTACTATAACTCCTTTAAAGCAATACGGAAATCCTAAACCAAGAGTATTTAGATTAGAGGAGGATGAGGCATTAATAAATAGACTTGGCTTTAATAACTCTGGTGCAGAAAATATAGTCCATAGAATTAAATCTAATAAACAAATTGGTTTACTAGGTATAAATATTGGACCAAATAAAGATTCTGAAAATAGACTTGAGGACTACTTAAAGTGTCTTAAAATCTTCCATGATGTTGCTGATTATATTACTATAAATATTTCTTCACCAAATACTGAAGATCTGCGAAATTTTCACGATCAATCGAAATTAAATGAATTGTTAAAAGAAATAGAGAATGAAAAAAAAGAATTAAATTCATCAGTTCCATTAGCAGTAAAAGTTTCTCCTGATATAAAAGATAAAGAAATTAATAACATTTCAGATGTATTATTGAATAATAATATTGAGGTTGTTATTATTTCAAATACTTCAGACTCAACTAGGGATAGTTTAAATAATATACAAAAGCACCAAAAAGGGGGTCTATCTGGAAAACCAATTGAGGAAAAATCTACTAATTTAATTAATAAATTTTACAAAATTCTCAATGGCAGAATTAAAATTATAGGTGTTGGTGGAGTTGATTCAGGAAAAAGCGCTTATGAAAAATTTTTAGCGGGTGCCAATTATGTTCAACTTTACACAGGAATGGTTTATAGAGGGCCTAATATTGTAAATTTAATTAAAAAAGAGCTTAAGGAATTACTGATAAAAGACGGTGTTAAGAATTTCTCAGAAATTATAGGAAAAAAATAAGCTTCAAATTTTATAAACTTGACGCAAGCATTTTCTAATCTTATATAGTCAGTTTATTATGTCAAAAAAATGTGAACTTACTGGGAAAATTCCAATGAAAGGTCATAATGTTAGTCACGCTAACAATAAGACAAAAAGAAGATTTTTACCAAATTTAAAAAAAGTTAAGTTCACTAGTGAACTTCTAAAAAGAAGTTTAAAATTAAGAGTCAGTAATGCTGGAGTAAGATCAGTTGACAAGAGAGGTAGCTTTGACGAATTTTTAAAGACTGTAAAAAAAAAAAATTTATCACCAAGATTGAAAAAATTAAAGAAAAGTATTTTAATTAAATCACCATTTCAAAAAAAAATAATCCAATCTAAAAACGCCTGATGAATAAATTATTTTTGTTACTCTCATTGATTATGGGGGTTGTAGTTTTAGCCTCAAATTACTTAGTTCAGTTCCCAATTAACTATTATGGTTTAGAAGAGCTATTAACTTATGGTGCTTTTAGTTATCCCATTGCTTTTTTGATCACAGACTTGGCCAATAGATCTTTTGGAAAAATTGTGGCTAGAAAGATTGTATATATTGGTTTTACTATAGGAATTTTGTTTACATTAATATTCTCGACAAATTTTACTGATTTTATTTCAATTAGAATTGCAATAGGATCAGGGACAGCATTTATAATCGCTCAACTTTTAGATGTTCAAATTTTTGATCAGTTGAGAAAAAAAAAATGGTACATAGCTCCTTTAACATCGTCTTTAATTGGCTCAACAGTAGATACTTTTTTATTCTTCTCGATATCATTTTATGGAACAGGAATACCTTGGATCACTCTTTCATTAGGAGATTTAACAGTTAAAATTTTCGTTGCCTTAGTTATGCTTATACCTTTTAGACTATTATTAGGTACATTAAAAGCAGCCTAACTAAATTTTAGGTTCTTGTTGGGTCATGCAGTGAATAGCACCAAATCCCCATATCAATTTACTGCAATCAATTGTTTGAACTTTCTTTTTTCTAAAAAAGTCTTTAAATATTTTAATGGCTATAATGTCTTCTTTAACTTTAAATATTGGAAGTAGTACTTTTTTATTACAAATATAAAAATTCATATAACTTGCAGGAACTCTTGTGTTCTTTATATAGATAGGTGATGGCATAGGTACCTTTATGATCTTGAATTTTTTCCCTTTCTCATTTTTACTTTCTTTTAAAATTTTTAAATTTTCACTTAAGTTTTTGTAATTTTTATCTTTCTTATTAGTCTCAATCGCAGTCATAATTGTATTTCCAGAGACAAATCTCGTTATGTCATCAACATGTCCGTGTGTATCATCACCTGCGATCCCTTTTTTAAGCCATATAAAGTTTTTTATATTCAAATACTTTCTAAATAGTTCCTCGTAATCTTTTTTGATAAAATCTTTATTTCTTTCCTGAGTTTTGCTCAGTAAACACTCCTCAGTTAATAGAATTGATCCTGAGCCATTTATATCAAATGCACCTCCTTCCATTATTATTTTTTTAGTTTTTCCATTTTTTTTAATTATTGGATCAATCTTTTCCAAATTAAAAATTTTACTGATTTTATTATTGATTTTATTGTCATTTTTGTAATTACTGTATTTTGACCATCCATTAAAACCAAAATTTAAAATCATTTTTTTATTATCTTTTCTATTTGTTATAAATATTGGCCCGGAGTCTCTTAACCATATTCTATCAGTTTTAATATTATGAAATTTGATATTTGTAATTTTATTAGAATTTATTAGCTTTTTAATATTTGTTATTTTTTTGTTAACAATCAAATTAACCTTAAGACTTTTTGAAATAATAAATATAATTTCTAAAATTACTTTAGGAATAAATTTATATAAACCTGGCCAATCATTTTTATTATATGGCCAAGCAATCCAAACTGATTTTTGAGGTTCCCATTCAGCAGGCATTCTGAATTTTTTAAGCTCCTCATTCATCTACAGGATTTTTTAGTATACCTTTGTAAAAGTCGATTCTTCTATCCCTTAAAAAGGGCCAATGTTCTCTAGTGGTATCGATTTTTTTGTAATCTATTTCACGGATTAATATTTCCTCTTTTTTATTGCCTAGTTTTCCAATTATTTTTCCACTTGGATCAATTATCATTGAGTTTCCCCAAAACTCTATTTTTTTATTTCCTTTTTTTTCAATACCAACTCTGTTTACTGCAACTACGTAAGTGCCGTTTGCAATTGCGTGCGATTTTTGCATTGTTATCCAAGAGTTTAATTGAGTCTTTCCAAATTCCTTTTTTTCTTTAGGATGCCAACCAATGGCAGTAGGGTAAAAAATTATTTGTGCACCTTTTAGTGCAGTCAACCTTGCAGCCTCAGGAAACCACTGATCCCAACATATCAAAGGTCCAATTTTACCAAACTTAGTTTTTATAGATTTAAAACCTAAGTCGCCAGGAGTGAAATAAAATTTTTCATAATAACCAGGATCATCTGGAATATGCATTTTTCTATATTTAGATAAAATTTTACCTTTTTCACTAATAATTATACTAGTGTTATGATAAAAACCGTGCGTTTTTTTTTCAAATAATGAAATCATTAATACTATTTGTAATTCTTTTGCTAATTCACAAAATATTTTTGTAGTTTTACCTGGTATTTTTTCTGCTAGCTTAAAATTAGAATGACTTTCCGTTTGACAAAAATAATTTGATAAAAACAGTTCTGGCATACAAATTATCTTGGCTTTTTTTGACGCTGCTTTCTTTATACTTTTTATAGCTGAAATTAAATTTTTTTGAAAATTATCTGAAATTTTATTTTGAATAATCCCAATTTTTACTTTTTTGATCATCAATCAAAATATTTTGGAAAAGTTTTTTCTATCCCTATTTTTCCATTCCCCAGTATGATAAGCATCACTTGCAATTAATGGCAAAACAGTTGTTGCTTCTGCAAAAACCATTTGTTCTTTAGTTGTATTGACTTTACCCCATGAACTTGCCTCTTTAAGTGTTGAGCTGCTACATGCACCATCTCTTGTATCTGCAACTGTAATTTGCACAGCATATTTATGCATATCAACTTTTTTGTCTAAAAGTTCTGCACAAATAACAGTATCTTGTATGAAATTTTTAGGAACCCCACCACCAATCATAAATAGTCCTGAGCCTTTAGATTTAATCTTTATTTCAGTTAATTCTCTAAATTCTCTTATAGAGTCTATTGTAATATGGTTATTAGGATTTCTTTCCTGATGCATTACTAGGCCAAAACCTGCACTGGAGTCTGTAAATGCTGGACAGAATATTGGAACATTATTGTCATACGCTATTTCTATTAAAGATCCCTTCTTCTTTGCATTTGATTTTAAATATTTTCCAATTTCTTTTATGAATTCTCTTGATGTGTAAGCTTTAGGTTGCAACTTGTCAGCTATTTCACCTATTATTTTATCACACATTTGAAGTTCTTCCTCATCAATATAAGTATCATAAATCCTATCTATGTAGTTATTTCTTAATTCATTATCATCCTGGTGCTGAGAACCCTGATAATGTTTAAATCCAAGTGCCTCGAAAAAATCCATATCAATTATTGATGCACCAGTTGCAACAATTGCGTCAACCATATTATACTTCACCATATCTCGGTAAATATGCATACATCCAGCTGCAGATGTAGATCCAGCTAAGGTTAAAAATATTGTACAATCCTTATCTTTCAACATCTCATTATATATCGCAGATGCATTTGCTGTCTCTCTTGAAACAAAAGACATTTTTTTCATAGAAGAAATAATTTTTCTAGAGTCAAATGAGGTGATATCTATATGTTCAACTGGGCTTTTTAGAAAATCTTTTTTACTATTATGGCCTAGATTTTTTTTTTTAGACATTAAGCAACTAATATAGCTTTATTAGCTTCTTTCTCATACAGACTCATTATTGGATTATCTTCAACCTCATAAATTTCATTGGAGAAGAAACCATTAAATTCAGTCCTAAATGTAAGACCATATGCACCAAGCTGACCAAGCTCGATATAATCATTCTCTTTTATATTATTGGGTAAAATAAAAGGACCTTTCATGTAATCCATGCTGTCACAGGTTGGACCATAAAAATCAAAAGCTGTTAACTTTTTAGAGATTATTTTATTTGAACTTTCTTTAATTAATTTTGATGGGAAAACTATATTCGGTGTCCCAGCATCAAAAAGAGTGCCATAAGTACCATCGTTGATATAAAGTTTTTGTTTTTTTCTTAAGTTTACTCTAACAATTGTCGATCCACTTTCAGCAACTAATGCTCTTCCTGGTTCACATAAGATTTCAGGTAAAATATTTAATTTTAAATTTAATAAACTTAACTTGATTTCTTCAAAATAATTATCTAATGATTGTGGAACTAAATCTGGGTATATAGTCGGAAATCCACCGCCAACATTTATATAATCTGGTATAATTTTTGTTTTCTTGATTATATTACCTATCTCAGCAATTCCTTTCGTATAAGAAATTGGATGCATACATTGTGACCCAACATGAAAACTTAAGCCAATTTTATTTGCATATTGCTTTGTTAACCTTAATAACCCGCTAGCCTCACTGTTTATTGCTCCAAATTTTTTTGATAAGTCTATTTCTGCGTGTTCATTTGACACCGCAACTCTAACAAAGATTTTAAGATCTTTAGCATTGTTAGTACTTTCAATTATTTTTATTAATTCATCTTTAGTATCTAGCGCGAATGTTTTTACGCCATACTTAAAATAAGCCTCTTGCACATCTTCTCTGCTTTTGACTGTGTGCATAAAAGAACACTTTGCGCTCTGACTAAATTTTCTAACAGATTTAATTTCTGATATTGAAGCGACATCAAATTCACTTATACCACTTTTTACAAGAGTTTTAATTACTTCTGGATGGGGGTTTGTTTTAACGGCATATAAAATTTTTCCAGGAAATTTTTTTTGAAAAAATTTTGATGCAGAAAGAATTGATTTCTTTCTTATACAATAGACCGGTTTATCTGGTTTCAGTTGATTTATTAAGTTTTCAACTGATGTAAATTTTTGCATTAAAATGCCCCCTAAAAAAAATTTTACAAAAAAAAAGCTTTTTATTTAAAAAACTTTAATAATTCGAGCAATTAATTCAATAGTAGCGCAATGTAAAGAAAATAATACCCTATTGAATTGTGGAGAAAAAACACCATATTAGGATCATGAAAGTTGAAGCTAAATTGCAAAATTTGAATGATTTTGAGAATAAATCACTACTAATTGTTGATGATGACAATCCTTTTAGAGAGAGATTAGCAAGAGCAATGGAAAAAAAAGGTTTTGAGGTATTTCAAGCTGAGAGTGTGCAAAAAGGAGTAGAGTTTGTCAAAGCAAAAAAACCTGGATTTGCAGTTGTCGATCTTAGGTTGAATGATGGTAATGGACTAGAGGTTGTAAAAGAAATACAGTCTAAAAATTCAGCGAGCAGGATAATTATGCTCACTGGTTATGGAAATATTCCAACGGCTGTAGCTGCAATAAAAGAAGGTGCCATAGACTATCTAGCCAAACCTGCAGATGCAGATGATGTTGAAAAGGCTCTTTTGGCCGACCCTAATAAAAAAGCCGCTCCACCAGAAAACCCCATGTCTGCAGATAGAGTAAAATGGGAACATATTCACAGAGTTTTTGAATTATGCAACAGAAACGTTTCTGAAACTGCAAGAAGACTAAAAATGCATAGAAGAACTTTACAACGAATTTTATCTAAAAGATCTCCTAAGTAAATTTCCTAATTTTTAGTAATTGTTTTGATAGCACTGTGAGAATCAAAATTTTATAGATTTCTATTAGTAAAAACGGTTTTGCACCAACTGAGAAAACATCATTAAAAGTCTTATCGAACCCCATATAATTCCACAGACCTCCTAATCCAAGAATATAAATTAAACTTACCGAAAATAATAAATATAAAAACACAATTATTGGGTCTTTATTTTCATTTATATGACCTGCAAAAAATGCAGTAAAAATAAAACCAACTAAGTAACCTCCGGTTGGACCTAAAAGATATCCAATGCCACCACCTTTAGCAAAAACTGGTAGTCCAAAAGATCCCTCAATCAAATATAAAATAACAGTTAGTGTTGCTAATTTATATCCCAATATAATTCCAAGAAACATAACTACAAAAGTTTGCATAGTTGCGGGCACTAAAGTAAATGGAGTTTGTATCTTAGATGATATAGCCAGTAAAGCTGTCCCAAATATCACCAAAATAGCTGATTTGATTATTTTCGAATTGTTGATAATGTTTTTAGTAAGTTCCATAAAATAATAATACTCTTATTTTTTTAATAATCTATATTAATTTATAATGAGTAAGATTCAAAAAACAGATCACTTTTACTTGATTGATGGATCAGGCTATATATTTAGAGCTTACTATGCGCTTCCGCCTTTAACAAGAAAAAGTGATGGTTTGCCAACCGGAGCTGTAAGTGGCTTTTGTAGTATGCTCTTTAAACTTCTTGAAGATTCTAAATCAAAAGAAAATTTACAAAAACCATCTCACTTTGCAGTTATTTTTGACTCAGCAAGAAAGACATTTCGGAATGAAATTTATAAAGATTATAAAGCCAATAGAGCAGAAGCACCTGATGATTTAGCACCTCAATTCGATTATATTAGAAAGTCTGTATTAGCATTTAATTTACCATCAGTTGAGCTAACTAACTATGAAGCAGATGATTTAATAGCAACCTATACAGATATGATTTTAAAAGTTGGGGCTAAGGTGACAATAGTTTCTTCAGACAAAGATTTAATGCAATTATATAAAAAAGGTGTTCGAATTTATGATCCAATGAAAAATAAATTTATTAACGATGAAGATATTCAAAAAAAATTTGGTGTTACAGCTAATAAGGTGATAGATGTTCAGGCACTAGCCGGAGACAGTAGTGATAATGTACCCGGTGTCCCAGGAATTGGTGTAAAAACTGCAGCTGAGTTGATAAATAAATATGGAGATTTGGAAACTCTCCTAAAATCTGCAAGTGAGATTAAACAAAACAAAAGAAGAGAAACTTTACTCGAAAATCAAGACAAAGCCATAATCAGCAAAAAATTAGTAACATTGAAAAATGATGCTCCAATTGAAAAAAATCCAGAGGAATTTCAATTAAAACAAATAAATAAAGAAAAGCTTTATAAATTTTTACGGGAAATGGAATTCAATAGATTGCTTAGCTCAGCTATTTCAACTTATGGTGAGCCAAATTTTGAGGATAAAAAAAAAGATACTAAAATTATTGAAACTCAAGGAAAAATTTCAAATAAGAATTATATTTTAATTAATGATATAAAAGAAATAGACGATTTCATTAAAGAAGCCGAGGAGGTTGGAGAGCTTGCTGTTGATACTGAAACAAGTTCGTTAGATCCTCATCAAGCAGATTTGATAGGAATTTCATTAAGTTCAAAAATTAGTAAAGCTTGTTATATACCTATTAAACATAATACTGAAAAAAATATTAATAAGGACCTTGTTTTAAAAAAATTAAAACCTTTACTTGAAGATCCTAGTATTAAAAAAATTGGTCAAAATATAAAGTTTGATTTTATAGTTTTACTTAAGCAAGGTATAAAACTTACCTCAATGGAGGATACGATGCTTATGTCATATGTTCTCGATGCAGGGAAAAATAGGCATAATATGGATACACTATCTGAAATCCATTTAGGTCATAAAACAATAGCTTTTAAAGATTTGGTGGGAACTGGAAAAAAAGAAATAAATTTTAGTGAAGTGGATCTTGAAAAAGCAACAAATTACGCTGCTGAAGACGCCGATATTACTTATAGACTTTATAAAAAATTTTATAAAAGTCTTAAAGATGAAAAAATGATAAATGTTTACGAACTTTTTGAAAAACCAATGATAACAATTCTTGCAAATATGGAGATTGAAGGAATTAAAATAGATAATAAGTTCCTTAAAATTTTATCCTCAAATTTTCAAAAAAAAATTTTAAAAATTCAAAAAGAAGTTTTTAAAATATCAAAAAAGGAATTTAATATTGCATCGCCAAAACAACTTGGTGAAGTTTTGTATAATGAGCTCAAAATTGCTGATCTAAAAAAAACTAAAAAAGGTAGTTTCGCTACTAGTGCAGCAGTTTTAGAAGATTTAGCTTTTAAAGGTCATAAATTTCCACAATTAGTTTTGGATTGGAGACAAATATCAAAATTAAAAAATACTTATTCAGATACTCTACCAGAGCACATTAATCCTAAAACAAAAAGAGTACACACCTCTTTTTTACTTGCTGCTACTACTACAGGTAGATTAGCCTCCAGTGAACCAAATCTACAAAATATTCCAATAAAGTCTGAGGATGGAAAAGATATCAGAAAAGCATTTATAGCAGAGAAAGGACATTCTTTGATTTCTGCAGATTACAATCAAATTGAAATGAGAATTTTAGCAGATATTGCTGATGTAAAAGAACTTAAAAAAGCTTTTAAAAATAATGAGGATATACACTCTTTAACGGCAAGTCAGATTTTCAATATTGATATCAGAAAAGTTAATGATGATCAGAGAAGAAAAGCAAAAGCAATTAACTTTGGTATAATTTATGGAATTTCACAATATGGATTAGCAAAACAAATTAACGTTTCCAACCACGAAGCAGAAGAATTTTTGAATTCATACTTTGCAAAATTTCCTGAAATTAAATTTTATATGGAGAGTACTATTAAATTTTGCAGAAAAAGTGGTTTCGTAAATAATATTTTTGGAAGAAAATCACATTTCGTTAGCATTAATGATAAAAATTACAATGTAAGAAATTTTCAAGAAAGAGCAGCGATAAATGCTCCAATACAGGGATCTGCGTCTGAAATTATGAGATTAGCAATGATAAGATTGCAAAAAAAACTATTAGAGGAAAAGAATAAAAAAACAAAAATACTTTTACAAATTCATGATGAGTTAATTTTTGAAACTCCAAAAACAGATGTAAAAAGAATAAGCAAAATAATTATTGACGAAATGACCAGTGTTGTTAATAGCGATCACCATTCATTTTCGATACCTTTAACCGTAGATTTAAATACTGGCGATAATTGGGGTTCACTTCATTAATTTAATTTGATTGCCCAAATTAGAACAATTTAGTATTTTTATATTGTAGTATGCATAAACAAACAATTGCTTTGATTGATGATGATAGAAACATCCTTACAAGCCTCAGTATAGCTTTAGAAAAAGAAGGTTTTAAGGTTCAAACATATATAGATGGTGAGAGCGCATTAATTGGATTAACAAGAACTCCGCCAGATTTAGCGATTATCGATATAAAAATGCCAAAAATGGATGGAGAAGAATTATTAAAAAAATTGAGAAAAAAAACTTCATTGCCAGTGATATTTTTAACTTCCAAAGATGACGAGATAGATGAATTGCTTGGGCTGAAATTAGGGGCAGATGATTTTGTCAAAAAATCTGGGGGTTTCTCAATAAAAGTATTAATTGAGAGAATTAGAGTTCAACTGAGAAAAAAAGATACAAAAGATACTATTGAGGAAAATAAGAGTATTATCTCTCATGGAAAATTAAAACTAGATCCCTCACAATTGGAATGTGAATGGAATGGCAAACAATTACCTGATAAATTAACTACTACAGAATTCTTACTTGTTAAAGAATTAGCAAAAAGGCCTGGTATTATAAAAGAAAGAGCACAATTGATGGATATTGCTTACAGAGAGGATACAGATATTGAAGATCGCACTATTGACAGTCATGTAAAGAGAATAAGAAAAAAATTTAAAAAGGTTGATCCAGATTTTTCAGCTATTGAGACTAGATATGGAAGTGGGTACAGATGGAATGTTAGCTAATGATAAGCAACCTTCTTAAAAATTTCTCTATATTAAAAAAATTTTTATTCATAAATTTAATTTTTTTTACAGTAATTGGATTGTTTACATTTATATATTTAGAAAACGTCCAGCCAAACTTAATAAAGAAAAAATCATCCAATCATATCGAAATTATTAATAACACTATTGATAATCTCAATAGGTTAAATGTTAAATTTACTGAGGGAGATATAAGAAAATTTTTATTTTCTACAAGATTTCTTTTTCAAAATTTAGATAGAGTTATTTTTTTTGATAATGAATTAAACTTAATTGGGGATACAGATACCTTAGACCTTGACCCAAGATCATTTTCAACAAGATTAGATATAGTAGAATTAGATATATTAAACGAGAATAAAATAAAAGAAATAACTGAGGATAAGAATATAAATATGGGTAATGAAAATAATGTATCACTAGGAGATATCCTGTCTAATTATGTTGACTCTAAAAATTATGGGATACCTTTTACATTTACCGAAGATGAATTTAACAAATTTAAACTAACTACTATTAAAAATGTAATGAATAACGATAAAAATATTGGATATCTAGCAATTAGCGAAAATGCAAACGATATTAAAACTGCCATTGACGAAAGAAAAACTTTTATTATCAGAACAGCTATTGCTGTTGGAATAGTAATCTTTATTTTTTCATTTGTTTTAAATAGATATTTTTTGAAACCGATAAAAAATTTAGTTACTTATACAAAAACAATTAAAGAAAAAAATTCAAAGATAACAAACATTGAGAATTTAAAACTTAGGAATGATGAACTTGGATTACTCTCCAGTTCTCTAGATGATATGACCTTAGAACTACAGAAAAGAATTTCACAAGCTGAAAATTTTTCAACAGATCTTGTACACGAGATCAGAAATCCATTAGCCTCTCTTAAAAGTGCATCAGAAATTCTCCAAGATACAAATGATATAGATCAAAGATTAAAATTGATAAATATCTTGAGTCATGATGTTCAGAGAATAGAAAGACTTATCACGGATTATTCTCAAATGCTAAAAGATGAGGTGGCCTTAAGTAAAGAAAAGATAAAAAAACTAGATATTGAACTTATTATAAAGTCTGTTGTTGATGATTTTAACAACATTTACAAAGTAAAAAGAGGAATAGAAATTTCTTATGAAAACGACGGAAAGAAAAATTATTTCATTAACGGTATTGAAAATAGAATAGAACAAATAATTGCAAATCTTTTAGATAATGCAATATCTTTTAGTGAGGATAATAAAAATATAATTGTAAAAGTTTCACAATCGGAGGACAAAAAAATTTATATTGATATTTTAGATGAAGGAAATGGATTTAAGGAGAAAGACACTAACAAAATTTTCAATAGATTTTACAGTAATAGGCCAGATAAATTTGGCCAACATTCTGGTTTAGGACTAAATATTGTTAAAAATTTAGTAGATCTACATAATGGTTCCATCAAAGCATCAAATCGTACTGATAAAAGGGGTGCAAGAATGGAAGTCATTTTCCCAATGTTGTAAAGTTCTATTGATTAATTAAAACTTTGTTGTTAGAAGATTCACAACATGGAAGATTTTAAAGTTAAAGATATTTCTCTAGCAGAATTTGGTCGTAAGGAAATCTCAATAGCCGAAAGCGAGATGCCTGGATTGATGGCATTAAGAGACGAATATAAGGGCAAATCCCCTCTTAAAGGAGCAAAGATTATTGGTTGTTTGCACATGACTATTCAAACAGCAGTCTTAATTGAAACATTAGCCAATTTGGGTGCAGAAGTAAGGTGGTCATCTTGCAATATTTTTTCTACTCAAGACCATGCAGCTGCGGCTATAGCTAAAGCAGGAATACCCGTTTATGCTTGGAAAGGTGAGACAGAAGAGGAATATTTATGGTGTATTAAACAAACAATCATAGGAAATAAAGATTGGAAACCAAACATGCTTTTAGATGATGGTGGTGATCTTACTGCAATAATGCATAAAGAATATAAAGATTTATTAAAAGACGTTAAAGGCGTTTCTGAAGAAACTACAACTGGAATAAAAGCGCTTAATAAAATGGAAAAAGACAAATCACTGTTAGTTCCAGCTATAAATGTTAATGACTCTGTCACAAAATCAAAATTTGATAATCTTTGTGGTTGTTCCAAAGTTCTATTTGTGCAATTACTTGATTAGTAAATGATGCACTCATCACGAAGCTTGGGTGCCCAGTTGCACATCCTAGATTGACTAGTCTGCCCTCCGCTAAAAGAATTATCCTTTTTTTACTTGGTAATTCGATCTCATGGACTTGAGGTTTAATCTCTGTCCATTTATAATTTTTTAAAGCATCAACCTGAATTTCATTATCAAAATGACCAATATTACATAGTATTGCTCTATCTTTCATTTCTCTCATATGATCAG
>CABZHM010000003.1 GCA_902525625.1 uncultured Pelagibacteraceae bacterium | reverse complement strand
GAAATATCAGTAAATTTAATTCTATTATTTAAAAATAATTTGACTAATTTATCATTCACTGAAACTAAAGCAGTTTCAAATAAAGAGTTTTTTTCAGGTAATTTTTTTAATAATTTAACGACAGGAAAACGTTTTAGATCAATATTCTGAAATTCTAGATTATTTAAAGTTTTTAAATCAATTTTTTTTGACCTTATCTGTCGATTTGAATTATAAAGACTATTAAATATTGGTATTTGCATATTCGTGTCGTGTACAATTATTTTGGTTAGCCCATTTTTAAATCTTAATATTGCATGAACGTAAGATTTTGGATGAATAATTATTGATAATTTTGCATAAGGAATATCAAAAATTTTTTTTGCCTCTATTATTTCAAAAATTTTATTCATCATCGTTGCAGAGTCTATTGAAATTTTTTTTCCCATTTTCCAGTTTGGATGTTTTATAGCTTGTTTGATTTTAATTTTTTTGAATTTTTTTTTTGGATATCTTAAAAAAGGACCACCAGATGCTGTTAAATAAATTTTATCAATAATTTTTTTGTTAATGCCCATTAATGCGTACCAAATTGAAAAATGTTCAGAGTCCACTGGTATGAACTTAGTTTTATATTTTTTTAATTCATTATTAATTAAATCCCACCCACAAATAATCGACTCCTTGTTAGCAATAGCTATTTGATTAGTATATTTAATCATTTCAATCGTAGGTTTTAATCCTTCGATACCTGAAATCGAGCTCATAGTGTAATGTGTTTTTTTTTTGAATATTTCTTTTAAATTATCAAAATTATTATAAATTTTAATATTCCTAGATATCTTTTTTTTTTTAATTTTAAGATAGCTTTTGTGGTTTATAATTATTAAATTTTTTACTTTAAAATAATTTGCCTGTTTTAATAGTTCCTTATAATTGCCATCTGCTGATAACAAGATTATTTCAAAGTTTTTTTGATCTTTTTTAATTATATTAATTAAAGTTTTACCAATTGAACCAGTTGAACCTAGAATAGCTATCTTTTTTTTCATTTAAAAATATTAAAATATATTTATTTTAAAGATTATATAGGCGGAAGGGAAAGCAAATATCATACCATCTATCCTATCCAGTAAACCTCCATGACCAGGAATTATTTTTCCCGTATCTTTTATTTTTGATAATCTTTTAAAATATGAAATTATTATATCACCTATTTGACTAATCGCAGAAATTAATAATATTAATAAAAATATATTAGAATTCAATTCTTGTGTATTTATAAATAAACCAGAAGAAAAAATTAAAAAAAAAACTCCAATTGATAACAAGAAACCACCAATTAAACCAGAGTAGGTTTTTTTTGGACTTATCTTTGTCAATTTAGGTCCTTTTAAAATTTTACCAAAAATATATCCACCTATATCTGTCAAAATACAAATTAAAAGAATGATAATAAAATATATATAATCTCCATTCATAGTTGTTCTTATTTTGTATGCAGAATAAAAAGAAATAAATAAAAATAGTAATCCAATCAAATAATATGGTTTTTTGCAACTCATCTTATGCCACTCATATGATGTAACCATAAAACAAATTACGATAAAAAGATTAAATAAAAAACTTCCTTCAATTATAAAAAATAAAGATAAAGGAAAAAGTATTAGTGAACTTAAGACTCTTTTTTGAAACTCCTGTTTCATTAAATATTACCAAAGTTTCTCTTTATTTTTTTAAAAGATTTAATGATTTTATTAAAATCATGTTCATTAAACTCGGGCCATAGTTTTTTTTCAAAAAAAATCTCAGAATAAGCAAGTTGCCACAAAAGAAAGTTACTCAATCTTTTTGTATTACCTGTCCTTATAAGTAAGTCTGGATCAGGTATATTTTGTGTTTGCAAGTATTTTGTTAAATTACTTTCATTAATTTTATCTTTATTTTTTACTAAAACCTTAAAAGCGTTGACTAACTCTGATTTAGAACCATAGTTTAGAGCTAAATTGATTTGCAGTTTATTATTTTTAAAGGTTTTTTTTTCTGAAATATCTAAAAGTTTGTTAAGTTTTGGAGAAAAATTTTTTATTCCAATTATCTTAATCTTAATATTCTGTTTACTCAAATCGTCAATCTTATCTGTTAAAAAATTTTCTAGTAACTTAAATAGGTAATTTATTTCTTTTTTTGGTCTTTTCCAATTTTCTGTAGAAAATGCGTATAAAGTTAAAAATTTTATTTTATTTTTAATTGTCTCTTTAATTATTTTTTCAACAGTGTTTAAACCTGCCTTATGACCAGCGTTTCTTGAATTCTTATACCTTAAACCCCATCTGCCGTTACCATCCATTATGATGGCTACATGTTTTAATGGGTTCATATGGTCATTATTTCTTTTTCTTTACTTGAAACTTTTTCATCAACTGTCTGGGTATGTTTATCAGTTATATTTTGAATACTCTTCTCAAAAGATTTTTCTTCATCCTCACCTATTTTTTTTGATTTTAGTAAATTTTTAAGCTCCTCATTTGCGTCTCTACGAATATTTCTTATTGAAATTTTACATTTTTCGCCCATAGACTTAATTAATTTCTTAATCTCCATTCTCCTTTCCTCGTTTAATTCAGGTATAGGTAATCTTATTAGTTGACCATCTATTTGTGGATTAAGACCCAACTCAGACTTTTTAATTGCTCCATCAATTAGAGGGACGTTATTTTGATCCCATACTTGTATATTAATCATTCTGGGTTCAGGGGTTGTAATGCTAGCAATTTGATTGATGGGCAATTTTTGACCATATACGTCAACTTTTATAATATCGAGCATTGCCGCATTAGCTCTTCCTGTTCTTAATGAGGATAATTCCTTTGAAAAAACCTCAATAGCTTTATCCATTTTGAGGCTATGTGATTTTTCATCAAACATTTATTCGCCTATTTTTATTCTACTAAACTCCCTTATTTTTAAATCATTAACAGAAAGTTCTTTAATTATATCTTTTACTTTCTTTTTAGGTTCCATTACCCAGGCTTGTGTTAAAAGAGCATTATCTTCTTTAAATTTATTCATTTTACCTAAACTTATTTTCTTAGCAATATCCTCTGGTTTGCCTGAATTCTTAAGTTCTTCTGTAACTAATTCCTGTTCTTTATTTATTAGAGCTTTATCAATTAAACTCGACTCTAAAGCCAATGGATTTGTTGCTGCAATGTGCATAGACAATTGTTTACCAAAAGTTTTTACTTCTTCAGACTCATTCTTGGTTTCTAACGAAACAACTACTGCTAATTTTGCTAAGTTATCTTTAACAACAGTATGCAAATATTGATAATTTATTGATGATGTATTAGAAATTGTTTTTGCTTTACCAATAGTAATTTTTTCACCGATTTTAGCTATTAATGCTACTAACGTATCATCAACTGTATTTCCATTTTTCATCTTTGTTTTTTTTAGTTCTTCAATTTTAGAGTCTTTTTGATTATTTAGCTCACTAAGTTCCTTTACAAAATCAACAAAATTTTCATTTTTAGCGACAAAATCTGTCTCACAATTAACTTCTATAATTGATGTTTTTTTATTATCTCCACTTATCGCAACAACACCCTCTTTTGCATCTCTAGACATTTTCTTTGATGCTTTTGAAATACCTTTTATTCTTAAAATTTCAATAGCTTTGTCCAGATCACCCGCGGACTCTTTGATAGCTAAATTACAATCTTTAAATCCCGCCCCAGTTGCCTGTCTGAGTTTTTTAACTTTTTCAATGTTGCTCATATTAATTTAATTTTTCCTTCTTTTTTTCTAAAAATTTTTTATCTAGTTTTTCTCTATCAATTTCTTGAACTGTTTTAGTACTTTTTTTTTCTTCAATTTTATCTACAGATTTTTTTAAATCATCGATAGGTACACTTTTTTTGGCACTAATTATAGTTTCTTTTATTAAAGAGCAATAAAGATCAATTGATCTTCTTGCATCATCATTTCCTGGGATTGGAAAATCAATTCCATCTGGATTAGAGTTGCTATCAAGTATAGCTATAATTGGAATGCCCAATTTAGACGACTCTTGGATTGCTAAAGATTCATAGTTGGTATCTATTATAAAAACTAGATCAGGAATTTTTTTCATTTCAGAAATTCCTCCCAAAGATCTTTGTAATTTATCTTTTTTTACACTCATTTTTAATAATTCTTTTTTAGTAAAACCTCTATTTTCAGCAGCCAAATCAATTTCTAACTTTTTAAGTTTTTTAATTGAATTTGATATAGTTCCCCAATTAGTTAACATTCCTCCTAACCATCTGTAATTTACAAAGTATTGATCTGTCTCTTTTGCTACTTCCGCAATGGCCTCGGATGCTTGTTTTTTTGTGGAAACAAATAAAATTTTACCGTTATTTGAAATTGTCTCATAGACTTTTTCTAAAGCTATTTTAGTTAGCTGCAATGTTTGAGTAAGATCGATGATGTGTATGGAGTCTCTCTTACCAAAAATATACTTCTTCATTTTTGGATTCCATCTTAAAGTTTTGTGTCCTAAATGAACTCCAGCTTCTAATAATTGTTGTATTGTTAAGTTTGGTATTTTCATATTTTTTCCCGGTTAAGCCACCACAGTAATCTCCATTTAAGGACCGGAGGTATAAAACCAATAACTGTGTGCGTGTTAATTAATTTGCGGTATGTTTACAAAAATTTTAAAAATTAAACAAGCTTAATTTAATTAATTATTGAAGAAATTTCTTTGTTTCTAATTAGATTAAGTGTTTTTCTTTCTAAATTTCTTCCATTTTGCAACTTAAAGTAAAAGATTTTATTATTTTCGACAATTTCTACGCTTATATTGGTATTGCCTGGATCAATTAAAAATTTTGAGAGTTCATTTAGATCTTTTAATGAATTAAGTTTAAAAGAAGCATTTTTTATAGGATTATTTAGTAAATCTTTAAGTGATATAATTTTTTTAACATTTAATCTTTTAAATCTATTATTTTCATCTGAAACAGACTTTACTAGTGTTAAGATAAAAGAATTTCCCTCTTTTAAAATATTTCGATTAGATTCTAAAATATCAGAAAATATAAATAATTCGAATACGCCGGAAAGATCAGTTAGTTTTAAAACTCCATACGAGTTCCCTTTGGATGTTTTCCGTTCCTGGATTTTTAACAAAGTTGCTGCAATATTGTGATCTTTGTTATCATTCAAATTACTTAAACTCTGAAAGTTTATTATATTATAGTCTTTAAAAGACTCTTTAAATTGATTTAATGGATGATCAGAGATAAAAAAACCTACAGCTTCAAATTCTTTAGATAATCTTTCCTCGAACTTCCAATCATCTATGTTTGGTATAAAATCATCTTTGTCATTTTCATTACTATTAAATAAATCGGTTTGGTTTGCTGATTTATTTTCAAAAATATTTTTTGATTTTATAATTAGACTGGGTATTGAATTAAATAATGCTAGCCTGTTTTCATTAATACAATCAAAAGCCCCAGCTTTAACCAAACCTTCTAACTGGAGCTTATTAATATCTTTAGGATTTACTCTTTTGATAAAATCATTTATCGAGCTAAATTTACCATTGCTTAGTCTCTCTTTAATGATGTTAGATACAGCTTCATACCCAACTGCTTTAATTCCACCTAACGCATAATAAAATTTTTTATCATCATTTCTAAAGTCAGCAAAACACGCGTTTATATCTGGCCTATAAATTTCAATATCTAATCTCTTAAGCTCCTCATAAAATTCACTCAATTTATTTTGATTAGATATGTCCATTGTCATTGATGCTGCTATAAATTCTTTTGGGTAATATGCTTTGAGATATGCTGTCTGATATGAAATAATTGCATAAGCTGCAGCATGACTTTTATTAAAACCATACTCTGCAAAAGGTTCTATTTTAAGAAATATCCCAGCAGCAATGTCTTTACTTATACCATTGTTAACTGCACCAGAGATGAAATTCATCTTTTGTTTTTCTAATTCAGCTCTCTTTTTTTTTCCCATGGCTCTTCTTAAAATATCTGCTTGCCCTGCTGTAAAACCAGAGAGTTTTTGTGCAATTTGCATTACTTGCTCTTGATAAATTATAACACCATAAGTAGGCTTTAAAATTTCTTCTAATAATGGATGAAGATAATCTGGTTTTTGTTTTCCATGTTTACAATCATTATATATAGGAATGTTGCTCATCGGCCCCGGTCTGTAAAGTGCTACTAAAGCTATAATATCTTCAATATGATTTGGTTTCATCTGCATTAATGCTTCCCTCATCCCTGCGCTTTCTATCTGAAATAATCCAACTGTTTTACCGGAAGACAATAAATCAAAAACTTTTTGATCTTCATAATTTATATATTCTATATTGAAATCTTTATTTTTTTTTCTTATTAAATTTTGTGTATTATTAATTACTGTTAATGTTTTTAGACCTAAGAAATCGAATTTTATTAAACCGGCATTTTCAGCTGAATACATATCAAATTGAGTTGAGGGTAAAAGTAAATTAGCAGTATTATCTTTATATAATGGAACTATATCTGTAAGCTTTTTATCAGCTATAACAACTCCTGCCGCATGAGTAGCAACATTACGGTTTAATCCCTCAAGTTTTAAAGATAGATCAATTAGTTTTTGCACCCTTGGATCCTCATTAATTAACTTCTGTAATCTTGGTTCTCCAGCAATGCACTCTGTTAAATTTTGAGGTCTTGAGGGATCAAATGGAATCATTTTTGAAATGCTATCTACAAAACCGTAAGAAAGACCCATAACACGGCCTACATCACGAATTACCATTCTCGCTTTTAATTTTCCAAAGGTAATTATGTGTGCAACACTATCTTTGTATTTTTTGGTTAAATATTTAAAAACTGAATCTCTTTTTTCCTCACAAAAATCTATATCAAAATCTGGCATAGATATACGATCAGGATTTAAGAATCTTTCAAAAATTAGGTTAAATTTTATTGGATCAACATCAGTTATCGAAAGACACCAAGCAACTAATGATCCAGCACCTGACCCTCTACCTGGACCAACTGGTATATCATTTTTTTTTGCCCATTTAATATAGTCTGATACGATTAAAAAATAACTTGAATATCTCATTTCTATTATAATATCCAATTCATGATTAAGTCTATCTAAGTATTTCAAATAATCTTTATCTGTAGACAAGTTTTGATTTTTTTTTTCGAAAATATTAATGAATTTATCTTTAAGTCCATCAATAGAATTTTTTTTTAAGATATCGTCAGCATTTCCCTCTTTTTCAGAACTTATATTTGGCAAGATTGGTTTTGAGAAAGATGGTTTAAAACTACATCTAAAAGGAAAATGATAATTATTCTCTAAAGCCTCAGGAATATCACTAAATAGCTCATACATCTCATTATCATTTTTCAAATAGTGATTTTTACTGAATTTTACTCTTTTCTTCTCTTGAATATAAGTTTTATTTTTAATACAGATCAAAGCATCATGTGCCTCATGCATATCTTTACCGATGTAAAAAGTTTCATTTGTTGCTATTAAAGGAATTTCTAAATCAGCAGACGTCTTTAAATTAAATTTTTCAAAAATATCCTCATTATGGTCACCATGACGTTGTATTTCTATATAAAATCTATCATTAAAGATTGACTTTAATTTAGAATAAATTTTTTCAATATCTGAAAGCTTACCTTTATCAAATAAATTTCCAAACAAACCAAAGGCAGTGCCAGAAAATATAGCTATACCATCATCTGTTTTTAATAATTCTTCCAAAGGTACATTAGGTTCAGATAATTGATTGTTATTTAGGTATGACAATGACGAGAGTTCGATAATTCTTTTGTAGCCAACCTCATTCAGGGCAAATAATGGTAATAATCCAATAGTTTCCTCGTATCTAAAATTTATTTGAGTTCCTATGATTGGTTGAGTGCCTATCTTAGATAATTTTTCTGAAAATTCTAATGCTCCACATAAATTAGATGTATCACATATAGTTAATGATTTAATCTTATTTTCTTTTGAAAATTCTTTTAGATCATCTATTTTTATTGCACCTTCACATATAGAATATTGTGTGTGTATCTTTAAATGATTAAACTTTTGATATTTAGACTCGAGCATTAATGGTCTTTATATTACCATCATTTAATTCCAATAAGCAATCCGCCTTATTAGCGAAAAATCTATTATGAGTTGCAAATATTATTAATCTTTGGGGGTTTAGTTGTTTTTTTAAAAGTTCAAAAACTTCTTTAGCGGTTTCTGTATCTAAACTTCCAGTTGGCTCATCAGCTAAAATTATTTGTGGATTGTTTACAACTGCTCTAGCAATCGAGACTCTTTGTTTTTCACCACCTGATAATTCAGATGGTAAATGTTCCGATCTATTTAACAATCCTACTTTTTTTAATAAGTATTTTGCCTTATCTATTGAAATTTCTTTACTATTACCTCCAGCCAAAGCAGCTAAGTAAATGTTCTCTAATGCAGTAAAATCTGGGAGTAAGTTATCTTGTTGATAAACTATTCCAATTTTATTGGCTCTTAAAGTATCATTTTTACTTGAGTCTTTGTAATTAAGTATTTTATTCTCAAAAAAAACTGACCCCGACGTGGGTCTGTCTATTAAAGATAAAAGATTTAATAAAGTTGATTTACCAGAGCCTGAAGGACCCATCAAAGAATAAATTTTACCTTTTTTAAAATTATATGAAATTTTTTTTAGAACCTTAGTTTTCTTTATTCCGTCAAAAGATTTATTAAGGTTATTTATTTGAATTAAACTACTCATATTTTAACGATTTTACAGGATCAAGTTTAGCTGCTTTAAAAGCTGGAAATATAGAGACTAGAACAGATATCAGCACGGAACAAACTGAAATAATTAAAATTGACATTGGGTTTATTTCCGATGGCATAGAGCTCAAAAAATATATTTCCTCAGGAAATAATGTTATATTGAATATTTTACTTAGAAATTGTCTCAAATTTTCAACATACATTGAGAAAGTTACACCTAAAATTATTCCAAACATTGTAGCTGTGGTTCCAATCAATACCCCAATGAGAAAGAAAATTTTTATAATCGACTTATTTAAAACTCCTATCGATTTTAAGATTGCAATCTCTTTAGTTTTATTTTTTACCAAAATTGTCAAACCAGATATGATATTAAAAGCTGCTACAATTATAATTAAAGTTAAAATTATGAACATAACATTTCTTTCTACTTTTAAGGCAGAAAATAAAGATTTATTCATGTCAGACCAAGTATAAATGAATTCATTGTTAAAAATTTTTTGAACTATAGTTTTTTGATACTCTATATTTTGTGGATTTTTTAAGTAGATTTCTAAATTACGATTTTTTATTCTTAAATTAAATAATTCCTCTAATGTAAAAAGATTTATAAAAACAACATTATTGTCAAAATCAATCATACCACTATCAAAAAGAGAGACAACTGTGAGTTTTTTTTGCTTAGGAAGGTTGCCAATTATAGTTTGAACTCCAGATGAAGACATTAACGTAATTTCATCTCCAATATTTACATCTAGTGAAAAACTTAATTCTTTACTAATAGATATATAATCATTCAGTAATTTGTTTCTATTACCTACAAAATTTTCGTTATTCACAATATTTAATTTGGAAAAATCATTAGCTGTATATCCTCGTAAGAAAATACCTTTTGTAATGTCTTTTTTTATAATTATTCCCTCTCCAGAATTACTAAAAATCAAATTTTGAGAAATTGATTTCAAATTTTGATTGTCTAATTTTTTATTTGATATCCTCTCTTCGTATGGTTTCACTGTTATATGTGGATTAAATCCAACAATTTTATTAATTAATTCTGTTCTAAAACCATTCATAACTGACATAACAATAATTAATACAGCAACTCCAAGTCCTATACCTATAAATGAGAAAATGGAAATAATGTTTAAAAAACCATCATTCTTTCTAGCTCTTAAAAATCTAAAGGTAATTTCTTTTTCTAATTGAGAAATCAATTTTTTTCTTTTTGTTTATTTATTATTTTAATAACATCTTTTAATTCAATCATTTGAGGTTCCCCCTCTACTTCTTTAAACTCCAATTTATCACCTACTGATTGTTTGCCGATGATAATTTGAAAAGGCACTCCAATTAAATTTATTTTCTTAATTTTTGATGAAATATTTTCATCAGTATCGTCAATTATTGCATCGATATTGTTTTTTTTTAGCTCAGAAAAAATATTATTTGCTTTATCTAATTGTGAATTATCATTTTTATTAATCATTGGAATTATCGCAACATGATATGGAGCAATAGAAATTGGCCATTTCATGACCTCATTTTTTTCATCATATTTAGCCTCTATTATCGCGCCTACTAATCTAGAAACTCCTATGCCGTAAGAACCCATTTTAACAAAATCTTTTTTTCCACCTGGCAAATCAACTGATGCGCCCATTGGTTTAGAATACTTGGCTCCAAAATAAAAGATATGACCAACCTCAATTCCCTTTGTTATGAGTCTATTTTTTTCAGAAACTTTTTTTTCAAATTCAGTTTTATCAAATTTTTCATCGGTAACTGAATAATATTGTTCATATTCTTTTCTCATATTCTCTAAAGATTGTTTTTCTAATTTTGCATTATCTATACTTAAATCAAAAACTCTTTTGTCAGTAAAAATTTTACTTTCACCAGTTTCAGCTAAAATAATAAACTCATGAGACAGACTTCCTCCAATTGGACCCGTCTCTGCTGCCATTGGTATTGCTTTAAGATTTAATTTCTTAAATGTTTTAAGATATGACAAGAAAAATTTATTATAAGAAAAAAGTGCTTCCTCATCAGATATATCAAAAGAGTAAGCATCCTTCATGTAGAACTCTCTACATCTCATTATTCCAAATCTTGGTCTAATCTCATCTCTAAATTTCCATTGAATATGATATAAAAGCTGTGGAAGAGATTTATATGATTTAATCGAGGATCTAAATATATCTGTTATCAACTCCTCATTTGTGGGCCCATACAACATTTCACGATTTTGACGATCTTTTATTCTTAGCATTTCCTCACCATAATCTTTATATCTTCCACTTTCTTTCCAAATTTCGCTAGATTGTATTGTTGGCATTAAAATTTCTTGAACACCAATTCTATCTTGTTCTTCCCTTACAATTTTTTCAATTTTCTTCATTACTTTAAAGCCAAGTGGTAACCAAGAATATATACCTGCTGATGATTGTTTTATCATACCAACTCTTAACATTAATTGGTGGGATTTAATTTTTGCCTCTGAGGGATTATTCTTTAAAATTGGAATAAAAGATTTTGAAATATACATGTTAAGTAATTATATTTCTTAAGTTTAAATATTCAAACCTCATTAACAAATATATAACTGTGAATAAAAGAGTTGTTATTCCAGTGCAATAAATGAATTTTTTTAAAATTTTAGGATTTTCTGGTGATCCAGGATCCTCACCTTCTATTTTTTCAATCTTTATTCTATCTACATCAATAGGTAGAATCGCAAAAAAAACAATCCACCATATGATTATATATATTATAGCAAGTCCGGTAGCACTCATTAAATATCAACTAAGTTAATATTGGTGAAAGGTCTTTTGCCAGTTTTTTCTTTTGTAAATCTTCTAGCTGCAATTTTGAGTGCATCTATGAGATTATGCCTTTGACTTTTATTTCCAATATTAAAAGTTTTTGCTGTTTTTTCTATTTCTTCCTCTAATAAGTAAATAAATTCATCCGTTTCGTAAATTGGTAATCCTCTATAGTTTATTATTGGATTATTGTGAATATTTCCCTTGGTGGTAATTAAAATAGTGATTTCAAGATAACCATTAGATCCTAAATTTTTTCTATCTTTTATTGATTGAGAATTTTCCTCAACACTTACATTACCATCCAGATATAGCCTTCCACTAGGGGCTTTATCATAGACTTCTGGATATTCTCCTGGAGCTAATTTTACTATATCACCATTTTCTACTTGAACAGGATACGGTACCTGCATTTCTTTAGCAAAAGCAATATGCTCAATCATATGTCTATGTTCTCCGTGCACAGGAATTATACATTTTGGTTTAACCCAATCATACATATCTTTTAAATCTTCTCTATTTGGATGCCCAGAAACATGAATAAATTCACTCTCCTCTGAAATTACCTCTATTCCGTCTTTGACTAATTGATTGTGAAGTTTGTAAAGTTTTTTTTCATTTCCTGGTATTATTTTTGAGGAAAAAATTACTGCATCACCTTTTTCAATAAATACATCAGGATGCGTATAATTTGAAATTCTCATCATTGCTCCCATTGGTTCACCCTGGCTACCTGTACAAAGATATACAATTTTTTCTCTAGCAAAATTTTTTGCTTCTCTTGGATCTATTGGTTCAATGGTATTTTTAAGATATCCACATTGTCTAGCTGCTTTATATATTCTGTGCATGGATCTGCCAACAAGAGAAATTTGTCTTCCTGTTTTTTCCGCACAATAAAAAGCTGATTCCATTCTTGCAACGTTTGATGCGAATGAGGTTATTATAATTCTTTTTTTTAACCTACTCATTATGTTCAACATACTTTTTCTCACGTCTAATTCAGAACCTGAGCGCCCAGCACTAAAAACATTAGTAGAGTCACAAATCATTGCTAGGACACCTTCATCACCAATTTCTTTTAATCTCTTAGAATTAATCTCTGCACCAATCAGGGGATTTGGGTCAACTTTCCAGTCACCAGTATGTAAAACAATACCTGCTGGTGTTTGAATTCTAAGGCCATTCGGTTCTAAAATAGAATGGGTTAAAGTGATATATTCAATCTCAAAAGGATTTAAACTTACCTTTCCGTTTAGTTCTACAATTTGTAAGTCATTAGTAATATCGATATTTTTTTCTCTAAATTTTTCTCTTATTAAAACAGCTGTGAAAGGAGTAGCATAAAGTTTACATTTAAATTTTGGCCATAAATGAGCTACGGCACCTATGTGATCTTCGTGAGCATGTGTTAAGACAATTCCTAATAGATTATCTTTTCTTTCTTGAATGAATCCTGGGTCAGGATAAATTAAATCAATACCTGGAACTGTGTCATCAGCAAAAGTAACACCTATATCAACCATAATCCATTTATGGTCTCCTGGCTGACCATAGCCAAATAAATTCATATTCATCCCTATCTCACCAGAGCCACCTAATGGACAAAATAAAAATTCATCTTTCATATTATTTAATTAATTTTGAAGCCTTAATTAAGCCGTTAATTGTTATATCATTATTCCTTTTAACTTTTTTACTAATAGAGTTTTTAAACAATTTAGAAAAACCTCCAGTAGTAATTATATTAAAAGACTTTTTTGTCTCTTTCTTAATTAAATTTACAACATTGTCAATTAATCCAGTATATCCCCAGAAAAAACCTGAGCGGACTGCTGATGTAGTATCTTTTCCAATTACTTTTGTTATTTTCTTTAAGTCAATCTTTGGAATTAATGATGCTTTGTCTGAAAGTGTGTTAAGAGAAATTTGAATACCTGGAGATATAATTCCACCTTTGTAATTATTGCCAATTAAAACATCAAATGTTGTTGCGGTACCAAAATCTAAAATAATAAAATTTTTGTTTTTTTGCGTAACACTTATTGCATTTGCTAATCTATCTGACCCTACTTGCTTATAATTCACATCAATTTTTAAAATTTTCTTCAAATTAAGCTCTTTTAATTCGTGACACCTAACTTTTGTTTTATTGTAGAAATATCTTTTTAGTTCCTTATAGGTTGATGGTACAACACTACAAAATAAAATTTTATCTATTGAGGAAAAATCTAATTTTTTAAAATATTTGTTCAATAAACTTAGTTTTTTACCTTTTGAAGGAATTACAATCTTTTTTGTGATTTTATCATTGTTATTAACCAAACAAATTTTTGTCTCAGTATTTCCTATGTCACCTAAAATAATCATCTATTTAGTTGTATAATATTGTGACAAAAACTTACCAAAAGATATTTTTAATTGACTCATAAATATTTCAGTTTTTATTTTTTTTTTAGTGATTTCAAATAAATTAGTTGTAGGATAGTTGGGGATTATAGGACTTTTAATCAAATTAAATCCAATACCAACAATTAGATAATCATTCCCTGATTTATTGATTTTTTCTTGCAAAATACCACAAATCTTTTTTTTATTAATCAATAAATCATTTGGTGATTTATAAACTATTTTGCGTTTATAAAATTTTGAAATTACATCTTTAACTAAAAAACAATTTTTTCTTGATAGTTGTTTCATTGATAAATTTATCTTTTTTAGTTTATAAAAAAAGGATATTAAAATATTTCCTTTATAAGAAATCCATTTTCTCCCATACTGACCTTTACCACCAGTTTGTGTTTCGGATATAATCATTCCAAAATTATTATTTGTTTCTCTTATTATTCTTATTGCTGTGTTGTTTGTACTCTTAACTTTTTTATATCTAAAAACTTTAAACTTCATCAAATAATATTAATTCTAGAAACTACCTCAATAAGTTGGCTTGGGAATATGAAGTATACTAAAATTAATAATGTTGAGAATGTTAATGAAAATTTTAACCACAATCCATGATCCGTGTCATATTTTTCTTTTTCTTTATCAAAATACATAATTTTAATTAATCTTAAGTAATAAAAAGCGGCAATCACTGTTGATAATAGACCCACGATTGCTAAAAAATACATTGATTGTTCTATTACTGATTTAAAAACATAAAATTTAGCAAAAAATCCAGCTAAAGGTGGTATGCCTGCCAGTGAAAACAATATAATCATCAGTGATAAAGCTAGCATCGGATGATTTTTAGATAATCCCGATAAATCCTCTATTTTTTCGTAGTATTGATTTTCTCTTTTCATCATAAGCAAACAAGAAAATAATCCTAAATTCATTAATATATAAATAATTATGTATATTACTGAACTTTGCATTCCTTCATTTGTGCCCGTTGCAACACCTGCTAAAGCATAACCCACGTGTCCTATAGAGCTGTAAGCTACTAATCTTTTTAAATTGGTTTGACCTATTGCAGCAATTGCTCCAAAAAGCATTGAAGCAATAGAGAGGAATATCAATATCATTTGCCACTGATCAATTAAATTTAAAAAAGGTACATATAAAAATCTTATAAATAAAGTTAGAGCTGCAACTTTTGGTACCATTGTGAAAAACAAAGTTACAGAAGTTGGTGAACCCTCATAAACATCCGGTGCCCACATATGAAATGGCACAGCTGAGATTTTAAATGCTAACCCAACTAAGATGAAAACAATTCCAAAGGTAATAGCATATTCATTAGAGCCTAGTTGATTTGCAATCACATTGAAATTTGTTGACCCAGTAAATCCATATATTAATGAACATCCATACAAAAGTAATCCGGAAGATAAGGCGCTTAGAACAAAATATTTTAGTCCAGCTTCTGATGATTTTATTTGATCTCTATTAAAAGTGGCTAAAACATATAATGCTAAAGATTGGAGCTCAAGACCCATATAGAATACGATCAAGTCATTAGAACTAATCATAATCATCATTCCCAAAACAGAGCTTAATATTAAAATTGGATATTCAATCTTAAAAATTTTAAAAGTTCTTAAATAATTTGATGAAATGATTAAAACTAAAAAAGTGGCTAGCAACGTAACAATTTTCATCAATGACGATAAATAGTCTATAATTATACTATTATTAAATAATTTAACTTCTTTAATACCAATTGTTTCATTAAATGTTATGACTGCTGTAACAAGTAAGACTACTAATGAAAGATTTTGGATTATTTTTGAGCTATTTTTTTTAAAAACACCTAATATAAGTAAAAACATTATTGATAAGGATAAAAAAATCTCTGGAAAGACTAATTGAAGATTTGTCATTATATCTTGCTCGCTAATCTGAAATTGTATGTTTCTATCAAGTCTGAAATAGATACCTCTATTGTATTAATCAAAGGATCTGGATAAAAACCAAAAAACAAAGTTGGTATAGCTAAAGAAGTTAATATAATTGACTCCGATCTATTCAAATCTATCATTTTTTTTAAGTCTGTATTAATTAATTTTCCAAATATCACACGCTTATATAACCAAAGCATATATGCGGCACCAATAATTACTCCAATGCTAGCAATTACAGCAACCAAGAAATTATCTTTGAATGCACCCATTAAAATCAAGAATTCACCTACAAACCCGCTAGTGCCTGGCAGACCTAAAGCTGCCAAAGTAAATAACATAAATAAAACAGAGTATTTTGGAATAATACTTACAATTCCACCATAAGTATTGATAAGTCGTGAGTGCATTCTATCGTAAACAACTCCAACACACAAAAATAGTGCAGCAGAAACTAATCCATGACTTATCATTTGAATTATACTTCCCTCAATACCCTGTTGTTGAATTGTAAAAATTCCTAACGTAACATATCCCATGTGAGCAACAGATGAATATGCAATGAGTTTTTTCATGTCTTCTTGCATTAAAGCGATAAAAGATGTGAAAATAATTGCAATAACACTCAATGTGTAAATTAGTGGAGTAAAAACCTCAGATGCAACAGGAAATAATCCCAAAGAAAATCTTATAAATCCATAACCTGCCATTTTTAATAAAATTGCAGCTAATAAAACTGATCCTGCGGTAGGAGCCTCAACATGAGCATCTGGTAACCAAGTATGAACTGGCCACATTGGAGTTTTGACAGCAAAAGAGCTAAAAAAAGCAAGCCATAGCAAATTTTGATATTTAGTTTCAATACCTAAACTATAAAGTTCAATTACATCTGTTGTACCGGTTAACCAATATATTGTAATTATAGCAACCAACATTAGTACTGACCCAAGTAAAGTGTAAAGAAAAAATTTAAATGCAGAATAGACTCTCCTAGCCCCTCCCCATATCCCAATAATCAAAAACATCGGTATCAAACCAGCCTCAAAAAATAGGTAAAAAATTACAAGATCTAAAGAACAAAAAACTCCTATCATAAAAGACTCCATAATTAATACTGCAATTAAAAATTCACTTAATCTTTCTTTAATTGAATTATTCACTGACAAGATACAAAGCGGGGTAATAAATGTTGTGAGTAAAATAAATAAAATTGAAATGCCATCAACACCCACTTTATAACTTATGAAATCCTTAATCCAAATTCTTTGTTCTACAAATTGAAATTCTGAAGTAGTTTGATCAAATAGTATCCACAAATAAATAGATAGAAGAAAATTTACAAAAGAAGTAAATAATGCAACGTATTTAACTGTAAAATTATTTTGGTTGTTGCTTCTTGTAAAAAATAAAAAAAAGGCACCTACTGTTGGTAATAAAATTAATGAAGAAAGAATAGGAAAATTCATTATTTTACAATTAGAAAAGTTAGTAAAGCAGAAAATCCAAGAAGCATTACAAATGCATATTGATAAATAAATCCACTTTGAAATTTATTTGCTTTAATTGAAAATTTTTTGATAATAGCAGAGATACCATCAGGCCCAAAACCGTCGATTATCTTTACATCAAAAAACTTCCACAAAAATAATCCGAATTTTTTTGATGGCTTTACAAATAGTGCATCGTATAATTCATCAAAATACCATTTATTTAATAAAAATTGGTACAAAGGTTTATTAATTTTTACAATTTGTTCTGGTAAATTTTTATTTTTAACAAATAAGTAATATGCTGTTGGTATAGATAAGACTACTAGTGTTGGGGTTAATAACAAAAACCATAAAGGGGGGTGCTCAGTACTTAATGGTTTTAAAAAAAATATTGAGTCATTCCAAAAATTGTTCAAACCATAATTACCAATAAACAAATCCTTAAAAATAAATCCTGCAAATATAGCACCCAAAGAAAGAAGAGCTAAAGGTATCAACATAACCATGGGAGACTCATGAGTATCCTCAATTCGTGTCTCTTTATTATTGTAATCGCCGTGAAAGGTTTTGAATATTAATCTCCAAGAATAAATGGAGGTTAAAAATGCCGTAAAAATCCCAATTCCAGCAGCATAATAACCTGTTGTATTACCTCTTAGGTATGCAAATTCAATTATCGCATCTTTAGAATAAAAACCTGATAAAAAAGGAAAACCAGTTAATGCTAAAGTTCCTATAATCATCAGCAAATAAGTGTAAGGTAATTTTTTCCATACTCCCCCCATTTTATTTATATCTTGTTCATCTTTAAATGCATGAATTACTGAACCAGATCCCAAAAATAATAAAGCTTTAAAGAAAGCATGAGTAAATAAATGAAACATCGCTACGTTATAAGCGCCGACTCCAGTAGCAAAGAACATATAACCTAATTGACTACATGTTGAATAGGCTATTATCTTTTTTATGTCATTTTGAACCAAAGCTACAGTTGCAGCAAAGAAAGCTGTACTCATTCCAATCACAGTAATTATATTTAATACAAATTCAGAATATTCGTAAATTGGTGAACATCTAACTACAAGAAAAACTCCTGCTGTAACCATAGTTGCTGCATGAATTAGGGCTGACACTGGAGTTGGACCCTCCATTGCATCCGGCAACCAAGTGTGAAGAAAAATTTGAGCTGATTTACCCATAGCGCCAATAAATAAAAGTAAACAAATCAAATCGATTGCATTCATTTTAATACCTAAAAAAACTAGATTTTTATCTGTGAAGTTTGGAATTTGCTGGAAAACTTCTAAATAATTTACTGTTCCGAATAAATAAAATATTAAAAATATACCTAGAGCGAAACCAAAATCTCCAACTCTGTTAACAACAAATGCCTTAATCGCTGCTTTGTTTGCAGATTCTTTTTTAAACCAAAAACCTATTAAAAAATAAGAACATAAACCAACTCCCTCCCAACCAAAAAATAATTGAATGAAATTATCTGAAGTTACCAACATTAACATTGCAAAAGTAAATAATGATAAATAAGCCATGAACCTTGGCTTGTGAGGATCGTGTGACATATAACCAATTGAATAGATATGAACAAGTGCAGAAACAGATGTTACTACAACTAACATGATAGCTGATAACGCATCGATCTTCATGGACCAATTAACATTTAATGATCCCGAGCTTATCCATGTTGCTATCGTAATGTTGTCTTGATATTGATTAACTATTACCTCATATAAAACTAGAGCAGATAAAATAGCTGATATTGATACCAATAAACTGGTAACTAGTTCTGAGTTTCTATCTCCTATAAATTTTCCAAAAAATCCAGATACTATTGAGGCTATTAATGGTAAAGCTATTATAGAGATTTCCATTTTACCCTTTTAATTTGTCTATTTCCTCAACACGAATTGTTCCAGAATTTCTATAATAAACAACTATGATTGCGAGTCCGATTGCAGCTTCAGCAGCAGCAACAGTTAATATAAATAGAGTAAATACTTGTCCAGTTAAATCACCTAAATACATTGAAAACGAGACTAGATTTATATTAACGGCTAACAATATAAGCTCTATACTCATAAGTATTACAATAATATTTTTTCTATTTAAAAAAATTCCAATTATTCCAATACTAAAGATAACTGCGCCTAAAGTTAAGTAATGTCCTAGTCCTATTTCAATCATCTATTTTAACTCCTTTGTTAGAAACGACCTCAACAACTTCTACACCTTCAGCTCTTTCTCTGGAAATTTGTTTTATATAACTTTGTGTTTTTACACCCTCTCTTTGTCTAAAAGTAAGAACGATTGCTCCTATCATAGCTATTAGAAGTATCATTCCACTGATTTGAAAGATATGAATATAATCAGTGTATAAAACCATTCCTAATGAATGTGTATTACTAACATCATTCACTATTGATAGATTACCTTTATCAAATAAGTCGGGTTTATATTTCCATCCACCTATAACAATTATAAGTTCAAAAAAAATTACAACACTTATTAATAATCCAATGGGTATATGATTAGAGTTTTCTTTTGATATAAACCACTGATTAGTTTGTTGAGCAACATTTAACATCATTACCACAAACAAAAACAACACTGCTACAGCTCCCACATAAACAATTAACATTATCATTCCTAAAAATTCAGCACCAATCATGATAAAAAGGCAGGATATACTTATGAAATCTAAAATTAAGAAAAAGACTGAATGGACGGTATTTTTCGATACTGTAACCATGACTGCTGACACAACTGCAATTATCGAAAATACGTAAAAAAATATTGCATGCGCAATCATAAATTATCTGTAAGGATTATCTGACTTAATATTTGCTGCCAAAATATTTTCCCATCTGTCTCCATTATCAAGAAGTTTTTCTTTAGTATAATAGAGCTCCTCACGAGTTTCTGTAGAAAATTCAAAATTTGGTCCTTGGACTATTGCATCTACAGGACAAGACTCCTCACATAATCCACAGTAAATACACTTCATCATATCGATATCATAACGAGTTGTTTTTCTGCTACCATCTGATCTTTGTGATGACTCAATAGTAATAGCTTGAGCAGGACAAACTGCTTCACATAATTTACATGCAATACACCTTTCTTCACCGTTAGGATATCTTCTTAAAGCATGTTCACCTCTAAATCTTGGACTTATCTTACCTTTTTCAAATGGATAATTAATAGTTTTTTTGGATTTAAATAATTCTTTTGTTGCAATAAAGAGCCCGCCAACAAAATCTGTCATAAATATTGTTTTTATAAATCTAGAAATTTTCATTTAGCTAGTAGGTAAAAGGTTAAAATAAAAAAGGAAACTGGCAGTTAAAATAACATAAGTTAAAGATAATGGTAAAAATATTTTCCAACCTAGTCTCATAAGCTGATCATATCTATATCTTGGTACAATAGCTTTTACCAATGCAAAAAGTATAAATAAGAATAATATCTTAAAAATTAACCAAAGCGCTCCTGGAATTAAGTTAAATGGATAAAGTTCGACAGGAGATAACCATCCTCCTAAAAATAAGATTGATCCTAAAGCACACATTAACAGAATATTTGCATACTCTCCTAACCAAAACATTGCATACATCATTCCAGAATACTCTGTTTGATACCCTGCAACTAATTCTGCCTCTGCCTCTGGTAAATCAAAAGGTGGTCTATTTGTTTCAGCTAAAGCTGATATAAAAAAAATTACAAACATTGGAAATAGTGGAATAACAAACCACATATCTTTTTGAGCAAGCACTATATCATTTAAATTTAATGACCCCACACACAACAATACATTTATAATTATTATTCCAATTGATACCTCATAAGAAACCATTTGTGCCGCTGATCTTATTGCCCCTAAAAATGGGTATTTAGAATTTGAGGCCCATCCTCCCATTATTATTCCGTAGACACCCAATGACGAAATAGCAAATATATATAAAATTCCCACGTTAATATCAGCTAAAACTTGATCAACACCAAAAGGAATTACAGCCCAGGCTATTAAAGCTAAGGTCATTGTAATGATAGGGGCTAAAATAAAAATTATTTTATTTGAGCTAGCAGGAATAATAATTTCTTTAAATATATATTTAAGCGCGTCAGCCAAAGTTTGTAGTAAACCAAATGGACCAACCACATTCGGACCTTGTCTTTTTTGAACAAAAGCCCAAACCCTTCTATCTAACCAAACGACCATTGCGACAGATACTAAAACTGGCACTAATAAAAATAAAATCTTATATGTTTCCTGAAAAATTAAATCTAAATATTCCATTTATTATCCCTCTGTCCCTGTTTTTTTTAAAACTAACTTTGAATTATTACATTCAAACATTGTTTTTGATGCACGGGCAACTACATTAGAGAAATAATAATCTTTAAATTCAACTTTTATTTTTTCATTTTCAAAAGTTTTTTGTTCAACCTTTTCAATAAAATCAGAATTTTTTTGCTCCTGTTTTATTTTTAAATAATTAAACATACTACTTTCAAGCTCATCTATATCATTAAAAAGCTTTCTATTATTCATTACCTCTGCAAGATCATTGATTATTTGCCAATCCTCTTTTGCATCACCAGGTGGGTATGATGCTTTGTAAGCTTTTTGAATTTTTCCCTCTAAGTTTGTATAATGTCCTGATTGCTCTGTGTAGGCAGCACCAGGTAAAATAATATCTGCAATCTCTGCACCTCTGTCGCCATGACTACCTTGATAGATAATAAATTCATTTTTCTTCTTAAAATCTAGGTTGTCTCGTCCAAGCAGATAAATAATTTCAAATTTGTTTTCCTTCACTTCATCAAGTAATTTATTATTTTTATCAATTATATCTAAATCCAAATTACCAACTGTTCCCGCATCTACTGACAATACATTAAGTGGATTCCATTCACTTGAAATTTTATCATTCTTTTTTAAAAAATTTTTAAGTGAATTAAATAAGTATTGAGCAGATTTAATTCTTAAAAAAGACTCACCAAATATAATTAAAGGTCTTTTTGAATTGATTATTTTTTTCGACAATTTATTTTCAATCTCAAAAATATCTTTTATTGTTTGCGTATTTCCATCTAAACTTTCATATGGATAAGTAAGATCTCCAACATTATTCAGGGATATAATCTTTGTATTATTATTCAAAAATGCTTTTCTAATTCTTGCATTTATCATTGTTGCTTCATATCTTGGGTTGGTTCCAACCATTAAGATTAAATCCGACTCCTCAATTCCATTTATTTTTGAATTAAATATGTAATTTTCTCTAAATGAACTATCGATAAAAGTTTTTATAGATCTAGACTCGTAATTTTTTGTATTTATTGTTCTTTCCAAAAATTCTTTGAAAATAAAACTTGCCTCCATATTTGAAATATCTCCAACAAAACCACATATCTTTTTACTGTCAGTATTTTCAATTTTTGATTTAATTATTTTGTAAACTTCGTCCCAAGAAGCTTTTTCAAACTTATTATTGTATTTTATATATGGATTATCTAATCGTTGGTTTAATAATCCATCACAGGCATATCTTGTTTTATCTGAGATCCATTCCTCATTTATATCCTCATTTATTATTGGTAATACTCTTTTCACTTCCCAATCATATGTATCAACTCTTATATTAGATCCAACAGCATCCATCACATCTATAGTTTCAGTTTTTTTAAGTTCCCATGGTCTTGCTTCAAAAACATAAGGTTTTGAAGTGAGAGCCCCAACTGGACAAAGATCTATAACATTTCCTGATAACTCTGATTGAACAGACTGTTCCAAATATGTAGTTATCTGCATATCTTCCCCTCTTCCAATAGCACCTAATTCTGGAACACCTGCTATTTCTGTTGCAAATCTCACACATCTCGTGCAATGGATACATCTTGTCATTTGAGTCTTTATTAATGGACCCATGTTCTTGTCTGGAACTGCCCTTTTGTTCTCTTTAAATCTTGACTTATCAATACCATAAAACATTGATTGATCTTGAAGGTCACATTCTCCACCTTGGTCACAAACAGGACAATCTAATGGGTGATTTGCTAATAAAAATTCCATTACACCTTTTCTAGATTTTTCTATTTTAGGTGTATTTGTTCTTATCACCATTCCATCAGCCGCTGGCATTGCACATGAGGCCACTGGTTTGGGAGATTTTTCCATTTCAACTAAACACATTCTACAATTTCCCGCTATTGATAATCTTTCATGATAACAAAATCTCGGAATTTCAGCCCCTGCTTTTTCACAAGCTTGAAGAACAGTTAAACCCTCTTCAACCTCAACTTCAATATCGTTTACTTTTAATTTAAGCATTTTTATCTAATAAATGTTGATCAACCAAATAAGGAATATTTTTATTTTCTTTAACAATTGGGTCAAATTTATTTCTTTTCTTAATTTCATCTTTAAAGTGTCTTAGTAATCCTTGAACTGGCCATGAAGATCCTTCTCCAAAAGCACATATAGTATGTCCCTCTATTTGTTTTGTTACATCACCTAACATTTCTATTTCATCTTTTGATGCATCACCCTTTGCCATTCTCTCTAGCATTCTCCACATCCAGCCAGATCCTTCTCTACATGGTGTACACTGGCCACAACTTTCATGTTTATAAAACCTTGCTATTCTAGCCATACATTTAATAATATCTTGATCTTTATTGATAACGACCACACCTGCAGTTCCTAATCCACTTTTCTCAGCCACTAATGAGTCAAAATCCATTGTTAAGGTTTCACATTTTTCTTTTGGAATAAGAGGCATTGATGATCCACCTGGTATTACCGCTTGTAAATTATCCCATCCACCAACTACACCTCCAGCATGTACTTCGATTAACTCCTTAAGAGGAATATTCATTTCCTCTTCAACATTACATGGAGAATTAACGTTTCCAGAAATACAGAAAATTTTTGTACCTGTATTTTTTTCCCTTCCTAACGATGCAAACCATTTTCCACCTCTTCTAAGTATAGTTGGAACTACAGCTATAGTTTCAACATTATTGATTATTGTTGGACAACCATAAAGTCCGACTAAAGCAGGGAAAGGTGGCTTCAATCTTGGCTGACCTTTGTTTCCTTCAATACTCTCTAATAATGCTGTTTCTTCGCCACAAATATAGGCTCCAGCACCATAGTGAATATAGATATCAAGATCCCATCCAGTTCCAGATGCATTTTTTCCGATCAGTTTTTTTTCATAAGCATCGTCAATAGCAGCTTGAAGTTTTTGTCCATCAACGAAATACTCACCTCTAATATAAATATAGCAAACATGGGCTTGAACTGCGTAGGATGCAATCAAACAACCTTCAATTAATTTATGAGGTTCAAATCTTAAAATATCTCTATCCTTACAGGTTCCTGGTTCTGACTCATCAGCATTAATCACTAAATAATGTGGCCGTGATCCAACTTCTTTAGGTGCAAAAGACCATTTTAAACCTGTTGGAAATCCTGCACCACCTCTTCCTCTAAGTTGAGACTCTTTTATCTCATTAATGATCCAATCTCTTCCTTTACTTATAATTTTTTTAGTATCAACCCAGTCACCTCTTTTTTGAGCTGAAAATATATCAGAGCCCAAATCGTTATATAAGTTTTGAAAAATTCTATCTTTATCCTTAAGCATTTTTAAATTCCATTAGTGTTTTTCTATTATTCTCTGGCTCATTGTTTACTCTTCCTCTATATGATCCAGCTTTTGGAGTATCACCTTTCAAAACCTTATCTAAAATCTTTAGTGTTTTTTCTTTGTTTAAATCTTCATAATACTCATCGTTAATTTGCATCATTGGTGCATTAACACAAGCACCTAAACACTCAACTTCCATCCAAGAACAGCTTTTATCTGGTGAAAGCTCAGACTCATTTTCAGATATCTTTTCTTTGCATGCCTCAACTAATTCATTTGCTCCCCTTATCATACAAGGAGTTGTTGTGCATACTTGAACAAAATACTTACCGACCGGTGATAAATTATACATACTGTAAAATGTTGCAACCTCATAAACTTTTATGTAAGGCATATCTAAAATTTTTGCTATATATTTCATGGCAGCAAGAGGTATCCAATTATTATTTTGTCTTTGTGCGATGTAAAGTAACGCCATCACAGCACTTTGTTGTTTGCCCTCTGGATATTTTGCAATAATCTTATTTGCCGTATCTAAAGATGAAGAATTAAATTCGAAGCTTTCAGGTTGTTTTTTTGCAGGTCTTTTTAAACTCATCTATCAACCTCACCAAAAACTATATCTAAAGATCCAAGAACAGCTGGTACATCTGCCAACATATGACCTTTTATTAAATAATCCATAGATTGAAGATGCGAAAATCCTGGAGCTCTAATTTTACATTTGTAAGGTTTACTAGATCCATCAGAAATTAAATAAACGCCAAACTCACCTTTGGGAGCTTCTACTGCTGTATATATTTCATCATCAGGAACTCTATATCCCTCTGTAAATAATTTAAAATGATGTATTAAAGCTTCCATTGATTGTTTAATCTCTTTTTTTGATGGTGGTGAAATTTTACCATCAAAAGTTTTAATTGGACCTTTTTCCATCTTTGCTAAGCATTGTTTAATTATAAAAACACTTTCTTTCATTTCCTCTATTCTGCACAAATATCGATCATAACAATCTCCATTCTTACCAATAGGTATCTTAAACTCTAATTGATCATAACAATCGTATGGTTGTGACTTTCTTAAATCCCATGGAACACCCGAACCCCTTATCATTACACCACTAAATGAATAATCAAGTGCATCCTCTTTTGTAACGACTCCAATATCTACATTTCTTTGTTTAAATATTCTATTGTCAGTCAACAAATTTTCTAAATCATTTATGACTTTTGGGAAAGTTTCACAAAACTTTGCAATATCTCTCTCTAGCCCAACTGGTAAATCTTGATGAACACCTCCAGCTCTAAAATAATTTGCATGTAATCTAGATCCGGAAGCTCGCTCATAAAATGTCATTAAAGTTTCTCTTTCCTCAAATCCCCATAGGGACGGAGTTAAAGCACCAACATCCAATGCCTGAGTTGTGACATTTAAAATATGACTTAAAATTCTGCCAATCTCACAAAACATTACTCTTATATATTGAGCTCTTATAGGCACATCAATTCCTAAGATTTTTTCAATTGCCAAAGCAAAGGCATGCTCTTGATTCATTGGAGCAACGTAATCAAGACGATCAAAATAAGGCACAGCTTGCATATAAGTTTTATTTTCTATAAGTTTTTCAGTTCCTCGATGTAATAATCCAATATGTGGATCAGCTTTTTCTACTACCTCCCCATCTAATTCAAGTATAAGCCTTAACACTCCATGAGCTGCCGGGTGTTGAGGTCCAAAATTTAGATTTAAATTTTTAATTTTTTTTGTCATCTGTTTTTGTTTGCTCTTTAATATATTTTGTACCTTCCCATGGACTTTCATAGTCAAAATTTCTGTAATTCTGTTCTAATTTTACTGGCTCGTTAATTACTTTTTTTTGTTCTTCACTATACCTTGACTCTATATGACCAGTTAAAGGGAAATCTTTTCTCAAGGGATGACCTTCAAAACCATAATCTGTAAGTATTCTTCTTAGATCAGGATGGTCTTTAAAGTTTACACCATACATATCAAAAACTTCTCTTTCCATCCAATTTGCTGATGGAAAAATAGATGTTATAGAAGATATAACTTCTTTTTCATTTATAAAATAACTCAAAATCACTCTTTGATTAAACTCATGACTCAAAAGTAAGTATACAATTTTAAATCTTTGTAATTCCTCCGGATAGTCTACAACTGTGATATCTATCAGTTGTCTAAATTTTGCATCTTTATTAGTTTTAACAAATAATAAAACATCAATTAAATCATCTTTATCGATTTCAATATAAATTTGGTTATGTTTAATCTTAGTTTTATTTATCTTTGTAGTAAGTTCGGAATTTATTTTTTTTTCTAAATCAATTAAATTTTTCATATTATCTATTAAAAGAACCCTTGTTTCTAATTTTTTTTTGTAATTGCATTATTCCGTATAACAACGCCTCAGCAGAAGGCGGGCAACCTGGTACATAAACATCAACTGGTACGATACGGTCACAACCTCTGACAACAGAATATGAATAATGATAATAACCACCACCATTCGCACAACTACCCATTGATATTACATATCTTGGTTCTGGCATTTGATCATATACTTTTCTCAATGCTGGAGCCATTTTATTTGTTAGTGTTCCTGCCACAATCATAACATCGGATTGCCTAGGAGATCCTCTTGGAGCTGCTCCAAATCTTTCAAGATCATATCTTGGCATTGCGGTTTGCATCATTTCTACAGCACAACAAGCTAAACCAAATGTCATCCAATGCAATGATCCCGATCTTGACCAGTTTACTAAATTTTCTAATGAAGTAGTTATAAAACCATTATCGCTAAAGTCTTTAGCAAGTTGTTTAAATTCCTCAGGTACTTGTTCTAACTTATTATTCATTTAATAAAAATATTATTCCCAGTCTAATGCACCTTTTTTCCACTCATAAATAAAACCAATAGTTAATATGAATAAAAAAATCATCATTGATATAAAGCCTAACAAACCAATCTTGCCTAGCGAAATTGCCCATGGAAAAAGAAAAGCTATTTCTAAATCAAAAATTATGAACAGTATAGCAACTAAATAAAACCTTACGTCAAACTCCATTCTTGAGTCTTGAAAAGGTTCAAATCCGCACTCATAAGCTGATAGTTTTTCTGGATCTGGATTTTTTGGTGATAATATAAAATTTATTACTATAAATGCACAACTCAAACCAAATGCAATTATTAAAAATAAAATTATAGGCAAATAATCTTTTAAAAATTCCGCAGTCATGTAGGAATATATATCATTTTTTGTGGGTAGATGAAGTGGTGTTAGGTCACATTATTTAAAATATATGGCCTAAATGATAACGATTATCATTATTAATTTGTTATAGTGGCGGGAGTGAAGGGACTCGAACCCTCGACCTATCGCGTGACAGGCGATCGCTCTAACCAACTGAGCTACACCCCCACTTATTTATTATTCTGGTGGGCAGTAAAGGACTCGAACCTTTGACCCCCTCGGTGTAAACGAGATGCTCTACCAACTGAGCTAACCGCCCAAGACCAAAATAGTGATTTATATCTTTTAAGTTAATAAGGTCAAGATTAATTAGTTGTTTAAAAATGCAGAAAATATTTAAAAACCACCTCTCCAATTATTTTTGGAATTGAAATTATCTTCTTCCTCTTTGGAGGTTGGTCTAAATAAGTAATAAACAACAAGAACTAGTAATAAAAAAAATAAAATTAATTCCATTAAATAAACTTATATTATTGGATACTCGCTTGAGATTTGTCATCTTTTTTAGACATATCTACTTCAACCCATTCCGTTTTTTTAAGCTCTTTTGTTAGGGCTATTTTAAGTACCTCATCAGCATTTTCAACAGGTGTAATCTTAATATCATCAATTATTTTTTTTGGCATGTCGACAAGATCCTTTTCATTTTCTTTAGGTATTAAAACTTCTTTTATCCCAGCTCTATGTGCGGCTAATAGTTTTTCTTTCAAGCCGCCAATTTGCAGAACTTGACCAGTCAAAGTAACTTCTCCGGTCATTGCAACATCTTTTCTTACCGGTATTGTAGTAATGGATGAAACAATTGACGTTACCATCGCAATACCTGCAGATGGACCATCTTTTGGTGTTGCACCTTCAGGAACATGGATGTGAAAATCTTTTTTTTCAAATAAAGGTGGTATAATTCCATATTCTAAACATTTCGATCTTACAAATGATTTTGCAGCTTTGACAGACTCTTGCATAACATCACCTAATTTACCAGTGATTTGCATTCTTCCTTTTCCAGGCATGGTCACCGTTTCAATTTTTAGTATTTCACCACCATATTCTGTCCATGCTAAACCAGTAACAATTCCAACTTTATTGTCAGATTCTAACTCACCAAATTTATGTTTTGGAACACCAAGAAATTCTGATAAATTTTTATTATTAACATTAACTTCTTTTTCTTCACCTGAGACTACTTTTTTTACAACTTTTCTTGCAACCTTAGAAATTTCTCTTTCGAGATTTCTAACACCAGACTCTCTAGTGTATCTTCTAATAATTTCTTTAATAATGTTGTCATCTAACTTCATTTCATTTGCTTTAACACCGTTATCTTTAATCTGTTTTGGTAATAGAAATTTATTAGCAATGTTAATTTTTTCGTCTTCCGTATATCCAGCTAATCTAATAACTTCCATTCTATCCAATAAAGGTGGTAAAATATTTAGAGTATTTGCAGTTGTCACAAACATCACATCTGACAAATCATAATCAACTTCAAGATAATGATCGTTAAATGTTGTGTTTTGTTCTGGATCTAAAGCTTCTAGTAGAGCAGAAGAAGGGTCTCCTCTATAATCATTTCCTATTTTGTCTATTTCATCTAATAAAATTAATGGATTTTTTGTTCCAGCTTTTTTCATCATCTGGATAATTTTACCTGGCAACGATCCAATATAAGTTCTTCTATGCCCTCTTATCTCAGCCTCATCTCTCATACCTCCGACTGACATACGAACAAATTCTCTATTGGTAGCTTTAGCAATTGATTTGCCCAAAGATGTTTTTCCTACACCTGGTGGACCAACTAAACATAAAATTGGACCTTTAATTTTATCCATTCGTTTTTGTACGGCTAAAAATTCAATAATACGTTCTTTAATTCTTTCTAAACCAAAATGATCTTTATCCAAAACATTTAAAGCTTTCTTTAAGTCTATATCAACTTCACTTTTCTTATGCCATGGTAAATCTATCATCCAATCTAAATAATTTCTCACCACTGTTGCTTCAGCAGACATTGGGCTCATATTTTTTAATTTTTTAAGTTCTTGCAAACATTTTTTTTCTACTTCCTTTGGCATTTTTGCCTTCAGGATAGATTTATTTAAACTTGTACTCTCATCCTTTCCATCTTCAATCTCTCCTAGTTCTTTCTGTATCGCCTTTAATTGTTCGTTTAAATAATATTCTCGCTGTGTTTTTTCCATTTGTGTTTTAACTCTTCCTCTAATTCTTTTCTCCACACCAATTATGCTTGTTTCATTTTCCATCAATTTAATTATTGAGTTAAGTCTTTTTTTAACTTCAATTGTCTCAAAAATTTGCTGCTTCTCCGAAATTGTAGCTGTTATGTGTGAAGCTATATTATCAGCTATTTGAGATGGATCTTTTAATTGTTTGATATTACTTATGGTTTCACTAGAAATTTTTTTATTTATTGAAGTTAATTTTTCTAATCTTCTTACAGCCGTTGCTGCAAGAGGTAACAAATCCTCCTCGCTACTTAAAGTATCAGTGTAAGGCGTGTAGTCACATATAATAAATTTCTCATTATCCTTAAAATCCAAAATTTTAACTCTTTTTACTCCCTCAACTAAAACTTTGACAGTTCCATCTGGTAATTTTAAAAGCTGTAAGATGCTTCCCTCACAACCATACATAAATATGTCTGTCTTTTTTGGATCATCTATTTCAGAATTTTTTTGAGTGACTAATATAATCTTTTTATCTTTTTTCATTACCTCGTTTAAAGCTGAAATTGATTTATCTCTTCCAACAAAAAGAGGAATTACCATACTTGGGAAAACCACAATATCTCTGAGTGGGAGTAAAGGTGAAGAAATTTTAATGTCCATGATGTAAATATGGATATTATAATTTATTTTGCAATACCTTTTTACAATTTATTAAGGATATTACGCCGCTGTTGTCTTATTTGTTTTGGATTTATTGTCTGTTTTAGAGTGAACCATAATTGGTTGGGACTGACCTTTCACAGTAGTAGAATCAATAATCACTTCCTCAATATTATCTTGGCTAGGCAAGTCATACATTGTTTTTAATAATACATTTTCTAATATAGATCTCAAACCTCTAGCACCAGTTTTTTTTCTTATCGCTTTTAGAGCAATCTCTTTTAAAGCATTATCTTTAAAAGTTAACTTAGCACCATCAAGTTTAAAAAGTTCTTGATATTGTTTTACTAAAGAATTTTTTGGCTCTTGTAATATCTTTATTAAAGATTTTTCATCTAAATCTTCTAATGTTGCTATCATAGGCAATCTTCCAATAAATTCAGGAATCAAACCATATTTAAGAAGATCTTCGGGTTCTAAACCTTTCATCCATTCACCTGTTTTTTTATCTTGTGAATTTTTTACATCTGCACCGAAACCAATTGATGTACCCTTATCCCTTTGAGAAATAATCCTATCCAAACCTGCAAAAGCTCCTCCACAAATAAATAAAATATTTGTGGTATCAACTTGCAAAAATTCTTGTTGAGGGTGTTTTCTTCCACCTTGCGGTGGAACACTTGCAATAGTTCCTTCCATAATTTTTAATAAAGCTTGCTGAACACCTTCGCCAGATACATCTCTTGTAATTGATGGGTTTTCAGATTTTCTACTAATTTTATCAACCTCATCAATATACACAATTCCTCTTTGGGCTTTTTCTACATTGTAATCTGCAGCTTGCAGTAATTTTAAAATTATATTTTCTACATCCTCACCTACATAACCTGCTTCAGTTAATGTGGTTGCATCTGCCATTGTAAAAGGGACATCAAGTATCCTTGCAAGAGTTTGAGCTAATAAAGTTTTTCCACAACCAGTTGGTCCAACTAAAAGTATGTTTGATTTTGCCAACTCAACATTTTTATTTGTTTTGCTTTCGTAATTCAATCTTTTATAATGATTATGAACAGCTACTGATAAAACTTTTTTTGCGTGAACTTGACCAATAACATAATCATCTAAAACTGAACAAATTTCTTTGGGAGAAGGCAGTCCATCTTGATGTTTGACAAGAGTATCTTTGCTTTCTTCTTTGATGATATCCATGCATAGTTCAACACATTCATCACATATAAAAACTGTAGGACCAGCAATCAGCTTTCTAACTTCATGTTGGCTCTTGCCACAAAAAGAACAATAGAGAATATTTTTATTATTAGTGCTCATAAGTTTTAAAACGAATCAATAAAATTACTTTATTATAAATGTCTCGATGTAATCAAGTTTGTAATACTATTTTTTCAATATGTTGTGTTTTATGATCTTTTTTCCACAACTTCGTCTATTAATCCAAAAGACTTGGCTGAGTCTGCAGTCATAAAATTATCTCTCTCCAAAGCAGTTTTTATTTCATCAACAGTTTTTCCGGTGTGTTTAGAGTAAATTTCATTTAATCTTTTTTTTAAAGCTAAAACCTCATTAGCATGAATTTCTATATCTGTAGCTTGACCTTGAAAACCTGCAGAAGGTTGGTGAACCATTATTCTTGAATTTGGCAAAGAAAATCTTTTACCTTTTTTTCCTGCAGACAATAAAAAAGAACCCATTGAAGCTGCTTGTCCTATACATAAAGTTGAAATGTCAGGTTTGACATATTGCATAGTATCGTAAATACCTAAACCAGCTGTCACTAATCCACCCGGACTATTTATATATAAATATATTTCTTTTTTTGGATCCTCAGCTTCTAGAAATAATAATTGCGCAGTTACTAAGGATGCAACATTATCATTTATCTGACCTGTTAAAAAAATTATTCTTTCTTTTAATAACCTGGAATAAATATCATATGCACGTTCACCTCGATTAGATTGTTCAACAACCATTGGAATAAGATTGCTCATTTGTTCAAATATTTTATTTGTCATAAGTTGATTCGCTCTACTTATACAACTTGCAATTACTTTTTGCTAACTTTTTTTGTTTTTTTAGCTACTGATTTAGTTTTTTTGATTTTTGGATTTGTTTTGTTGTCTGCTGATTTTTTTAAATCAGCTTTTTTTTCAGGTTTTCTTAGATCTTTGAGCTCTTGATCGAGCTGTTGTTTTTGAGATTCTTTTAAAATTTTTTCAGCCTCATCTTTGGAAATTTCTTTTTTGTTAGACTTGGCCTTTTCTTTAATCATATTTAAAATTTTTTCCTCATACACAGTCCCCCTTAAACTCGCTAGTGCATTAGGATTTTTTTTATAAAATTCCATAACCATTTTTTCCTGACCTGGCATCATTCTAATCTGTTTTTGAACTTCAGTTTGTAATTCTTGTTCAGTAACTTTTATTTGATTTTGCTCACCAAATTCATTCAAGACTAATCCTACCTTAATTCTTTTTTTAGCAACTTCTTCAAAGTTTTTTCTACTTTTTTTTGCGTCATCGTCAGACATACCTTGAGAAAGTATTTTTATTTCATCCTCAATTAAATTCTCTGGAATTTCGCTTACATTGAATTTTTCAATTTCTTTTAATATCTGATTTTTTGTCAAACGATCTAGTGAGTTTTTATATTCATCATTTATTTGTTTTGTTATTAACGACTTAAGATCATTAAGATCTTTTGCACCTAAATTTTTGGCGAACTGATCATCAATTTTTACTTCCTCAGGAATTTTAACAGCTGAAATTGTACATTTAAATTTTGCTTTTTTATTAATAAATTCTTTCTCTGGAAAGTTTTCAGGTAGTGTTGCTTCTACTATTTTTTCATCTCCCTTTTTGACTCCTATTAATTGTTCATCAAATCCTTTTAAGAAAAGATCTTTTCCTAAAGTTAATTGAGTATTTTTACCTTCACCTCCTTTAAATGATTTATCATCAACTGTTGCATTATAATCAAAAACAACTAAGTCACCTTTTTTTGCTTTTGTTGTTTCTGAGGCTTCTTTAAAGTTTGGTTGATTTTTAGCAATATCATTTATTCTTTTGTCAGTTTCCTTTTGATTAATTTTAACCGTATACTCATCAAACTTAATATTCTCTATTGATTTTAGTTCAACTTTTGGAAGCTCTGTAACAGATAAAATATATTCTAAATCTTTGTCTTCACCATAAGTTTTAAGATCTAGTTTTGGTTGACCTGCTGGTTTAATCTTATTTTCTTGTAAGGCTTTTGTTGATGTTTCCTTCAAAACTTTGTCTAGGACCTCGCTAAAAACAGCTTTGCCAAACTGTCTCTTTAAAATTTCTCTTGGTACCTTGCCAGGTCTAAATCCCTTTAGATTAACAGTTCCTTTAATCTCCTCATACTTTTCATCCATATAAACATTCATTGTCTTTTTATCGACAAAAACTTTTACATCCTTATTCAAACCTTTTTTATTTTCTACAGTAACTTTCATAATTTAATGTGGTAGGGCGAAAAGGACTCGAACCTTCACAGATTGCTCTATCGGTTCCTAAGACCGACGCGTCTACCAATTCCGCCATCGCCCCACAATTTCAAGATTTTATATATTATTGAATCTATTTGTCCAACGACAATTATTATGAATTATAAAATTTTGAAAGATACCTATACATATAAAAATGAAAATGGTATTTTTTTGAAAAAAACTAAAAAAAATGAGCAAAACATCAATAGTTCTAATTATATATATTTTGGGTTTAATTTTCGGAGCGTTAGTTCTTGGAATTTGGAGTGCAGAGACAAGTGTTTATAAAGGTCTTCTGGGTTTAGGATGGACAGCTTTAGCGCTGATAGGTTTATTTTTCGCTGAAAAAAATGAAAATAATTAAGTCATTTATTATCCTTTTTTTTGTAATTTTACCAATTAACATTTTAAAATCAGAAATTATCGTCATGAGTAAATGTGATGATAAACAAGATGAGTTTCTAAAAAATGAATATATTCTTAATTTAAATGAATTAATAATGACCAGAAATTACGTTTATAAAGAAAAAACATACCAAAAATACAGATTAACAGATTTAAGTGTAAAAAAATCTAATTCATATGTCCAAAATATCTACGAAGAGAATGGAAAAATTTTAACTCACAAGCACGGATATCCACAATTTTATACCCAAATTTTATTTGAAAAAGATAAAAAAGAAATTTTTATGAGAACAGTCCTTAACGATGAAGAAGGTCTTTCAAAAATATCAACATGTAAAAAAATAGAGAAATTTGAGAAAGAAAGTTAGTTCTTTTTATTTTTTTTAATAAAATTTTTCTTTTTTAATCCAAACCTACTATTTGTTATGTTGCTCCTGTGTCTAGCATAAGCCTGTTTTTGTGCTTGTTTCATTGCTCTTTTTGATGACATAATTTACTAATATATTTCTACAGTATCTATAATATTAAAATTTTTATCAGATACAACTATTTCACCCGATGATGATCCATAGTTTAAAATTTCCGATATTAAAACGTAATGAGTAACTAAAACTAAATTCTCATTATTTTTATTTTTGTAATTTTTAATATATTCTCTCAATGCTTTTATCTGTTTATCCTTATTTTTTGCAAATTTAGAACTATAGAAAGAATTTAAGAAACTCTTTGTTGTATAATCTTTAAAGGCAATTTTTGCTGTTTCTTTACATCTACACCATTCACTTGATAAAACTTTGTCAATTTCAATCTCATTTTTAATAAAAAATTTACCGATAGATTTAGCTTGTTTTTTTCCTTCCTCACTAAGATTTCTTTGTGTTGAACAATCGTTCAAATTGAAATTATTTGGATCTCCACTTCCAGGAGCATATGCGTGTCTTATAAATATTAATTTTCCACCCTCCTCTAATTGATTTATTAAATTTTCATTTAAATCTGCTTTAATAGATGATGTTAAAGATATAAATATTATTATTAGGAAGTTAAAAAATTTCATTTATGGATATTAGATTAAACGATTTAAATAAAACAATAGTTAATTGTAAAAAGTGTCCACGATTAGTTAAGTTTATCCGCAAAGTAAGCTCAATAAAGAGGAAACAAAATAGAGATGAAGTGTATTGGGGAAAACCAGTACCTGGATTTGGAGACTTAAGCTCTAAAATAGCTATCATCGGACTAGCACCTGCTGCTCATGGTGGTACTAGAACCGGCAGAGCATTTACTGGAGATAAATCAGGAGATTTCTTATTTAAGTGTTTGCATAAGGTAGGAATTTCAAATTCTCCGTTATCAAAAAATTTGCAGGATAATTTAAAACTAAAATCTACTTATATTACTAATATTCTCAAGTGTGTACCTCCTGAAGATAAACCACTAAGCATTGAAATTTCCAACTGCTCTAATTTTTTTGATAAGGAAATATTATTTTTAAAGAATTTGAAAGTTATAGTTACATTGGGAAAAGTTGCTTTTGACAATTGTATGAAATTATACAAACAAAAATTTAACATAGAACAAAAATTTATTTTTAAACACAATAAAACATATAAGTTGCCTAATGGTTTAATAATCTTATCAAGCTATCATCCAAGTCCAAGAAACGTTAACACAAAATTAATTTCTGAAAAAATGATGATAAAATTATTTAAAAAAGCAAAAAGGTTAGCTACTTCTTAATGCTATTACAAAAATACGGTTTAAACTTTGAGTAAATCTGATCTGGTATCTTTATAGGTTTACCATCTTTATTAACAAAGACTAAGTGAATTTGTGCCTCAACAATTAGTTCGTTATTTTTAGTAATTATTTGATTCATAAAAAAAGAAGTTTTAGTGATTGATTTAACAAAAGATCTTATAGTCAATTCATCCTCTAAATAAGCAGATTTTTTATATTCTATGTTACAGGATTTAACTATAATTAAAGATTTAAATTCTTCTTGAATTTTACTATTACTGTAACCAATTGAAAATAATGCTTCTGTTCTAGCTCTTTCTAAGAATTTTAAATAATTTGCATAGTAAACTACACCCCCAGAATCTGTATCCTCGTAATATACTTTTAATTTATGAAAGAAGTTTTCGTGCATTAAATAACTATATCAAATAATTAATTAATTTTATAGAATCTAAGAAATAAAATAAAATGAATATCTTTGTTATTTGGTTAGTATTGGTTATTGCATGGAACTTTGGTTATCCTGGTGCTAGTCCTCATGAAGATGTTTTGGTAGCTGTGATTTTAGCTTTTTTTAATATTTTTTTAAAAAAATATTTAAAATTATAATTAATTTTCTGAGAAATATATGTTTTGGTAATAAGCTATAGCTTTCATTTTTGAATTATCTGTATCAGACATGATTGCTAACCCATCTAACTCATCAACATTTAGATTATGAAATCTTTTAAAATCTTCTTTCACATTTGCTTTCACTGTAACCCATTCATTTAAATTAATTTTCGTACTTGCCAAAACATTATCAATAGATTTTTTGGTATAAGGACTTGGCGAATTAGAGCCAATTTCATTATTGCTTGAAAAAACATAGTTTATAGCCCTATTAGATAAAGGTGTTGCACCAGTTTTCTTAACTGCAAAAACTCTAGCAGCAAAATCATGTCCTTTTTTGGTATTTTCTTTTATTCCAGGTAGATCTTTTTCTATTTTCCAAGTTATATTTATGAATGGAGTTTTATTAAGGTCAATTTTGACCTCTTTACCTAATCCTGAGGCTGCATTGTCAGCTACAGCTTTTAAGAAATTTCCATTTTCATTTGATCCAATTGTGTAAATTGTCTTATTTTCGGCTCCTCTCACCTTTCGAACCTCTAAATTTGATAGTTCATTTTTTGTAAAATTAAAAACTTTAATCTCTTTAGCATAACCTGTTTTAATAATAATAAAAATTAAGATCAGAGTTTTAATTAAAATATTCATTTAAAAATTTTTTTAAAAAAATGTTTAATACATTATTTTGACAAAATTTAAACATTCAAAAATCATCTTTAGCTAATATGTGTTAATTATGAAGACAATTTCAATTTTTATACTATTAATTTACTGGTCAATTATGATCTTTGCACCAGTGATGTCAAAAGATGTCAAAACAAGCCGAGCTAAAACAACTAATACTAAAATAGTTGAAGAAAGACTAAAGAGTTAATAAGTCGAACGACCACCACTTATGTCAAAAACTGCCGCTGTAGAAAACGTATTTTCCTCTGATGAAAGCCAGCAAACCAAGGATGTAAACTCTTCGACCTCAAGAAATCGTCCCCTGGGTACCTTGGAAAGCATTCTTTGGACATGTTCTTTAGTCATTTGATCTAAAATACGTGTTTTGGCCCCAGCAGGAGTGATTGCATTTACTGCTATATTTTTATCAGCAAGCTCTTTGCCTAAAGATTTTGTTAGTCCAATGGCTCCGGCTTTACCTGCGCTATATGCACTTGCATTTGCATTGCCATCTTTTCCTGCAACAGATGCTACATTAACAATCCTTCCATAGTTATTCTTAATCATATTTGGCACTATTGCTCTGCAACAATTAAAGGTTCCCATCAAATTAATATCTACTACTTTTTTCCACTTCTCTAGATCATATTCCCATAATGGAGCGGTGGGGCCAGTTATTCCAGCATTGTTGATTAATATATCAATGTTGGATTTTTCTACGATTTCATTAGTGCAATTTTCAACTTCTTTTAATTTTGATACATCAACAACATTTGAGGTTAAATTTGTATTGTTAAGTTCTTTAATAGACTTTTTAAGTTTGACTGGATCGTTGTCCCAAATTATTACTTTAGCGCCTGAGTTCAAAAATCTCCTAGCTATATCAAATCCAAATCCTTGGGCTCCACCTGTTATAACTGCAGTCCTATTCTCGAAATTAAATGTTATCTTATCCATCGAGTTATTTTTTTGCCAAAAAATAATAAGTTATAGAGGAAATTAATGCACCAATAATCCATGCATAAGATTGTAAAAATATTAAATTAGGGTTCCAGATTGTTGAGGCCGAGAATACAAATCCTAAAAATAAAGAATAAGTACCTTTTATATGCCAACCACCTGAAAAATAATACGACCCATTTTTTTCTAAAGAATAAATATCTTTATTAATTAAATTACCCTTTCTAATTAAATAATAATCACAAATCATAATTCCAAAAATTGGTCCAAAAAAAGCTCCGATTGTATCTATTATTGATAAAATTCCTATTTGACTTAAAACAGTAAGCCAAAAAACTCCTATTAGAAGTCCGATTAAACCTATCACTAATCCTGAGCTTTTGAATGATAATGATGTGGGAAATAAATTAATAAGTGAATATTGTGATGGAATAAAATTAGCAATTAAATTTGTGGAAGCTGACGCAATAATAATAAAAATCAAAACTAAATTAGTTAATAATAAATTATTCAACTTACCAATTATGTCCGTAGGATTTGTAAGTATTTTTTCGATATTTTCAGGACTTTGTTTTAAAAAAGCATCTGCACCTATGACAATAAAAAGTGCAAAAAAAGAAAAAATTATTAAATTCAATATTAAAGTTAAATTCCCTTTTTTGAGTTGGTTTTCATTTTCAACATACCTTGAAAAGTCACCAAAACTTAAAATAACAATCGAAAAGTAAGCAAAAAGCGTTCCTGATACAGTTATCAATGGTATAATATTACTTTTATTTACAAAATTTTCTAAACTTAAAGCACCTAAAAACGCATTAACTGTAAATTTAACATCACTCAATAAAACTATAAAAAAGAATAATGCCATTCCGGAATAGACAAAGATTGCAGAGATATTAATAATTTTTTTATTATAATTCATCCCTATACTAAATAAAATAACCTGTAGAGCCATCGAGACTACAATTGAAATCCAATCTATGATGTTTAATCCAATGAAAAAAATAAGAAAAATTTCTTGTTGTAAAAGAGTTTTATCAATAGAAAAAATTAAAATTCTTAATAAATATCCCAATGCTTTTGATAAAAAATATGTTTGAATTCCAAACATAAATATACCAACTATGCTTCTTAAAAATCCAACATACTGTGCTCCTCTTACTCCCATTGAGGATCTCAATAAAACTACAAATGGTAATCCAAATTTTTGAGATGGTTTGCCAATTAAATTTGAAAAAAAATAAACCAATAAAGAGGCTAAAATTGTTCCAAATAATACTACAAACGTATTTAAGTCATAAATAACATAGAGAGATGCGATCAAAGAAAATCCAATTACGCTTTGAATGCCAACACCCCAAAAACAAAATAAATCTTTCCAGTTCCAATTTTTATTGCTTGGATTTACTGTTACTAAATCCCAATTAATTAGTGTTTTATTTGATTTTTGCTGATTCACTTAAACAATATAAAACTTTAACAGTCTACTGTCCATATAGGAGAGTTGGTAACCATAGTGCAATTTTTGGAAATATAATAATTAAAATTAAACCAAATACTTGCAGTACCATAAACTGCATCATGCCATAGTAAATATCTTTCAAATCCCATTCAGGTACAACACCTTTTAAAAAATAAGCCGAAAGTGCAACAGGCGGTGATAACCAGGCGGTTTGTAAATTAACAGCTACTAATATTGCAAACCAAGTTAAATTAAATCCTAATGCTTCAATTAATGGTAATATAATTGGAACAATAATCATTACTATAGGCACCCATTCTAAAGGCCATCCTAATAAAAATATCATTACCATTACCATCGCTAAAATAAGATACTTATTCATTTCAAGGCCTAACAAAAACTCAGTTAATAAACTCGGCGTTCCTAATCTTGCAAAAACAGCACCAAAAAAATTTGAAGCTGCAACTAAAACCATAATCAATGCAGTAATCTCTAATGTTTTGACTAATGCTTCTTGTAATTTTGGAAGAGTCAATTTTTTATAAGCTAATGAAAGAAGTAAAGCCCCCATTGCTCCACATCCTGCAGCTTCAGTTGGAGTGGCAAAACCGAATAAAATACTTCCTAATGCTGCAAATACCAAAGCTGCTGGTGGCACTAACCCTAAAAAAAATTCAATCCAAACTTCTTTCATACTCGCAGCTCTCATGTCGTCAGGTATGACTGGTCCTAATTTAGGATTTATCATGCATCTAATTGTTGTGTAACCTGCGTATAAACTTGCAAGAAGAATTCCAGGTAGAATTGCAGCAGCAAATAAATCTATTACTGGAATTTCCATTATAGGCCCCATAACAACTAACATGATACTTGGTGGAATTAATATTCCCAATGTCCCCCCAGCCGTAATAGTCCCAGCTGCAAGTCTCACATCATAACCAGACCTGTTCATAGATTTTGCAGCCATAATTCCAAGAATTGTCACTGATGCTCCTACAATCCCCGTTGCAGCTGCGAAAATTACAGAAACAAATAAAACTGCGTAATATAAAGATCCCTTAACTTTTGCTAACATCATTTGGAATGCTGAAAATAATCTTTCCATTAATCCAGCTTGTTCCATCATAATTCCCATAAAGACAAAGAGTGGGACGGCGGCGAGTGTTTGCTCAGTCATAACCATAGAAAATTGTAGAGTCATTAAATAAAAAACTAATTTTCCAAATCCCAAGTAACCAAAAACAAAACCTAAAAAAATTAGTGTAAATGAAATAGGGAAACCAATAAATATTGCAAATAACATTACGCCAACGAGAATAAAACCTAAGATTGCTGGATTTATAAACTCAGCTATCATTTAGTTTCTCCAGGCCACTCACCTTTTTTAGCTGCCCAGTAACTTTTGAGTAACTCAGAAAATCCTTGAATTAACAAGAATATTATACCAATAAGTAAACATGTTTTTATTGGCCACATATAGGGCATCCATGTAGTATCCATGCCTCTTTCTCCTCTTTGAATTGACTCTCCCACAAAACCAATTGTCATATAGAGAAAAACAATTAGCCCTGGAAAATAAAATAATAAATATAACCAAAAATCTATTAAACCTTGGTTTTTTGTTTTAAAATTTCTGTACAAAAAATCTGCTCTTATATGAACCCCTCTAGAAAGAGCATAACCAGCTCCCAACATAAAAAGTGCTCCATATAAAAAACGACTTATGTCATAAGCCCAAATAGTTGGAGCTAAAAATAATTTTCTTGCAAGAACTTCATAAGTCATTGCAAAAATTAGTGGTATTAATATCCAACAAACAATACTACCAATCCACTTGCTAAATTTATCAATTCCTGTAATAGATTTTGCCATCCACAATGGCATGTCATCAGGCATTTTTCCCGAACCACCGCGCCTTTCGGCAATCATTTCATCTGATATATCTAGTTTACCTGGTTCGTCTGCCATAAATTCGAATTAAAAACTAGAGCGGACTTAAAAGTCCGCTCTAATTAAATCAAGATTAATTACTGATTACTTTAATGTTGCTGCGTGAGCCATTCCTAGCTTCGCATTTGACATTTGAGCACCACTCCAGAAAGGAACAGCTACATCAGCAAAATTCTTCATTGAAGTGTAAACTTCATTAAAGAATTTGTTATCTTTAGCATTCTTGTTTAAAGATGCTTTTGCAGCAGCCATATATTCTGTGAAATAATCAGAAGGAGTGTCCTCTAAAATTACTCCATGTTTAGTAGTTAACTCTCTAAGAGCTTTACCATTCTCATAGATTCTGTAACTTAAAGATTTTGCTAATGAAGCATTAGCAGCTACTTCAAGAGACTTTTTCTCATGAGCACTCATAGCGTTATAAGTTTTTCCAGTAATATAAAAGTCAGCATTTACCACTACTTGGTGTAAACCTTGTAAATAATAATGCTTTAATACTTTTTGGAAACCAAATGTTAAATCTGGTTTTGGACAACACCATTCAGCAGCATCGATTGTTCCTGCTTCAAGAGCTGGTAAAATATCTCCACCACCCATTGCAACAGAAGCTATACCAATGTCTTTATATGTTTGTCCTGGAATTCCTGGAGGAGTTCTGAACTTATATTTTCTAAAGTCAGCCATATCTTTAATTGGTTTTGGAAACCAACCTAAAGCTTCTGGACCAACTGGTTGAATCATAAATCCTTTTATGTCTCTTCCCATTTCTTTCCAAAGTTGGTCGTATAATTCTTTACCACCACCGTATTGGAACCATGATAGAAATGCGATATTGTCAATACCAACTCCACCACCAGCTACTGGCGAACCAAATAACATTGCAGCAGGATGATCTCCTGACCAATAGTGAGTCCATGCGAAACCACAATCAATCAGTCCTTTATCAACAGCATCAAGAGTTTCTTTAACTCCAACAACAGCGCCTGCAGGTAAAATTTCGAATTTTAACGAACCGGCTGTTAATTCAGTTACTGTATCAGTAAAGTCCTTTAACATTTTCACTTCATCAGCTTTAGTGTTAAGAACTGTCTGACATTTTAGTGTTTTTGCAGCATTAGCGTTGGATACAAATCCAAGTACTAAAACAGATGCAAATAACATTGAAATGATTTTTTTCATTATATTTCCTCTTGTTGGTTAAATTTAACGTTTTTAATTCAATCAGAAAAACAAACTTGATACAAGTGACAATTGATTGATATGAGTGTAAAGATGATTAATTGAGTTTAGTAAAAATTTAATTCAACTAGAGATGGAAAATTTTGATTTTATAATTATTGGTGCTGGATCTGCTGGATGCGTTTTAGCAAATAGACTTTCTGAAAATTCACAAAATAAAGTCTTATTAATTGAAGCAGGAGGAAAAGATAATTATCCCTGGATACACATTCCTGTTGGATATTTTAAAACTATGCACAACCCTTCTGTGGATTGGTGTTACAAAACTGAACCAGACGAAACAATGAATAATCGCTCTATTCGGTATCCAAGAGGAAAAACTTTAGGTGGAAGTTCAGCGATTAATGGTTTGTTATATATTAGAGGTCAAAGTAGAGATTATGATATTTGGCGTCAATTAGGTAATACTGGTTGGGGTTGGGAGGATGTTCTTCCATACTTTATTAAAGCAGAAAATCAAGAGCGTGGAAAAGATGATTTTCATGGAGTTGGTGGCCCTTTATCTGTATCTGATCAAAGAATACAATTACCATTACTAAATGAGTTTCAAAATGCTGCAGAAGAATTTGGTATACCTAAAACTAAAGATTTTAATACTGGTAATAATCATGGTTGTGGATATTTCCAAGTTACTGAAAAAGATGGTTTTAGATGTAGCACTGCAGTTGGATATCTAAATCCGATAAAACATAGAACAAATTTAAAAATCGTTACCAAGGCTCATGTAAAAAAAATTAACTTTGAAAATAAAACAACAAAAAGTGTTGAATATTGGCAAGATAACGAGCTTAAAAAAATTATAGTAAATAAAGAGGTTATCCTATCTTCTGGATCTATTGGTTCTCCACAAATTTTACAAACATCCGGAATAGGTAATTCTGATAAACTAAAAAATTTAGGTATAGATATGGTCCATGATCTAAAAGGTGTAGGAGAAAATCTCCAAGATCACTTAATGTTTAGACCAATTTATAAAATTCACGGGCTCAAGTCGTTAAATAAAAAAATTAATAGTTTGTTCGGTAAATTAATGATTGGACTAGAATATGTTTTCAATAGAAGCGGACCTATGACAATGGGTGCAAGTCAAATGTGCATGTTTGCCAAAAGTGATCCCTCTTTAGAATTACCAGATCTTCAATGGCATGTTCAGCCAATGAGTATGGATACTTTAGGTGCAACAAAGAATCATGATTTCCATGCGTTTACTCCAACTGTATCAAACATTAGACCAACCAGTAGAGGTCACGTAAACATTACCAACAAAGATTCTAGAATTTATGCAAAAGTAAAACTTAATTACCTATCAACCGAGCATGATCGAATGATTGCTGCAAAGGGGTTAAAACTTACAAGAAAAATTGTAATGGAGTCTGAAACTTTTAAAAAATATAACCCTGAAGAATATAGACCAGGAATAAATATTAATGATGATGAAGAGCTTGTAAAAGCTGGTGCAGATTATGCTCAAACTATTTTTCATCCTGTTGGTACATGCAAAATGGGACAAGATGATATGGCGGTAGTTGATGAAACACTTAAAGTTAAAGGTTTAAATAATCTAAGGGTTATTGATGCATCTATAATGCCCAATATAACTTCTGGAAATACTAATGCACCGACGATAATGATTGCAGAAAAAGGTGCTGATATGATACTTAGAAGTTAATGTTCGTTGATTTTGTTACACCAGAACAAATTACTATCTTAACACAAATAATCTTAATAGACCTTGTGCTTGCAGGAGATAATGCAATTATTATCGGAATGGTTGCCTCAAAATTTCCTTTAGAGCAAAGAAAGAAAATTATTTTTTGGGGTATTGGTGGCGCAGTTGTTCTAAGAATAATCTTAACATTATTGACAGCTTATTTGTTACAGATAACAGGGTTGAGATTAATTGGTGGGTTTCTTTTGCTTTATATTGTTTATAAACTTTATGTGGATGTGGTGAAAGGTTCAAATCACGATAGTGACATTAAAGTAGATAATTCAAATTTTATAAAAGCGATTTGGACAATTTTGTTAGCTGATTTTACAATGAGTTTAGATAATGTTTTAGGAGTTGCTGGAGCAGCTGGAGATCATTACTATCTATTAGTTTTTGGACTAGTTTTATCAATTATCTTAATGGCAACAGCTGCAACATTAATATCGAATTGGATAAAAAAGTATAAATGGATAGCTTGGGCTGGCTTAATAGCGATACTTATTGTTGCTATTGAGTTGATTTACACTGATATTAAAATATTATTTTTGTAATGTTCTTAAAAAATTATAACTTTAAAAATAAAACTGCAGTTGTAACTGGTGCGGGCAAAGGAATTGGGAGAGCTTGTGCAATAGCTTTGGCTGAAGCTGGAGCAAATTTGATAATAATAAGTAGAACTAATAAAGATTTAAATGAAGTTTCTAAAAAGGTAAAAAAATTGAAATCAAAATGTAAGTCTTATGTTTGTGATATTACAAATTACGATGAAGTTAAAAAAATTATCAATAAACAGCCAAGGATAGATATCTTAATTAATAACGCAGGAAACAATAGACCAGCCCATTTTACCAAAGTTAAAAAGGAGGATATGGAATATATGGTTAAGATAAATACAATAGCGAGTTTTAACTTGGCCCATCTTTGTGCATTAAAAATGATAAAATCAAAAAATAGAAAAAAATTAGGTGGATCAATTGTAAACATGTCATCGCAAATGGGGCATGTGGGTGGGCCTATAAGAAGTGTCTATAATATGAATAAATTTGGTTTAGAGGGTTTGACGAAAGGAATGTCTATAGATTTAGCAAAATATAACATTAGAGTTAATACTGTTTGCCCAACCTTTGTTGTAACTCCCATGACTAAAAAGTTTTTGAAAGATAAAAAATTTAAAAGAGATATGCTTAATAACATTCCCTTAGGAAGATTTGCAGAACTATCTGAAGTAGCTTCAGCTGTAGTATTTTTAGCTTCCGATGCAGCTTCAATGATTACAGGAACTTCATTATTGGTTGATGGTGGATGGACAGCAAAATAATATTTAGATTATTTTTTTTCATAATCTTTCTCATCCCTACTCACACATACGCTATTGAATTTAAAGGAAAATTTTTACAGGGTCATTTTATTGTGGGTATTACTAACCCTTCAGCAAAAATAATAATTGATAAAAAAGAAGTTAAAGTGTCAAAAGATGGTTTTTTTGCTTTTGGTATAGATAGAGATAGAAAATTTGACCTTACCATAACGAAAATTCAAGATGGTAAAAAAGAGAAACTAGTAAAAAAAGTTTTAAAAAGAAAATATAATATTCAAAGAATAGACGGACTTGAAGAAAGTAAGGTCACACCACCAGAGTCGGTTTACAAAAGAATTAAAGAGGAAAATAATAAAATAGGAAAAGCAAGAGCAATTAATTCCGACTTACCTTTTTTTAAAAATCAATTCATTATGCCAGTTAAAGGAATTATAAGTGGAGTTTATGGAAGTCAAAGAATTTTAAATGGTAAACCTAAATGGCCACATTATGGAATTGATATTGCTGCTAAAAAAGGAACTATGATTAAATCATCAGGCTCTGGAACAGTAACAATGGCAGAGGATGATTTGTATTATACCGGTGGGACTATAATTATGGATCATGGACATGGTATTTCAACAATATATTCTCATCTTGAAAGTGTAATGGTTTCAGTGGGTGATAAAATAAATCAAGGAGATATTATTGGAACAGTTGGATCAACTGGAAGATCCACAGGTCCACATTTAGACTTTAGAGTTAATTGGTTTCAGACTAGACTCGATCCCATGTCTGTAATAAATTAAATTATGCAAACATTAATCCTATTATCTCTAGTAATTGTTATTGCTTGGGTATTATTTAGACCTTTCAGTAAAAAGGAGATTGATAGATTCAATGATAAAAATTGGCCAGATATGCATTAATAGGTGCACCTGGCAACAGAACACCCCTGCTAATCAATCTAATTCAAATTCCTTAGTATAATCTTTTTTGAGATTTGGATCTTGTTTCGATTTTTCCAAAATACAATTTCCTATGACTAAATAATCTAACTCTGTTCCCATAAAACAATTAAACGCATCGGTTGGTGAATTGACTATAGGCTCACCTCTCACATTAAATGATGTATTAACTATTACTGGGCAACCAGTTCTTTCTTTAAATTTTGAGATTAAATCGTAATAAGGTTTGTTGGTTTCTTTAGTAACAGTTTGTATTCTCGCGGAGTAATCAACATGAGTTACTGCTGGTATTTCAGATCTTTTAATGTTTAATTTATCTATACCAAAAAGTTTCTTTTGTTCTTCGTTCATTTCAATTTTTTTATTGGAATTTACGTCAGCTACTAACAACATATAAGGACTATCTACATTTATATTAAACCATTCAGTTAAATCTTCTTTTAAAATTGATGGAGCAAAAGGCCTAAAACTTTCTCGATATTTAACTTTTAAATTAAGGTTTTTTTGCATTTTATCTGATCTTGGATCACCTAAAATTGATCTCGCACCTAGAGCTCTTGGTCCAAACTCCATTCTCCCTTGAAACCAACCTATCGCTTTTTCATTTGATAAAAACTCTGCTGTCTTACTTATCAAATCTTCATATTCTATTGTCTCAAAATTCGCCCCTACTGACTTTAGTTCTTTTTCAATTTCTTCTTGATTGAATTCGGTTCCTAAATATGAACCTTTCATGTCATCATTTGAATTAACAACTCTTTCTTTTTTTTGTTCAATATGCCAAAGAGCTAGAGCTGCACCTAAAGACCCTCCAGCATCTCCTGCTGCTGGTTGAATCCAAATGTTGTCAAAAATCTTTTCTTTAAGAATTTTTCCGTTAGCAACACAATTTAAAGCTACACCACCCGCTAAACATAAATTTTTAAGATTATATTCTTGACGAATAGCTTTTGCTAACTTGATCATTATTTCTTCTGTAACTTTCTGAATTGAGGCCGCAATATCCATATGAAATCGAGTAATCTTTTCATTTTTTGGATCGCGGGGTTTTTGTCCAAATAGATTATGAAACTTTTCGTTAGTCATGGTAAGACCAGTTGCATAATTAAAGTATTTTTGATCTAGTCTGAAAGTTCCATCTTCTTTTATATCAACTAATTCTTTCACTTTATCTTCATAAATTGGACTTCCATAAGGTGCTAAACCCATAAGTTTGTACTCTCCACTATTTACTTTAAAACCTGTGTAGTAAGTAAAAGCAGAATATAAAAGGCCTAGTGAATGTGGAAAATGAATTTCCTTTTTTATCTCTAAATCATTTTTTTTTCCAACAGCAACAGTAGTCGTTGCCCATTCACCAACACCATCAGCGGTTAAAACAACTGCCTCTTCAAAAGGTGATGGGAAAAAAGCACTAGCTGCATGACTTAAATGATGGTCTGAAAAAAAAATATTTTTATCGGATTTAAAATTTTTATCATGTTCTTTTAACTTATTGAATAAAAGGTTTTTCTGAAAAAGTTTCTCTTTAATCCATAATGGCATCGCTTTTGCAAATGAAACAAATCCTCTTGGTGCAAAGGCAACATAAGTTTCTAATAATCTTTCAAATTTTAAAAAAGGTTTCTCAAAAAAAACAATTTGATCTATTTCGCTTAACTTCATATTTGAATATCTTAAAACAAATTCAATGGCATTATGTGGGTATCTCGGATCATGTTTTTTTCTTGAAAATCTTTCCTCTTGTGCCGCTGCAATTATCTTGCCATCTTTTAATAAACAGGCTGCACTATCATGATAAAATGCTGAAATACCTAAAATTGAAGTCACTTTAAAAAATTGTATAAATAAACGGAGCTACTGCAGAACCTTGGGTTAGAACAATTAATCCACCAAATAAAACTAGAACTATTATAATTGGTAAAAGCCAATATTTTTTTCTTACTTTTAGAAACTCCCAAAATTCTCTTATAAAACTCATTTTAAAACTGATTTTTCATTTTACTTTTTGGACCTGATTTATTGATCCAATAACTTTCTTTTTTATTATATTTTAAATTTAATAAATCTTTCTTAAATAACCGCATGATAATTCCTGTGGGTGTTACAACTATGAAAAATATAATTCCCATTATTAAAGGTGAAATAAATCTTCCAAGTAGTAGTCCAAATTTAAACCATAGTCTATTTAAAGGCGTAAGAATTTTTGAATTTATCAAACCTAAAGCTAGAAAAATAAATGAAATAACTAATGACCAAATTCTTAAATCATTACCTTTTAAAAGTGGATAAAGTGCTATTAATAAAAAAACAATAAAAAATACTATACCAAAGCTTCTATTTGAACTTATCTTAATTTCATCCATTTAGAGATTTTTGTGGCCTCATATCTTTTTTATTTATCCCAGCCACTCTAACAGGTTTTTTCATTGCATCTCTTCTAAAAGGCTCACCAAGTTCTTGATTTAATATAACTTCAATGAATGTCGTAATACCTTTTTTCTGATCTTCACATGATTTTTTTATGGCCTCTGTTGTTTCTTCCATTGTTCTAACAGTTACTCCTTTTAAACCACAAGCATCTGCAACTTTTGCAAAGCTTAATTCTGGATCAAGTTCTGTTCCTACAAAATTATTATCAAACCATAAAGTAGTGTTTCTTTTTTCTGCACCCCATTGATAATTTCTAAAGATAACCATTGTAATTGCCGGCCACTCTTCTCTTGCACAAGAACTCATTTCATTCATGCTTATTCCAAATGCTCCATCTCCTGCAAAACCAATTACGGGTGTATCTGGGCATCCGATTTTTGCACCTAAGATTGATGGGAAACCATAGCCGCAAGGTCCAAATAAACCTGGAGCTAAATATTTTCTTGGTTTTTCAAAAGTTGGATAAGCATTTCCAATTGCACAGTTATTACCAATATCACTTGATATAATTACATCCTCTGGCATCCCAGATTGTATTGCTCTCCAAGCTTGTCTTGGTGACATTCTGTCTTTATCCCTTTCTCTTGCTTCTTTGTTCCAAACTGTTCCCTCATCATCATCCTCATGATCTAGACTAGCTAATTTTTGTAACCATGCAGATTTTGTCTGATGAATTAAGTCTTTTCTTTTTTGTCTTTCAATATCTCCTGCATTTGAAGATAATTTGTCAATTATTTGCTGAGCAACTAATTTTGCATCACCACTTATTCCGACTGTTACTTTTTTAGTTAAACCAATTCTATCAGGATTAATATCAACTTGAATTATACTTGCATTTTTTGGCCAATAATCAATTCCATATCCTGGTAATGTTGAGAAAGGATTTAATCTTGTGCCTAATGCTAAAACTACATCAGCTTTAGAAATTAATTCCATTGCTGCTTTTGATCCATTGTATCCTAAAGGTCCCACTGCTAAAGGATGACTTCCAGGGAAACTATCATTGTGCTGATAGCCTGAGCAAACAGGTGAGTCTAATTTTTCTGCAAGGTTTTTAGTTTCGTTTATTGCATCACCGATAACAACTCCTGCACCAGATAAAATCACAGGAAATTTTGCATTTGATAAAAGTTTTGCCGCTTTATCTATCGCCTCTGCCCCACCACCTTGTCTTTCTAATCTGACGATTGGCGGTAACTCAATATCAATCACTTGGGTCCAATAATCTCTTGGTACATTAATCTGTGCAGGTGCTGAACCTCTGATTGCCTTTTCTATTACTCTATTTAAAACTTCTGCCATTCTAGATGGATCTCTAACTTCCTCTTGATAACAAACCATATCTTTGAACAAATTCATTTGTTCTACTTCTTGAAAACCCCCTTGACCCATTGTTTTGTTTGCAGCCTGAGGTGTTACCAATAATAATGGTGTGTGATTCCAATAAGCTGTTTTAATCGGGGTTACTAATCCAGTAATACCTGGTCCGTTTTGTGCGATAACCATTGACATTTTTCCAGTAGATCTTGTGTAACCATCGGCTATTAGTCCACCGTTTGTTTCATGAGCAACATCCCAAAAGGTAATTCCTGCATCAGGAAAAATATCTGAGATAGGCATGAATGCTGAACCAATTATACCAAAAGCATGTTCAATACCGTGCATTTGTAAAACTTTTACAAAAGCTTCCTCTGTTGTCATTTTTGTCATTAATAGAGCCTTTCTAAACCAGTATATGCAATAGTTTTTTTATAAAACTATTTCTTAATAGTCGCGATTAATATATAAGATTTTTGGAAATTCAAATAAACATTTCGACACTATATATATGGCTACAGATATCATAATTCACGACAAAAAAGATAATGTAGGTGTAGTAGTGATAGAGAAAATAACCCCAAAACAAGACTGTAAATGCTGGATTATGGAAAATGATAGCTCGGCTTCTATTCAATCAATAGATGAAATACCTCTAGGTCATAAAATTGCGATGATCGATTTAAAAGAGGGTGATACTATTTTAAAGTATGGTCATGATATTGGCAAAGTAGTCAAAGGAATCAAAAAAGGTGAACATGTTCATGTTCACAATGTAAAAACGAAGAAGTGGTAAGTGATGGAAATTCCAAAAAGTTTTTTAGGTTATAAAAGAGAAAACGGTAGAGCAGGAACTAGAAATCATGTAATTATTTTACCTGTTGATGATATTTCCAATGCTTGCGCAGAGGCAGTCGCTAACAATATAAAAGGAACAATAGCTCTCCCACATTCTTACGGAAGGCTACAATTTGGAGCAGACTTAGATTTACACTTTAGAACAATGATTGGAACAGGCAGTAACCCAAATGTAGCTGCAGTTATTGTGATTGGTATTGAGCCTAAATGGACTAAAAAAATTGTTGATGGAATCGCTAAAACAGGAAAACCAGTTGAAGGTTTTCACATTGAGCGCACAGGGGATATTGGAACTGTCATGAAAGCTTCAAAAAAAGCACAAGAATTTTCACAATGGGCGTCTGAAAAACAAAGAGAGGAATGTCCAATGAGTGATTTATGGATTTCAGTAAAATGTGGAGAGTCAGATACAACATCAGGATTAGCATCAAATCCAACAGTTGGAAATCTGATGGAAAAATTAGAACCTTTAGGTGTTCACTTATGTTTTGGAGAAACATCTGAACTTACTGGGGCAGAAAAAGTTTGTGCCTCAAGAGGAGCAACTAAAGAAGCTTCTGAAAAATTTATGAAAACATGGAATGAATATAATGATTTCATATTAAAAGAGGCAACTAATGACCTTTCAGAAAGTCAACCAACCGCTGGAAATATTGCAGGTGGTTTAACCACAATTGAAGAAAAAGCATTCGGGAATTTTCAAAAAATAGGAAACTTAAAATTTATAGATGTACTTGAACCTGCAGAAGAACCAGCAAAAGGACCAGGACTATATTTTATGGACACATCTTCAGCGGCTGCAGAATGTATTACACTTCAAGCTGCAGGAGGATTTAATATTCATTTGTTTCCAACAGGTCAAGGGAATATAGTTGGAAACCCTATAGAGCCTGTTGTAAAATTAACTGCAAACCCATTGACTGCAAAAAGTATGAGTGAGCATGTTGATTGTGATGTGTCAAAAATTCTTTCAAGGGAAATGAACTTGTCTGAGGCGGGAGATAAACTTATAAAGACAACGTTAAAAGTGGCAAATGGAAGACTAACTTGTGCAGAAGCTTTGGGTCATAAAGAATTTGTTATGACTAAACTTTATAGAAGCGCATAATCACTAAATTAAAGTATGTTCTTTAAAAATTACTTGGTGTTCGTACCAGGCATAATCCTTGCATTTGTACTGTATTCTCTATCCCAAGGTTTTAATAATATTATTGGTATCGATCTTTTAGGATATAGCAGAAGTCCAATCTCCACGGCGATGATAGCAATTCTACTAGGTATTTTCTTTGGAAATTTTTTTAAAATTAGAGAAAGTTTTCAGAAAGGATTGGATTTTAGTAGAGATTATATATTAAAACTTGGTATAATATGTTTAGGTATACAATTAAAGCCTTTTGAGTTTATAGAGTTTGGAAAAATTGCAATTCCGCTTATATTAATTTGTATAGTCAGCGTCTTAATCGTAATAAAACTTTTAGTTAAAAAACTTCAAATACCAACTCGAATGGCTTACTTAATATCAATCGGCAGCTGCGTTTGTGGTACAACTGCTATAATGGCAACCGCACCAGTAATAAAAGCGAATAAAAGTGAAATTTCTTATGCAATTGCAAATATTACTTTATTCGGAATATTATCGATGATGTTTTATCCTTACTTTTCAAATTTATATTTTGAAGGAAATTCTTTATTTACAGGTCTTTTTTTAGGAACCGCTATACACGAAACTTCACAAGTCGCTGCAGCAGGACTAATATACGATCAACAATATAATAGTCCCGAAACATTAAATATTGCGACTGTCACAAAGCTTTTAAGAAATACTTTCTTGATAGTGATGATTCCTTTTTTTGCCTTTCTTTATAATAGGGGTCAAGTAAAAGAAAAGGGATACTCAATTTTATATATATTTCCGTATTTTATTTTGGGTTTTGTTGGAATGATAATTTTAAGAAATGTTGGTGATGAAGTTTTCTCAACTAGTAACAATTGGATTGAAATGATAAATTTTGTTAAAGCGAGTTCTAAAATTTTTTTAACTATGGCTATGGCTGCTATTGGCTTATCAACAAACTTAAAAGATATTAGAAATATGGGTTATAAACCTTTTGTTGTTGGATTTACAGCAATGTTAACTGTAGGAGTTGTAAGTATTATAACTATAGAAACATATATAAAATTTTTTATTTAGACTGTTTAACCACTTTTTTAAAATATTTTTCTCTAAAATTTGAAATTGATCTTCTAATAAATGCTGCGGCAATCCCTAAAATAACAGCAAATAAAATGGAAAATAATCCATAAAAAAATGGCATATCTTCTGAAAACTCTTTTATAAATTTTGAAAAGAAATTTAAATCTTGTGAGCTTATAGATGATGTCCCATTCTTTATCTCTTCTGCAAAAAAAGTGTCATAAGCAATTACTATTCCGACAATTAATAGTAAAATTGCTAATAATGCTTTTAATCCTGAACTATCAATTTGTTCACCGAGTTTTTGACCTACTTGTACTCCAACTATTGAACCTATAACTAACATTAATACTAACATTAGATCTATGGAACCATAATTTATCGAGTGAAGAAATGTAACTATAACACTTACAAAAATTGTTACGAACAAGGAAGTTCCTGGTACTAATTTAGTTGGCATCTTAATAATATAAATCATTGCAGGTACCAAGATAAACGCACCACCAATACCCATTATAGCTGCTATAAAGCCAACAATTAATCCAATTATGATAGGTGTGAATATACTTTCGTATAGTTTAGATTTTGGAAACCTCATTCTAAAAGGAAGTCCATGTATCCAATAATGAACGTGCAATTTTTTCTTCTCTACAATATTCTTTTTAGCTTTATCAATCTCGCCCAAGCTTTCCACTAACATCAGAGTCCCAATTATTGCAAGAATATACATATAGGCTAAAGAAATCACTGTATCTATTTTCCCAATGTCTTTAAAATAAGTGAAAGTAAAAATACCTAATATAGTTCCCATAGTTCCACCAATAACAATGATTAATCCCATTTTGTAATCTAAGGTATTTTTTAACCAGTGAGTGGTGGATCCAGACACAGAAGTTGCCAAAATATTGTTGGCCTCATTAGCAACTGCGTAAGCTGGAGGGACACCCATGAAGATTAAAAAAGGTGTCATTAAGAAACCACCGCCTACACCAAATAAACCAGAGAGAACTCCAACTATAGCGCTTATTAAAAGTATTTCGACTGGGTTAATAAATACTTGGGCTATAGGTAAAAAAACATCCATCTTAAAAAAACTTTAAATATAACTTAACTAAAAGTTATAAAAGTTCCAAATAAGATTACACCCCAACAAGCCATAATCGCTGAAAAGATTCCAGTTTTAATTAATGTTGTTTTTTTTTCAGAAAGTATTTGAGGCATTTTTATATTTGGAAGGTGCATCTATATTTCTCTTACACCCGGTAAATAAATTGTCAAACTATTATTGAAAAATTAATCCTTTTTTTAGTAGATAGTTGCACCGAAAACTTTGACTTCGCCATCCTCTACTCCAAGCACAAGTCTGCCTAAAAATTCACCTTGAATTTCTTTGTTTGTCTGCTTTATTAACACTGTTATATGATCGCCTCTTCTTAAAGTGCCAAATGGCTCGTATGTTTCATTTAAGTTTACAATTAGTTTGTTGTTAGCCCACTGTTTGCCTAGTTCGACTTCATTAGCTCCAAAAAGCATTTGAGTAGAAAAATCTTTGGTAAAACTGCCATAATCTTTCAAATTGGAGGATCTAACTAAGTTTTCCCAGAAAGGTTTACCAATTTCGAATATCTCCTCATCCGATTTAGATAATAAATCCATTGACTATTCTTTATAATATTAGATTAAGAAGCTTTTTTCTTCTCTTTCTCATCAACAATATGATATACAGGAACCTTCTCAAGACTAAATTTACCAGTTTTAGGATCTCTTCTAGATACAGTCAAGCAATGCCAGTTTTCATCATCTAGCTTCATGTGATCACCTCTATAATAATACCCTGGCCAACGAGTTTCTTCTCTAAATAAAGTATGTTCAGTCACACACTGAGATGTCAGCGCCCTATGTTTTAATTCCCAAGCTCTCATTAGTTGATGGTAATCTTCAGCTCCTACTTTTTCTAAGTCTTCCTGTAGCCAATCTAACAATTGCAGAGCTTTTTTTAATAAGTTTCCATTTGTCATGTAATTAGAGGTAATCCCCCCCACATATTCATCCATAATTTTTTGAAGTCTTTGTAAACCTTGGATCGGTGAAATATAACTTGGTGAAACAGTTCCCCCAGTTATTTCATTTTGAGCTACAGTATAAGTGTCTAGAGGTTTATATACGGCTTTTTTGAAGTCATCACATTGTTTGTCGGAAACTTTGATACTATCTGCTTTTTTGTCCTGTATATATTTTACTGCTGCTTTTGCTGCTAGTCTTCCTTCAGTAAATGAACCCGATGAAAATTTATGAGCACTTCCGCCAACAGTATCGCCAGCTCCAAATAAACCATCAATGGTTAACATTCGATTGTAACCCCAAAAATATTCAGGTGGAGACAAATCTTCTGGTCCACTAACCCATGCTCCAGAACACGTTGCGTGTGATCCCATGACATAAGGTTCCGAGGTTGTTAATTCAGGATTGGTATATTTTGGATCAATATTTTGGGAAGCCCAAACAACAGCTTGCCCGACTGTCATACCTAAAAAATTTTCCCATCCTACAGTCTCTAAATGGGGATCTTGAAAAGCCTCTTTAGTCACCATGTGGATTGGTCCACCTCCTGCAGCTACTTCTTGAATAAAAGCATGATTTCTTAAACATGTTGGGGTTGGATGATGATCAATATACTCACCTACTAACTCTTTCGTTTGGTCGTACCATTTTTTTTCATAATTTTCACCATTAGCATTTTGAGTATATGTTTTTAAATGTAAAAAATATGCACCAACAGGTCCATAACCATCCTTAAATCTACATAAAACAATTCTGTTTTCCATTTGAGTCATCTTTGCACCAGCTGCGATGGGTAAAGCATATGCTGATCCATTACTCCATGGCGCGTACCAGGTTCTACCCATGCCCTCACCTACAGCTCTTGGTTTAAATATATGTGATGCTCCCCCTGCAGAGACGATAACAGCTTTTGCTCTAAACACATGGAAGTCTCCAGTTCTCATATTAAAGCCAACTGCTCCACCAATTCTATTCTCTTGAGCTTCATCCATCAATAAATGTGTAACCATTATTCTATTATAAATTTTATCGGCAGATTTTTTTGCTGCTTCAGCTACAATTGGTTTATAACTCTCACCATGAATCATGATCTGCCATTTTCCTTCTCTTAAATATCTTCCTGTTTTTTCATTTTTCATCATTGGAAGACCCCATTCATCAAACATGTGAACAGTTGAGTCTACATGTCGAGCCATATCATATCCTAAATCTTCTCTCACCATTCCCATCAAATCATTTCGGGCATATCTTACATGATCTTCTGGCTGATTTTCATCCCACTGCATACCCATGTAACAATTGATGGCATATAATCCTTGAGCTACAGCTCCACTTCTATCGATGTTAGCTTTCTCAACACAAACAATTTTTAAATCTCTACCCCAATGACGAGCTTCGAAAGTAGCTCCTGTGCCAGCCATTCCACCACCAACAACCAGTACATCACACTCTTCATAATGGGTCTTATGTTTGGCCATTAATAATAAACTCCTTTTTTGAAGGACTCTTTTGGTACTGATGGTAATTCTTGATTAGTATTTAAACCCTCTGGCTCACTATACAGTCTTTGAGAATTGATTTCACCTTGATTGGGTGTGTCCCCTTCTGCAAGCTTAGGAATAAATTTTCCCCAAGGTTTAGTTGTAATAGGTGAAACAAAATTTTTTTCTGTTCCATTTCTAAATTTTATCTTCCAAGAGATTGTTCCTTTTTCCTCTTCTCTTCTAACTCTAACACTGTGACCCATCGGGGCAAAATCAGCATACCCTCTTACATCTATAGCGTGATTAGGACAAGCTTTTACGCAAGAGTAACATTCCCAACAGAAGTTTGGTTCAATATTTTTTGCACGTCTAATATTTTCATCGATGTGCATAATGTCTGAAGGACAAATATCTACGCAATGACCACAGCCATCACATCTCGTCATGTATACAAAAGTTGACATAATTTTAATTATCCTTTCTATGTAACATATTAATAGTGTTTTGGCTCTTCTCTTTTTATACCCAATCCAAATTGTTCAGGCGCATCAGCTGGAGGAGGCAAATTATCTCTTGATCCATCAGCCTCGGCTAAATTTTTTTGAATAGCAGCTCCAGGTTTATAAAACATGTGTGCAAATTTTGACCAATATACACCACCAAATAGAATTAAATTAGCTACAATGAATAAAACTAAAAACAAATAAGACAGACCTATTTGTCCATTGAATTGTGTGAAAGACCAAGCCAACCCGAAAGTTGAACACGCAAGTAAAGCTAAGACAAATAAATCAGCTTTAATAATTCTATACCAAGGATGAGCTTCAGCAGAAACGTCAACTCTTAAAAAAAACCAAAACCAGTATCCTCCTAAGCATGTGAGTATTGCTCCGACATGCCAAAGCATTGACCAAGTTTGAGAACTAGGTTTATCAGCACCTGTATAACAAAAAACTAAAATAGCCGAAGATAGCCAAAATAAAATAGTGCCATACATTCCTAGAACATGAGCAAGTCTCCTCTTTCCAAAACCAAGTTCTGAAGTTGTTCCAATATCTACTACCGTTGTTTTAGCAATAACAGAGGCTCTTTCTCCTACACCTAATTTTTTAGTTGCTGAAAGTTTTGCTTTTTTTGCATTATTAAAAAAATAGGTAAGATTTTTATGATGTATCATTTGAATAATAGTACCGAGTACAATCAATAAAATCATAGCCACAATAAAAGATTGCATTGCCAACGGTGAAATTGACTCTGATAAGATTGAAAAAGGATTATTGCTTAACATTTCCGCCTTTGTTAAATTTTTGAATTCTTAAATTTTATATATTGTGGATCAATAGTTCAACCTCAAACTAAGGTCAATTTGTCTTTTTATACAAGGTTAATTATTTCTTTTATAATGTTGTTTGTTTGGAATAACTGATCTTACTCCACCCTGAGGATTATCAACATCTCCCTCTCTACGAGGAATCAAGTGAAAATGACAATGGAAAATAGATTGTCCGGATACTTTTCCAATATTTGTCCCTAAATTAAATCCTTTAACTGATTTATCTTTTCTTATTATTTCATTCTTAATTATTTTAATAAGTTCATTACAAGCTAGCAATTCGTCATTAGATAGATCAAAAAAGTCTGTCGTATGTCTTTTAGGTATAATAAGACAATGGTATTCTGAAACTGGGTAAGAGTCATAACTAGCATATGCAAGATTATTATCATGAGTGTATCGTGTTTTTTTAGCATTACAAAATAAACAAGGTTCGTTTGGGTCTTTCATTCTGTTAAAATCTATATGAATTACATTTATTTATAGCTGCATTATAATGTTTTGAAAGAAACCTAAATTTGTCTAAATTTTTTCTTTTCCATTTAATCTCATTTATTGTTTTAACTGATGTAACACCTTTACCAGAGCCTAATAACAATATTTCATCATAATCATTTATCTCTTTAAGCAAAATATCTTTTTTGATTATCTTTTTTATTCTTGTTTTAAAAAACTTATAAGTATTACCCTTATAATATCCTTTTTTAGGGGTAAAAAATTTTTGATCTTTCACAAATAATAAATTTGAGGTTCCAGTTTCCAATAATCTTTTATTAAATACCAATCCAATGTCTGATTGGGAATTATCCATTTTAGATAAATATGATAATATTTTTTTATATTTAAGGTTTTTATACTCAGGTTTTTCTCGTTTTAATTTTACTAATTTTAAATTAAAATTTAATTTTGGTTTAATTCTTTTTCTTAAAGATATTGAAATTATTTTTTTATTTAGAGCAATTCTTAATAGATGATTATATCTTTTCTTTTTGGATAAATTTTTTTTAATAATAGCTAAAATATCAGCTCGTAAAGATTTCTTAGTGATCTTATACTCCTCTAAAGATTTTATTAAATTATTTAAATGATTTTTGAAAAATAATATTTTTCCTGGCCTACCAAAAATCCACATCGTCGTGAAAATTCCATGATCTCCCCAAAGGTCATGAAATTCTATTTCTTTTAAATTTTTAAGCTGATAAGATTTTTTTAATAAGTATGTTGCCATTGATAGTTAAAAAAGATTCAGGATGAAATTGAAATCCATATATTTTTTCCTTTTTATTTTCAAATGCCATAGCGACCTTTGAATTTAAACATCTCATAGTTATCTCAAAATTATTTGATTTGAAAGGTTCTTGTAACTTTAAAGAATGATACCTTCCAACTTTAAATAATTTTCCTCTTTTAAATAAAGATTTATCATTAACTACTTTGATATTTGATTGAAAACCATGATATATCTTTTTTTGTTCAATAATCTTTCCACCTTCACAAAAAAGAATGTGTTGAAACCCTAGACAAATGCCAATCATCTTTTTCTTTCCCTTAAATCTTTTATAGATTTTAGAAGTTATTGGATAATCTTTTGGACTACCTGGCCCTGGTGAAAAAACTATTGTTGAAGCTTGTTGGATTTTTTTTTCACTAATTTCATTATAGTTATCACATTCAACTCTATCAAATAAAGCAAATTGGTGAACCACATTGTGAGTAAATGAGTCGTTATGATCTATCACATATATCATTTAAACAAATCAATTAGTGCCTTGGCTTTTAAAAAATTTTCATTAAATTCATGGTTAGCATTACTATCAACTACAACACCTGAAGCGACAGAAATCTCTGACATATTTTTAAAATTTAAGATTGATCTAATAATAATATTAAATCTCATATCGCCATTAAATTTTATATAACCAAAGCTACCTGTATAAATATTTCTATTTTCTTTTTCTTGATTATTTAAAAGATTAAGCGTGTTTATCTTAGGACATCCAATAACTGAACCACCTGGCATCATCGCTTTAATTATATCTACATTATTGATGTTTTTTCTTAATTTTCCTTTAATTAGACTCACATAATGAAATAAATCTTTATATTCTTCAACAATTTTTTGCCTTGATAGACGTACAGAACCGATCTTACAAATTCTTGATAGATCATTTCGTTCCATATCTACAATCATATTATGCTCTTTGGTTTCTTTAAGGTTTTTTCTAAAATAATTTAACGCTTTTGACTTATTAAGATTTTTTGTTTTTTTAACTGTTCCAGCAATTGGTTTTGTAGATATTTCAGAGCCTTTTTTTGTTATCAAATTTTCGGGTGAACAACTAATTATTGAATAATTGTTATCTTTAATCATAAAAGCTTCTGGTGCTAAATTTGTCTTAGATAATCTTGAAAAAAAATCTAATGGATCTATCTTAGAATTAGTTTTGTATTTGGTACAAATTTTAATTTGATAAGTTTCTCCGCTTTTAATTTTTTTTTTGAATTTATTAAATATTTTTGTATATTTTTTTTTATTTAAATTTATTTCAAAACTCCCAGACACAAAATTCTTTTCAAAATAATTAAGGTTGTTACTTAATTTGATTTTTTTTTCTGGTTTATAAAAAATACCTTTCGGAAGATTTAAACTTTTTTGTTTAGGCAATTTTATATCAATTAAATTATTTAAAAGTTCGTAACCGAAAAAACCTATATAAAGATCGGTGTTTTTAATTTTTTTTTTATTTTTCTTGTTTAAAAAACTTTTGATATTTTTATTATTCAAAATAATTTTTTTTGAAAAATTAGTGTAAAGGTCAAACCCTGTTTGAGATTTATATATAATAAAAGGTTTCCCAGATTGGTCTACTTTTAGTAATTGATTTGATTTATTCAATTTATTTTGTTTCTAATCTTAAGACTGGTTTCTCTTTAATCGGCAGGTGTATTATTGCTGCGAATACAGATAAAGCAATTGCTAAATACCACGCGTAATCATATGACCCATATGTGTCATGAAATAGTCCCCCTAAATAAGCCCCAAAAAAAGATCCAATTTGATGACTTAAAAAAACTATACCGTACAAAAGTCCTAAATATTTAGTACCAAATAAATGAGCCACTATTCCACTTGTAGCTGGAACTGTTGAAAGCCATAAGAAACCAAAACTTGCTCCAAATAAAAATGCATTAATATTGCTTGCAGGAAGGAATATAAACAGTGCAATTGAAATACCCCTTAAAAAATAAATCACACTTAGTATTATTTTTTTACTCATCTTTGCTGAAAGATAACCACTTAATAATGAACCGAAAATATTAAAAACACCGATTAAGGATAATATTGCTGCGGCTGTCCAGTCTTCTAATCCTCTATCAACCACATACTTTGGAACATGAGTTCCAACCAAAGTTATGTGAAAACCACAAACAAAAAATCCTGAGACAAGTAATATGTAACTCTTGGTTTTGAATGCTTCTGAAAGAGCGTCTTTAAATGATTGGTTGGAGGTTTTTTCAACTTTTTCTGAGTCTGATGGAGATCTAACAAAATATGCAGCAACTAATCCAGATAATAAAAATAAACTGAATATATATAGTGTGTAATTCCATCCAAATTTATTTAGAGAATAATTTGTAAAAATTGGTGAAAGAAAATAACCAAATGACCCTATCGCAGTTACAAAACTCATGGCAATTGTTCTTGTTGATAATGGAAAATGTTTCCCAACAATTGACATTGGAATACTGATCGCTGTACCACCAAGTCCAATTCCAATTAATAAACCCATATGAATTTGAAAAAATATTCCAGCGTTAGGCCCCGTGTATAAAAAATAAATTCCTAATGTATAAAAAATAAATGCTGTAATTATAGCAATATGTCCACCATATTTATCTGCAATTGCCCCAAAGATAGGACCTGTTATGCCCCACATGAGCATTTGCATTCCTATAGCAAAACCAAACGCGGTATTACTGATCTTTAAACTTTCATTAAAATCCATAAAAAATAGTCCGAAAGTTTGTCTCACTCCTAAAGAAATTAGAACAACGAAACAGGCAGCTATCAAGGTTATGATTGCAGTTTTAGATTGAAAAAATTTTTCAGAAGTCATCTTAAATATCTTAACGCTTGTTTGATATCCTGAATTAAGTCTTTAGGGTCTTCTAGCCCTATGTGTAATCGAACTAAATGTTCATCTTTTGACAAATTCATATATTTTCTTTTTCCTGTTTCTCTAAATTCTTGATGTAGTACTAAACTTTCAAATCCACCCCAACTATACCCATAGCCAAATAATTTTAGAGAATTTACAAATTTTTTTACCGACTTAGCATTATTTGATTTTATTTTCAAACCCATTAAACCGGAAGCACCTGAATAATATTTTTTCCACATTCTGTAATTTTCTGAATTTTTCTTAAATGGATAGAGTAATTGAATTTTTTTATTTTTTGATAAAAAAGCTGCTACTTTTTTTGCATTCTCACTATGTCTATCTAGCCTCACATCAAGGGTTCTCAAACCTCGTGTAATTAAATAAGCGTCATCTGGACCCAGTCTTAACCCTGTAATTTTTTCTGCTGTTTTTACTTTATTAAAAACCTTTTTGTTTACTGCCAAACTACCTCCCATCACATCAGAATGACCAGAGTAATATTTGGTTGCTGAAACAATTGACATATCAAAACCTAATTTCATTGGCTTTAAATAATATGGAGTTCCCCATGTGTTATCGATTGCCGTAAAAATGTTATGTTTTTTTGCGATTGAAATGATTTTATCTAAATCTTGAAAATCAAAAGTATTACTTCCTGGATTTTCGACAAAAATTAATTTTGTTTTTTTTGTTATATTCTTCTCTAATGTTTTTAAATCATGGGGATTATAAAAAACAGTCCTTACATTAAATTCTTTTAAATAGTTTTCTGTAAGAATTCTTGTTGGACTGTAAACTGGGTCTGCAACTAACATTTCATCTTCAGGCCTAATAACGCTAAATATAGCTAAAAAAACTGATCCAAAACCTGTTGGAGTTGTGAAGACATGAAAGCTTTCTTCTAACTTAGTTAGTATTCTTTGTAGGATATAAGTTGTAGATGTTCCTTGTCTTCCATAATCAAAGTGACCACCAGTAGGTTTTTTTCGAGCTTTAACTTGTGTTTTTCTAATATGTTGCATTGATTTAAAGATAATTGTTGAGGCTCTAACCACTGGAGGGTTTACTGATTGATTATGAAAATCTTTTGCAGTGTGCTTTAAGAATGTTTTAAAAGATTTAACCATAAAAAAATTTGATATGATAAGTTGACAATGCTATATCCATATGAAAAATTCAATAAATTAATGAAAAGGACTTAATGAGTTACCCAAAGAAACATAGAGGCAGAAGAAAAATGGGTTCTAAAAAGAGAAGAGCTCGAAAAAAGAACAAGAAAAAATAGCTTATTGTTTTATCCAACCACCTCCTAAAACTTTATAACCTTGAGAGTCTTTGTTATAAAAGACACATGCCTGACCTGGAGATATACCATCCTCAGGTATAATTAACTCTACATTTGCACTATTATTCTTAGCTAATTTGACTTTAGCGCTTAATAATTTACCAGTTGATCTGACTTTAACATAAATATTTTTTTCAAATTCCTGTTGTTTCGATAATAAATTAACGTCTTTTAATAAGATTTCTTTTTTTCCTAAGGATTCTTTTCGACCTACGATGATCTCATTTTTATCAGAATTTATCTTAACAACATAGAGTGGTTCATTATTTGAAATCTTAATACCTTTTCTTTGACCAATCGTAAAATTTATTATTCCATCATGGACACCAATAACCTTTCCATGTAAATTTTTAATGTTACCTTTTTTAAAAGAGTCGGGTCTAAATTTTTGAATAACGGATGCGTAGTCACCATTTGGAACAAAACAAATGTCTTGGCTGTCAGGTTTATCTGCAACATTTAAATCAAGCTCTTGTGCTATCTGTCTAGTTTCACTCTTATGTAAGTCTCCTAAGGGAAATCTTAAGTAGTCTAATTGATCTCTTGTAGTATTAAATAAAAAATAGCTTTGATCTCTACTTTCATCGATTGCTCTATACATGTTTGTGGTATTATTTGAAGTAACACTTTTTACATAATGACCTGTAACTAATGCATCAGCATTTAATTCTTTTGAAAATCCAAATAAATCTTTAAATTTCACTGTTTGATTACATTGCACACATGGTATTGGTGTTTCACCTTTCAAATAACTATTTACAAAATTATCCACAACACCTTGTTTAAATTTGTTTTGGTAATATAAAATTTTATGTTCTATATTTAGTTTATTGGCTACTCTCTTGGCGTCTGTAATATCTTGACCTGAACAACATTGTTTTGATTTTGCTACCTCTTTACTGTCATCATAAAGTTTTAAAGTAATACCAATAACATTATAACCCTCTTTTTTCATCATGCCTGCAACAGTTGAAGAATCTACACCACCTGACATGGCAACAACTACGGTTGTATCTGATGGTTTTTTGTTCAAACCAATAGAGTTTAATTCTTTATTCATTTGCTGGTATTTATACTCATTTTTACTATAAATAAAATAGAATGATTTTAGATTATGAGCCAGGAGATAAAGTAAAAAATCCAGCAAATAGTGAATGGGGTGTTGGTCAAGTTCAATCAATTATCGATGACAAAGTTACAGTTAATTTTGAAAATGTAGGAAAAAAAGTGATTAATATAAAAAATATAGTGTTAATAAAAATATATGAATAATGAAAATATAAAAAAAATTGTTGAAGATTTAATTGCTACTTTTTTATATTCTGGTCAAGTTGCCTTGGATTTGAGAAATAAAGGTCTTAAGAAAAAAATAAAATCTGACAAAACGCCTGTTAGTAATGGAGATATAGAAGTTAATGATATTTTAACTAATAAGATAAAGACACTTACTCCTGAATTACCAATTGTTTCTGAAGAAAGTTCTGAAAACAAAGAGAAGAAAAATCTTAATGATTTTTGGTTAATCGATCCTATTGATGGCACGTATGATTATATAAATAATTTAGACGAATTTACAATTAATGCAGGACTTATTTTAAAGAACCAACCAGCAGCTGGATTAATTTTTGCACCAGCAAAAAAAAGAATGTTTTATTCATATGGTTTAAATAATTCTTATGAAGTTGTAGGTGAGAATAAGGTCAAACTAGAATGTTCAAAAAACTTTAATAAAGATCTTATAAAATTTGTTTCTTATTCAAACAATATCAAACCTGAAATTAAGAGTATTCATAAAAAATTAAATGTAAAAGAATTTATTAAAATGAAAAGTTCTTTAAAATTTTGTGTTATAGCAGCTGGTGAATATGATGGTTATGTAGCAGAGCCGAGAGCCTATGAATGGGATATAGCTGCAGGCCATGCTATTTTAGAGCACGCAGGTGGTGTTATAACTGATTTTAATAATCGAAAAATTAAATATGGAAAAAAAGATTTTAAAAATCCGAGCTTAATTTTAAAAAGAAATAGTATTTAAAATGGATGAGCAACTAAGAATAATATTAATTATAATTGTTTCTGTATCAATTTTTGGTCTTTTGGTATTTGTCTTTGTAAAAAATTATATTAGAAATAAAATTAATAATTTGATTAGAGATGAAAAAAAAAATAAATTAAAGTAATCTAATTATTTTTATATAATCATCTTTTTTTAAATCCATCACTTTTTTTGAAGTTTCAAAATCAAATCCATTTCTTGCTAACAGAGATATATCTTTTTTATAAAATAACGGACGATTATCCTCAGTTCTAGCTGGGCCTATTCTTTTCTTTTTACAGAGTTTGATTGCTGAAAAAAAATCTTGATCTGAATTATTCTCATTAATTTTATTAACAGTATCTTTGATAAATTGATCCTTGACGCCTTTTCCGATTAGATAATTTCTAATTTTATTTATCGAGCTTCCTCTACGGATCATACTTTTAGCCTTACTTTCTGAGTAAAACTTGTCATTTATAAATTTACTTTTCTCTAAATCAGAAAGAACAACATCAATTAAATTGGTGACATCTTGTTTTTTTATATTTGGTACTGATAATTTTAAATATTTCTTTAATAAATATGTTCGTAATTGTTGTTTTGATGGTGCATATTTATCAACATAAGATAGCGCAAAATTTCTTATTTCGTCTACAGTTGCTTGCAGTGTTTTTCGTTTATTTCTTATAGGAATCATTGTTAGATTTAATATAATATAATTCTAAATGATCGAACAAATTTATGCATATTTTACAATTGAAATTCTGTATTTTTGGGTAAATTTAGGCGTATTGCCATTTTGGCTAATATTAATTTTTTTTCCTTCGTCAATTATAAATAAATTTTTTGTAACTTCTATCTTGCCAATCTTATTGCTTAGTGGGGCATATATATTTGCTTTGTATAAATCTTATTTAAATACATATGATTTTATCAGTAACTTTGAGCTTTACTTAAGTATATCAAATTTATCTAATTTATTTTCAAATAATTTATTTCTTATTTTATTTTGGATACATTTTGTATCTATAAATTTATTCATTGGAGGATGGATGGTAAGAGACTCACAAAAGTTGTTAATAAACAAAATTCTTGTCGCTTTTCCATTAATAATAACTTACTTGATTGGTCCTCTGGGAGTATTCATATATTGGTTAATAAGAATATTTTATTCAAAAAGTGTAAGATTATATGACTAAATTAATTGACTTTTATTTTGATTTCATAAGTCCATATTCATATATCGCTCATAAAAAAATTATTAAGCTTAATAAGAGAGACAGTTTTAACTATAAAGCAATTTTATTAGGTGGGTTGCACAATTTAGGAAATATTACTGCCCCAGCTTTTAATGAAAGAAAAATGAAAAATATGAGAGAAGATTGTGTTTTAATTTCAAAGAAAAATGATATTCCCTTTAAATGGAATGAAAAATTCCCAATAAACTCATTATATTTAATGAGGGGTTATCTTTTTATTGACGTAAACAATAAAGATAAATTTTTTGACACTTGTTTTGATGCGTATTGGAAAAATAATGTGGATATATCAAAAGAACAAAATATAAAAAAAATTTTATCTAATTGTAAAATTGATCAAAAGTCATTTATCAGAGGTATAACAGATAAAAAAATTAAAAATGAATTAAAAATTTTAACAAATCTTGCATTTGAAAAAAATATATTTGGTGCTCCAACTTTTATTGTAAACAATAAACTTTTTTGGGGACAGGATAGACTCGAATACGCACTTGATGAATTTAAGTCTTAAGTTATTTTAAATTTACTTTGTTTTAAAGCGGCGAAACCACCGTCAATATGTGAAACTTTGTTAAACCCCATATCTTTTAAAGTTTTAGCAGCTAGAGCAGATCTTAGGCCACCAGCACAAAAAAGTACCATCTCCTTTTTCAAATCAAGTTTTCCCTCTTTAAAATACGGACTTTCAGGATCTAGCCAGAATTCAAGCATTCCTCTAGGAATATGATTTGAATTTTCTAACTTACCTTCCTTTTCTAGCTCTCTGATGTCTCTTATGTCTATTAAGTTACATTTGTTATCTTCTGTCATTTTAAAAGCTTCATCTGGACTAATGGTTTTAATTTCTTTAAGAGCTTCTTTAACAAGTGATTGTGCAGTTTTAATGTTCATATAATAAAGTATATTATATAAAAACAATAATAAAAGAAAACAAACATTTGAAAATTAATTATAATAATCTTATTTTAAGTGCAGCAATTGGATATCAATGGTCAGACCTTAAAATTTTTATAAAAAGCCTTAGAAAAGTATCTGACGATAGGGTTATTTTTATTGTTAGTAAAAATATTGAAAAAGAAACTTTAGAAAAATTTAGTTATTATAAAATAGACTACCATATTTATACTGACAAAAATTTGATCAATATACCTGGTTTAAAAAATTCTAAATCAGATGTAGGTCAAAGAAGATATGAAATGTATATTCCAATTTTGGAAAAATTAAAAAAAAAACCTGAAAAAATATTACTTACAGACTCCAGAGATGTAGTTTTTCAGTCTAATATATTTAATCATAGTTTTAAGAGACCCTTAAATTTTTTTTTAGAAAATGAAAAAATTATAAATGATCCAAGAAATGTAAGATGGTTGAAGAGAACTGTTGGTAAGCAAGTTTTTGAAAAAATTAAAAATAATTCAATTTCTTGCTCTGGAACAACATTAGGAAATTTTGAGGAAATCATGAATTATATAAAGTTGATGAAAAAAAATCTTTATATTTTTCCTTACAAAAGACCCTTACGTCATATTATTTCACTGAAAAAGGTTGAGCCATATGATCAAGGAATTCATAATTATCTAATTTATTCAAATTTTTTTAAAAATATAGAATGTCACAAAAATAATGTAAGTAAAATTTGCACAACTGCTTATATGAAAAATTTTAGATTTAATAAAGAAGGTCTATTATTAAATGATCTGGATGAGATATATTCCGTAATTCATCAGTACGATAGATCTTTTTATAATAATGGTTCCCCAGTTTTTAACTTTAAAAAAATTTATGACTAAAATTTGTATTGTTTACACTCATCACAAACTTGGAGATTTAATTTGGCAACTTCCTTATATTCAGGCAATTAGTTCTCACCATAATAAAGAAGTTGATTTAATATTGAGAAAAAAAACTCAAGCAAAAAAAATTTTAAATGACATGCCTCATATAAATGAAATTTATTATAACGATTTTAGAAAAGGTTTAAATTACTGGGTTGATGTATTTAAATTGGTAAAAATTTTTTATATAGGTAAATATGATTATGTTTATATTTTAGATAAAGTAAATAAGCCTGCTATTGCTGCTAAACTCGCAGGTATAAAAAATATAATAGGGCCAGGAATTGGAAATCAAAAAAAATGGCTAACTGTAGATAATTTTCTATCTGATAAGGATTGGAAAATGAACTACTCTGAACAATCTCAAAAATTTTTAAAAATAAATTTTATTGATTTAAAAGAAAAATTTCCAAAACTTGAGGTTAATATTGAGAGATTTAAAGAAGGTAATGAAGATCTTTTAGTGAAAGGAAAAAAGATTGCCTTTGGAGTTGATTCTTTTGAGGATTTTAAAATGTGGTATGAAGAAGATTTTATAAAATTAGCAAATTATTTATATGAAAAAAAACTATTTGATTTTGTTTATTTAATTTGTGGTCCTGAAAAATCACATATTTCCAAAAAAATTATTGATAATTCAAAAAAATCCTATTTTATAGACTGTTCGAATAAAGATCTTAGTGGGGTTATTTTGGCGATCAAAAATTCTAATTTTTTTGTTGGTAATAATTCAGGTCCATTAAATTTAGCTGCAGCTTTGGGGGTAAAAACCTTTGGCCTTATTGCAACTGACCCTATAAGTGAATTAAAATTCAGCAAAATCAAACCTATAACCCCTGAGAGTTATATTGATAATATCTGGATAAGAGACAGGAAAGGTATGAAAGAATTAAAACCAGATAGAGTATTTGAAGAAATAGTAAAATTTTTATAACTAAAATTAAAAAGCCCCCGAGGGAGGGGGCTTTTTAGTTAACTAACTAGAGAGAGAAAAGTTTTAAAGGAACCCTCCGATGAGTAATTTATTTACAGAGAGCGAAGAGTTCCTTTATATTGCAAGCAATTAGTCTCTAATTGAGTAAGCTATAACTCCAGTCTCTGATACATCAGTTCCTTTCGTTTCAGCTTCTTTACTCAATCTGATACCCATTGTAGCTTTCATCAATGACCAGACTATAAACGCAGTAACAAATACAAATGCATTTATTGAAATTACACCTAGTAACTGAGTACCAAAATTTGCACCCGAGTTTGTAGCAGGAACTATCAAAGTTCCCCAAATACCTGCAAACAAGTGAGCGGGTACTGCTCCAACTACATCATCGATTTTTAAAGCAAACAACATCTTCGTACCATAAACAACTATTATACCTCCTACAGCACCAATTAAAATTGAAGCCAAAGGTGAAGGCATTAATGGTTCTGCAGTGATAGCAACAAGGCCACCAATACATCCATTAAGCATTTGTACTACGTCTGTTTTACCAGATAATCTAGTAACAGCTGCAGCGGCCATAACACCACCTGCACCAGCTAATAATGTGTTTATAAATATTTTTGAAACAGCAATTGCATCAGGAGCAGTTCCAATTGCTAATTGTGAACCACCATTAAATCCAAACCAACCTAGCCATAGGATGAATACACCCAGTGTAACTAATGGAATTGATGATGCTGCAAAAGGTTTAAGCGGTGCCGGAGCTCCAGATTTAGTAAATCTTCCTAATCTAGGGCCAATAATTATAGCACCAGCTAAAGCAGCTGCTCCACCAGTTGAGTGAACTAGTGTTGAACCAGCAAAGTCTGAGAAACCAGCTTTAGCTAACCAGCCACCTCCCCATTGCCAACCCATTACAATTGGATAAATAACACCAGCTAGAATTGCTGCAAATAAAAAGAATGGCCATAATTTAATTCTTTCAGCCATTGTTCCAGAAACAATTGAAACTGTTGTTACACAAAATACCATTTGGAAATACCAGTCTGATCCATCTGCATAACCAGTATCGATCTTACTAGCGTCACTCCATGGAATGAATTTTCCAATGTATCCTCCTTCTGGGATACCATAAGCTAGGTTGTATCCAACTAACCAGAACATTATTGCTCCAATAGATACTAAACCTATATTTTTCGCACAGATTACAGATACACTTTTCGATGTAACCATACCTGATTCTAACATTGCAAATCCGCAAGCCATAAAAAAGACCAGGAACCCACACATTAAAAATAGTAGAGTATTAAAAATAAACCCTACCTCTGCAGAAACAGTTGATTCTGCATATCCTGTGCTACTCATGTTTAATAATAAAATTAAACTGACGAGTGGCACACTTATTTTTTGTAAAAATTTAGTCATTAAGACCTCCCTGTTAAGGGTATTTTATATTTTTTTAAATTATGAAAAACTAACGTTGATTATGAGAATTTGATATGCAGAATTTGCATATAGTAACAGCCTTAACACAATAATGTATTAAGGCTGTAAAGTCTTTTATTTATTAAAAACTTCTTTTAAAGCTTTTGCGGGTAAGAATTTGACCTTCTGAGATGCAGCAATTTGAATTTGCTCACCAGTTCTTGGGTTTCTTCCAACTCTTGCTTTTCTCTTAGCTACTTTATAAGTGCCAAATCCAGCAATTTTTACTGAATCATCGGCTTTCAAAGCGTCCAAAATAGTGTTGGTAATCGTGTCAAAAGTTCTTTCCGCATCTGCTTTACTTAAGTTTAAAGCCCCAGAAAGCTTGACCACTAGTTGTTTTTTGTTCATTTTAGCTCCGGTTTATTAGGTTAATTACTATCTTTATCAAAAGTGTTGATAAATCAAGACTTTTTTAGTGTTTATAAAATACTTATGCACAATATCTAGTATATTAAAAAATATGTTGATTTTCTTGGCTTTTTGGAAGTTTTTATTTAAGCTTACTGCAAGACACCAAGATCTTTTAAATCATTAAATGTTGTGAAAAACATTAATGTTAACAATAAAAACATACCGATTCGAAAAAAGCCCTCTTGAGTTTTTTGTGATAACGGTCTCCCTAAAATTTTTTCAAATGTGTAAAACATTAAATGGCCACCATCTAACATAGGAATTGGAAACAAATTTACTAAACCCAAACTAATTGAGATATAGGCCATCATACTTATGAATGCTAAAAATCCAAATTCAGCAACTTGACCAGATATTTTTGCAATTCTTATAGGACCGCCTAATTGGGATGTGTCAGCTTTTCCAATAATCATACCACCTATGTATTTAAGTGAAGCAGTGCTTACATAAAAAACTTCATTAGCAGAATGATAAAGAGCTTTAATGGGGCCCAGTTTTACATGATTAATTTCATTATTGTAGGCACCCAATTTAATTCCTACCATTCTTTTTTGTATTTTGTTTCCCAAATTATCCTCACCAAGAACAATATTTGGTTTAATTTTTAATATTATCTCTTCAGAAAACCGTTTAACCTTGAAATCAATAATATCAGCTGAAGACATTGTAATGTACTTAGACACATCCATAATACTTTGAACCTCATTTCCATCAATTTCTAGTATTATGTCATTTTGTTTCAAACCACCTACCATTGCAGGACTTTCTTTTTGAACTTCATTAATTACTGCCGGAGTAAAATCTTTTCCTACGAACAAATAGATTGAAAAAAAAATAAATAATGCAAGAATAAAATTAGCTAAAGGTCCACCAAAAACTATTAGTACTCTTTGATACAATGGTTTTAAAACAAATAACTTTTCTCTATCTTTATCATTATATTGTTTTATTAATTCTTCTTGATCAGCTTGAGAAAATACATTTCTATCTCCAAAAAATTTAACGTAACCTCCAAGAGGTATCCAGCATATTTTCCAACGTGTACCTGAACTATCGTTCCATCCAAATATTTCTTTACCAAATCCAATTGAAAAATCAGTGACACCAACTTTATACTTCTTTGCAAAATAATAATGTCCATACTCATGGATAAATACGACTATCATTATCAAAATGAGAAATGGAATAAGATAACTTGTTATAAATGAAATCATTTTTTATTAACAGTATATTCAAAATTTTGAGTTGACTCATTAACTTGTAACAATTTTGCACCATTTCTTATGTGAAATTTTGTTGCCATTTCGGTTAATGGTGACAATGTGACTAATCTATTTAAATGATTGGATTTCTTAATTTTTTTAAAGACTTCTTTTACAATTAATTTTCCTCCGCCCTTTTTCTTAGACCAAACAGTATATGCAATCGCAATCTGTCCAACATTTTGACCCCTTTGGGTGCTTTGTAAGAAAGCATCGTGACTAAATTTATCTAACTGGACAACATCTTTGGGTACTTTGTTTGTAAATGCAAAACACATTACAGCATGAATTTCATTTTTGTATTTTACTCCATAAATTCTTCTCCCAAAACTTGTCCTAAACTCATTATCTAATTCGGGTCTTACTGGATCTTCTTTTGTATTACACTGTTGTAATTCAATCAATTCGGCTCCCTTAATCCAATCAAAAAAGTTATTTATATTTTTACTTAAAAGTTGTTTATTTTTTCTTAAGCGAGCTTTAATTCTAGGCTTAAATTTCTTATTACTTTTTGAAAAATTATTTTCAAAGTACTTAGAGGCTAATTTATCCCTCACATTTTTAAGTATTTCTCTCATTTTCTTAATTTTAAAATTTCAGTTTTTAAATTCATTAAATTAAAAATATAATAAGGCCATTACAATAATTAAAATTATAATAAAAATAACAACTACAATATAATTTAATTTAATATTAAACTTTTTATTAAAAAATTCTTGTATTTTTTCCCAAAATAACACTATTAAAAAAACAACAACTGCTGGAATAATAAATTTTATCATTCTTTAATCATTTTTTATCAGTGACGTAAATAGAGACACCTCTTGTATCAATATCGACGTCAAATTTTTTATGTAATGGTGGAAAAGCTCTTTGAGAACAGTCTAATCTATCACAGGTTCTACATGACACACCAATAGGTATCTCTGTTGATTTATCGCTCATATTTAAATTTTCTGTATAAATAAAGTCTTTTGCATGTTTTGCTTCACATCCTAATCCTATTGATAAAATACTTTTTGTTCTACCAAACCGCCCTATACCCTTTTCAACTGTTCTAGCTATACAAACATATTTTTCACCATTAGTCATTTTACTCACAGCACTTTGGATAACCCCCGGTCTAGTAAATGCTGAATACACATTCCATCTAGGGCATGCTCCACCATATCTTGGAATTTCAATGCCAGATAATGAAAATCTTTTTGAGATATTCCCAGCCATATCAACTCTTAAAAAATGGAATGGAATCCCTGGTAAATTTGGATCTTGTAAGCAAGTTACTCTATGTGCAACTTGTTCAAAAGATGTTGCAAAAGTATTTTGAAGTAGTTCTAGATCATACTTAAGTTTCTTACATTCAGAGTGGAAAAGTCTATAGGGCATTAAAATTGCGGCACCACAATAATTTAATAATGCTACCTTAGAAAGCTTTTTAGATTCTTCAGATGGAAAAGAAAATTTAGATAGATAATTTTCTATATCTTTACTCGCGCCCTCTTGTGCAATTTGAGCAGCTGCGTGAAGTTTCTTAGTTTCTAATGAGCTATAATCACTCAATAAAAGTTCTTTTTTATTTTTATTAAAAATTTTTGAAAATGGTTTATTTTCCTCAGGAATTACGTCTTTTACGATTATGTCATACTCTGATTTTAAATATTCACAGAGAGCGATATATCTTGTTCTATTATTTTTTTGTACTTTATCAAAAACTTGATTTGCAAAATCTTCTAATTTTGGAAAATAATTTTTATTTTCTTGTAAAAAGTCTGAAATGACTTCACCTGGAAAAGAATTTTTTCTATTATCCACAATCTTACCAGAAATCTTTTCAATTTTATTTACTAATTCATGATCCTTTTTTTTTAAAATATCTCCCAAACGTACAATTGCTTTTCCAATTTTTGGATTAGTGCTAACTAAATCTTTTACTTCTGGACCCAGAATATCTAAGTCTTCAAACAACTTATCGTCTAAAATTTCTGATAGAGTGTTTTCTAAATTTACGTCAATTTTTGAACTTAATTGCGAAAGTTCTATATTTAACCTATCGCAAATTTTAAGCAATAAATCCCCATCTATCTTTCTTTTTCCACCTTCAATAAGATTTAGATAACTTGGTGAAATATTTAGTTCTTCGGCAAGCTTGTTAGCTTGTAGGCCTAACTGTCTTCTAAAAGCCTTAATTTTAGGGCCTATTTTTAAATCTAATTGACTCATATTTTCTATTTGTAAATTTTGTAAATTTATTTTTACAATAATTTTCCTTTGTTTACAAGCTTTTTTTGTTTTTTTGTAGATTTAGTAAATTTTGTAAATTATAAGGTTTACATGGAAGATAAATTAAAAAATTATGAAAATGATGCTCAAATCATAAACCATGAGGACCTTGCTAAACATAATAACAGAGGTACCTACATGAGAGACGATCATTGTGATTGGGGTTCAAGTGGAATGCAAGATTTAGTTGAGTCTCCAAGAGAGTCAAACTAGTTTAATTTCTAATATCTCATTTTCACAGCCAAATTTAGAAAGAGGGTAAATGAGTGCAGAGAATATATCATACGACCTAAAAAGATTTGCCGGAATTAAAAGAGATTATACACCTGAGGAAGTAGAGAGGTTACGAGGTTCGATTAAAATTGAATATTCATTGTGTAAACAACAATCTGTTAAATTATGGAATCTTTTAAATTCAGAGCCATATGTTAACACTTTAGGTTCTTTATCAGGAAATCATGCAGTTCAACACGCAAAAGCGGGGCTTAAAGCAATCTATTTAAGTGGATGGCAGGTAGCAGCTGATGCAAATAGTGCTGGTGAAATGTATCCAGATCAATCTTTATATCCATATGACAGTGCACCCAAATTAGTTGAATCTATGAACAACGCTTTAATCAGAGCAGACCAAATTCAACATATGGAAATTAATGATGGTGAAATGAAAAATGAAAACAGAACAGATTATATGCTTCCAATTATTGCTGATGGTGAGGCTGGTTTTGGTGGACCATTAAATGTATTTGAGCTAGCAAAAAAATTTATTAAAGCTGGTGCTGCAGGTGTTCACTTTGAAGATCAGTTAGCAAGTGAAAAAAAATGTGGTCATATGGGTGGTAAAGTCCTTGTTCCAACTGGAACAATGATAAAAAATTTAAAAGCAGCTAGATTAGCTGCTGACATTGCAAATGTTCCATTGATAATTTTAGCTAGAACAGATGCTAATGCTGCAAAACTTATTACAAATGATCACGATGATAATGATAAAGCTTTTTTAACTGGTGAGAGATCTCCTGAAGGTTTTTATTACGTAAAAGCTGGAATTGATCAAGCGATTTCTAGAGGTCTAGCGTATGCACCTTACTCAGATTTAATTTGGTGTGAAACAGCTACTCCAAATCTTGCAGAGGCAAAAAAATTTGCCGAAGCAATTCACAAAAAATTTCCTGGAAAACTTTTAGCTTATAATTGTTCACCATCTTTTAATTGGAAAAAACATTTATCAGATACTGAAATTGCCTCCTTTCAAAAGGAAATAAGCGCTATGGGTTATAAATTCCAATTTATTACTCTTGCTGGATTTCATACACAAAATATTGCAATCTTTGAATTAGCAGAAAAATATAAAAAGGAAGGTATGTCTGCTTATTCAAAAATTCAAGAACAAGAATTTGCTCGTGAAAAAGATGGTTACACTAGTGTAAAACACCAAAGAGAAGTTGGTACTTCTTATTTTGATGCTGTTTCTAATACAATTAGTGGCGGAAAGAGCTCTACCACGGCAATGGCAGGTTCTACAGAGTCAGAACAATTTTAAAAAATTATTACTCTTCTATATATTAGTTAAATGGCGCATAAATAAGTCTGTTAGCTATTTATTGATTAAATGAATTTCTTTGCGATCTAAAATGTGTATGTTATGAGCCCTTATGGTAAATAAAAACTTTGGCTTTGGAACCCAGATAAGAAAATCCCCTTTCTTTGATTCTACAGTGAAATGGGGTGCAAAAGAATTTTCAGTTTATAATCATATGTATATACCTCGAGATTTTGGTAATCCTGAACAAAATTTTTGGAATTTGATTGAAAAATCTATACTTTGTGATGTTGCTGTAGAAAGACAGGTAGAAATTACAGGTCCAGATGCCTACGAATTTATCCAATTACTTACTCCTAGGGACTTATCAAAACTGCAAATTGGTCAATGTAAATATGTTCTAATCGTAAATGATAAAGGTGGAATAATTAATGATCCCGTACTTTTGAGATTGGCAAAAAATCACTTTTGGTTATCACTCGCAGATAGTGATGTTTTATTGTGGGCACAAGGTGTAGCAATAAATTCAGGTCTAAAAGTTAATATATGTGAGCCAGATGTTTCGCCATTACAACTTCAAGGACCTACATCAGGCAAAATAATGATCAAACTCTTTGGTGAAGGAATAAGAGATTTAAAATATTATTGGTTTAGAGAATGTGAATTAGATGGAATTCCTTTGGTAATATCAAGGACTGGTTGGTCAAGTGAATTTGGTTATGAAATTTTTTTAAGAGATGGTTCGAAAGGTAACCAACTTTATGAGAAGATTATGGAAGCTGGAAAAGAATATAGCTTACAACCTGGTCATACTTCATCAATAAGAAGAATTGAAGGAGGTATGTTATCATATCATGCTGATGCTGATATAAATACTAATCCTTATGAATTAGGTTTGGATAGGTTAGTTAATTTAGATAGTGAAATTAATTTTATAGGTAAAGAAGCTTTAAAAAGAATAAAACAAGAAGGAATAAAAAGAATACAAATTGGCTTAGAGCTAGATTGTCCACCACTTGTGGGGCCTAACACTAAATTTTGGCCAATCATAAAAGATAGAAAAAAAATTGGTAAAGTTACTTCAGCTGTTTATTCACCAAGATTAGAAAAAAATATAGCACTAGCAATAGTGAATATTTATAATTCCCAAATTGGAAACAGCTTAAAAGTTTTTATTGATGGTAAAGAGATTAGTTCTAAAGTAATTGAAAAACCTTTTTACGATCCAAAAAAGAAAATAGCTTCCTCTTATGATTTGATGTTATAACCTTTTTTTAATAATATTGAGACTGCGATTACACATATTACTAAAAACGACATCATAGAAAACACGCTTATCCAAATATTAAAATCTGATATTCCATAAAATGAAAATCTTAAGCCATCAATTAAATAAACTACTGGATTAAAATAAGAAACAGTTTGCCAGAAAGGTGGTAACATATCTAAAGAGTATAAACTTCCTCCTAAAAAAACCATTGGGGTAATAACTAAGGATGGAATTATAGACATTTGCTCAAAGTCTTTGCTGACAACACCAATTAAAAAACCAAATAGCGCAAATGTAAAAGAAACTAAAACTAATAAAAATATCATTAACATTGGATACTTTACACTTACATCAGCAAAAAATGTAGCGGTGGTATAGATTACAGCTCCAACAATTAAAGTTTTGGTAGCTCCTGCCCCAACAAAAGCAACAACTGTTTCAAGAGTTGAAATAGGTGCTGCTAAAATCTCAATAATAGTTCCATTAAATTTTGGAAAAAATATTCCAAAAGAAGTGTTACTTATTGATTGAGTAAGCAGAGTTAGCATTAATAAGCCTGGAACAATATATGAACCATAACTTACACCATCAATTTTTTGTATATAACCACCAATCACTGAACCAAAAACAACAAAATATAACGATGTAGATATTAGTGGTGATAGAAGAGATTGGCCTACAGTTCTCAAGAACCTGTTCATCTCATGAACATATATGGCTTTGAAACCGTAATAATTAAATTTCATTATTTTCCTTTACTAAATTTACAAAAATTTTCTCCAGATTACTTTGTTCTGTTTTTAAATCCCTTAATTTTAAACCAGCATCTTTCAAATCTTGTAATAAATTTGTTATACCTGTTTGTTTTTCTTTAAGGCTGTATGTGTAATTTAGATGCATTTTATTATCTCCAATATTTAAGTTATATTTTTCTAATGAATTTGGTATTTCTTCAATTCTTTCTTGTAATTCAATTGTAAGTGTTTTTTGACCCATCTTTTTTAATAATTCTTTTTTTTCTTCGACAAGTATTATTTCACCTTGATTAATAACTCCAACCCTATCTGCTATTGTTTCAGCCTCTTCAATATAATGAGTTGTTAAAATAATTGTTACTCCTGTTTTTCTTAAGGAGTCTACTACTTTCCACATTTCTTGTCTTAATTCTACATCTACTCCTGCTGTTGGTTCGTCTAGAAATAATATTTTTGGTTCATGAGATAAGGCCTTAGCAATTAAAACTCTTCTTTTCATTCCACCTGATAACTGCCTTAATCTTAGATCTTTTTTGTCCCACAAACTTAGTTCTTTTAAAATTTTTTTTATGTATTCTGGTTTTGGAGATTTACCATACAAACCTCTTGAATACGACACAGTATCAAAAACTGTTTCAAAATTCTCTAAATTTAATTCTTGAGGAACCATCCCAATTCTAGATCTAGTTTGACGATAATCTTTAATTATATCAAAGCCATCAACAGTAACAGTTCCGGAAGAGGGAGTAACAATCCCGCAAATTATACTGATTAAAGTCGTCTTTCCTGCACCATTTGGTCCGAGCAATGCAAGAATTTCACCTTGTTTAACATTAAGATTAACTTTTTTGAGTGCATTAAAACCATTATCATAAACCTTTGAGAGATCATTAATAATTATTTGAATTTCTGTCATTGAGACAGATATATAGCTATTAATTAATTTAATACAATTAAGTAATGTTAAAACCTTTTAGCTTTAAAAATTATTATAGGCAAAAAAGTTGCTATCACAAAAGATAAAAATAGTAATGATTGTGACACAAATGGTGCAAATAATTCTTTTGGTATTAATATTCCAATTAATAAGCTTTTTGAAAAATCTGGAGCTGGAAACATTAAAAAACCACCGACTAATCCTACAATGATAGATAAATAAGCAGTTTTTTCATTAATGTTTTTGTTAAAAAAACTATAAAAAACAGTTAAAACGAAAGCGCAACAAAATAAGTCTGCTAATAAAAAGAGATACAAAATATCGAATCCTTTTGAAGCAATAATAAAGGATATAATACAAAGAACTATAATTATATATTTTGAAAATTTCAAATAATCTGTTTTCTTTTTAAGTTTTAATGAAGACTCTCCGTCAACTACAATTAGACTTGATATAGCATTGATTAAAGTATCAACAGTTGAAATAGTCAAAGCAAGACCTAATATTATTACGAATAATGATAATAACTCTGTCTGATCTTTAAGTAATAACGAGAAAAAACCTAGATCAGGTCTAGTCGTTGGATCTGTTGAAAAAGCAACCATGCCAGTAAATCCCATATAAAATACTATTGGGACAATTATAAAAAAAGAGATAATCAAACTTTTTTTTAAAGTTTCAAAATTTTTAGCTGCATATACCCTTTGCCAATTTCCCTGATGAAATAAATTTGTAGCAGCAACTGCAATAAAGAAAGTTAATCCTGCAGTATAACTAGGGATATAAGATGAGCTTAATAAATTGGGATTTTTTTCTTTTATGAATTTAAAGGAGAACTCAGACCCAGTAAAAGATGTAATAAAGAATAAAGAAATTATCAAAAGAATTGCTATAACAACCATCTGGATATTGTCAGTAAAAATAGATGCTCTTAGTCCACCATATAAAGTATAAATTAATGTGGATAACAAAACAATTAAGGCTGTTATCCAAAGCTCTGTCCCAGAAATATAATTTATTAAAACTGCAACTGCCGTTACTTCAGCACATAAAAAAATGAACATATAAAAGACAGTCATTAAAAGAATAAGTTTAAACAAACTTTTCCCAAATTTTTTTCTCATGAATCCAATTAAAGATGATCCTTTTGGAAATTCGGTTCTTATTTTTTTTCCCAAATAAATTAAAAAAATCATTGGAAACGCAGTACCTAAAGAATAACCTATTATTGCACCTATGCCGCCCCATGTTGAAGCTGAGGCTGGGCCAAATAAAATCCAAGCGCCCAACGCAGATGCAGTCAAACTTGTTGTCAATGAAAATAAACCAACATTTCTGTTTGCGGTTAAATAGTTGTTAATACCTTGGTATTCTTTTGAGTGAAGTAAACCTAAAATTGCAAATAATAAGCTTATAATAATTACTAATGTTAAAGATGTTGCTTGACTTAAAAAGTATGTTTTATCCATTATTTTCCCTTTCTGAATTACCGGACAGGTTCCTAGGGTTTAATCTCAGTCTGTAAAGACACCCCTTAAAAAAAGTTATACCTTGTTAACCATAATTTCAAGCATGCATTTGGTTGCGTATTCTCTCCACTCTGAAGAACTTTTGCCCTTAAGGCTATCTAGATGCTTACGGTTATTTTGAATATCTTCTAGGTGTTTAATTTTATCACTAACTTCCAAATTTTCCTCCATATTTTTTAAATTAGTTTCCATTGCCT
>CABZHM010000002.1 GCA_902525625.1 uncultured Pelagibacteraceae bacterium | reverse complement strand
ACGCTGTGGTAAATTATCTTCCAAGCCCTCTAGATATCGGTTCAATCAAAGGGACTAAAGCTGGATCAGAAGATGAAATTGAGATGAAATTTGAAGATAAGTCTCCATTTTCCGCATTAGCTTTTAAAGTAGCAAACGATCCTTTTGTTGGGTCTTTAACTTTTATAAGAGTTTATTCTGGTACAATTAAATCTGGTACTTCAATTTATAATTCTTCAACGGATAAAGAGGAAAGAGTAGGTAGAATGTTATTAATGCATGCAAACTCAAGAGAAGATATAAAAGAAGCTAACGCCGGTGATATTGTCTCTTTGGCAGGTTTAAAAAATACAATGACAGGACACACATTGTGTAATAAGGATAATGCTGTCTTACTTGAACCGATGGAATTCCCAGACCCTGTAATAGAAATAGCTGTTGAACCTAAGACTAAAGGCGATCAAGAAAAAATGGGAGAAGCTTTGGCAAGGCTAGCAAAAGAAGATCCATCCTTTAGAGTTTCCTCTGACGAAGAGTCAGGGCAAACTATTATCAAAGGAATGGGTGAATTACATTTAGATATCATAGTTGATCGAATGAAAAGAGAGTTCAAGGTTGAGGCAAATGTTGGTGCTCCTCAAGTCGCTTATAGAGAGACAATAGAAAAATCTGCAGAATTTGAGTACATACACAAAAAACAAAGTGGTGGAGCAGGACAATTTGCAAAAGTCAAACTTTATATAGAGCCTCAAGAGCCAGGAAAAGGCAGATTAGTTGAAAGTGCAATTAAAGGCGGAGCCATACCAAAAGAGTTTATTCCAGGGGTCGAAAAAGGAATTGAGACAGTTTCTGATAGTGGAATTTTAGCAGGTTTTCCAATGATTGATTATAAAGTTACTATAGTAGATGGCTTACATCATGATGTTGACTCTAGTGTATTAGCTTTTGAACTTGCTAGTAGAGCTTGTTTTAAAGAAGCTTGTACTCAAGGGGGCTTAAAGTTATTGGAACCTGTAATGAGAGTTGAGGTAGTAACACCAGAGGATTATATGGGTGATGTTATCGGAGATTTAAATAGTCGAAGAGGACAAATAAGTACTCAAGAACAAAGAGGAAATGCAACAGTGATAACAGCGATGGTTCCACTTGCTAACATGTTTGGATACATCAACAGTTTGAGATCAATGTCTCAGGGCAGAGCGCAATATTCAATGTTTTTTGACCATTACTCTAAAGTTCCCCAAAATGTTCAAGATGAAGTCACAAAAAAGGTTGCAGGCTAATATGGAAAAACAAAATATTAGAATAAAATTGAGAGCTTATGACAATAAGATCCTTGATGCTTCAACTGAGGAAATAGTAAATACAGTGAAAAGAACAGGTGCTACAATTAAGGGTCCTATACCTCTACCAACAAGAATAGAGAGATACACTGTATTGAGATCCCCTCACATAGATAAAAAAAGTAGAGAACAATTTGAGTCCAGAACTCACAAAAGATTAATTGATATTATAGAACCAACACCACAAACAGTTGAAGCTTTAATGAAGCTTGATTTAGCATCAGGTGTTGATGTGGAGATAAAAATTTAGTTATGAGTGAAATTGCTTTAATTGGAAAAAAAATAGGAATGACAAGGGAATTTTATAAAACTGGTCAATTAGTTCCTGTTACTGTTTTGAAAATGGAAAAAGCAAGAGTTATTGAAATAATTGATCAAGAAAAAAGAGGGTATAATGCTGTTCAACTTGGTTATGGAAAAATAAAAAATTCAAAACTTTCTAAAGCAATGAAAGGGTATTTTGCAAAAAAAAATACAGAAGCTAAGAAAAAACTTAAAGAATTTAAGGTATTGGATACTAGCAAATATAAAGAGGGCAACGAATTTGGCCTTGAAATTTTTAAAGATGTAAAATTTGTAGACACTAGATCTAAAACTATTGGAAAAGGTTTTGCTGGAGCTATGAAAAGACATAATTTTGGCGGTTTAAGAGCAACACATGGAGTGTCAGTATCTCATAGATCACACGGCTCAACAGGTCAAAGACAAGATCCAGGTAAAGTTTTCAAGGGAAAAAAAATGGCAGGTCACATGGGTGATAAACTGAGAACGATGCAGAACATAGAAATTATTAAAGCTGATATTGAAAATGAGCTTTTGTATCTAAAAGGTTCTATTCCGGGTTCAAAAAATTCAGAAGTTCTAGTGAAAAAATCCGTGAAGAACATAGATAAAAAGACAATAACGGAAAAAATTATTGCTTCTGAGCAAGCAAAAAAAACACCTGATAAAAAGAAAAAATGATGAAAATTGATAAATTAGATATTAACGGAAATAAACAGTCTATTGAAATTTTGGATAAAATATTTTCTGTTAAAATAAATAAGAAACTTATAAATAATATTTTATATAAAACGAATGCTAATTACAAAGGTCGTCACGCAAAAACAAAACAACAAAACGAAGTTTCTGGCCCGACCTCAAAGATATACGCCCAAAAAGGAACTGGAAATGCTAGACATGCTAGCAGAAAAGCACCAATATTTGTTGGAGGTGGTGTAGCTCATGGTCCAAAAGGGGAGCTATCATATAAAAAGAGAAAATTAAACAAAAGTGAAAAGAAACTAGGTATAGCCTCATTGATGAGTGAAAAATTAAAAAATAATAATTTAGTTATATTAAGTGACTTCAATGCTGAAATTAAAAAAACTAAAGAAATCCATAATATATTAAAAAAATTAGAAATTTTTAATTCTTTAATTATTCTTGATAAATCCTCAAAAGATAAGATTGAAATGTCAATTAGAAATATTCCAAATGTAAAAGTGACAGATATTAATCACTTTAGTGCCTTTGATGTAGTTAAGTTTAAGAAAGTTGTTTTTACAGAAAGTTCAGTCAAAGAACTTGAGCAGAGGTATGTATGATTAGCAAACTACACTTATATGATAAAATTCTATCTCCAATCGTTACTGAAAAATCAACAAGTTTATCAGAACAAAATAAAATTGTTTTTAAGGTTCCACTTAATGCAGACAAGAAAAATTTAAAAAAAAATATAGAAAAAATTTTTAAAGTAAATGTTATTAAGGTTAATATAATTAATAAACAAAATAGATCTAAATTAGTAAGAGGTCAAAAAGTTAAGATCTCTGGATTTAAAAAAGCAATAATAACATTAAAAAAAGGTCAAAGTATTGACCTTACGGCAGGTATTTAATTATGGCACTAAAAACATTTAAACCATACACAAAATCTACTCGTGGGACTATTTTAGTCGATCGAACTGGATTGTGGAAGGGTAAGCCTTTCAAATCTCTTGTATCACCCAAAAATTCCATGAAAGGAAGAAATAATAATGGACATATTACTTCATCCAATAGGGCGGGAGGTCATAAAAAAATGTACAGACATATTGATTTTTACAGAAAGAAATTTGACATGCCTGCAAAAGTTGAGAGGATAGAATATGATCCCAATAGATCTTGCTACATCATGCTAGTTAAGTTTGAAGATAATACATTTGCGTATTACTTAGCTCCTCAAAAGATAAGTGTAGGTGATAAAATTGAAAATGGTTCAAAAAAAGAGATTAAAATTGGAAATTGTATGCCATTACAAGACATTCCAGTTGGGGTTAATATTCACAATGTTGAAATCCAACCAGGTGCAGGAGGAAAGTTGGCTCGATCTGCTGGTACTTCGGTGACTATTAGTGGTATAGATGGAAATTACAGTTTAATAAAATTAACTTCGGGTGAAGTAAGAAAAATAGATTCGCGCTCTTTAGCTACAATAGGTGTATTAAGTAATCCTGATCAAAAAAATATCAAGATTGGAAAAGCAGGTAGATCGAGATGGCTTGGTAGAAGACCTCATACAAGAGGTGTAGTAAAAAATCCAGTAGATCATCCTCATGGTGGTGGAGAGGGAAAATCTGCTGGAGGAAGACATCCTGTTTCACCCACAGGACAATCTGCTAAAGGTTTAAAAACTAGAGATAATAAAAGGACTGACAAGTATATTGTTAAAAGAAGAAATAAAAGAAAGGATACCAAATAATGTCAAGAGCAGTTTGGAAAGGACCATTTGTTGAAGAAAGTTTAATGAATAAAGTTGACAAATTCAAATCAGATCCCAAAAAAATACCGATAAAGACGTGGTCTAGAAAATCCACAATAATACCTGATTTTGTAGGAGTAAGTTTTTTAATTTATAACGGAAAGAAGTTCATACCAATCACTATTTCTGAGGATATGGTTGGCCATAAGTTAGGTGAATTTGCACCAACTAGAACTTTTTTTGGTCATACACCTGCAGATAAAAAAGCTAAGCCTGCAGAAACAGAGGTCAAAAAGTAAAGATTTATGAGTAAAAAAAATAAAATTAACAAAAGTAAAGACAAAAAAGTTAAATCTATAAACAATAACGTGAGAAGCAGCGTTAAAAAACTTAATCCAATTTTAAAAGGTATTGTCGGCAAAAAAGTTGAAGTAGCAATCAGAGATTTACAATTTTCTGAAAAAAGGATTACTAAAGATATTAGAAAAACTATTAGTTCAGCTGTTGCTAATGCTGAAAATAATTTTCAATACGATATTGATAAATTGATAGTTAAAGAAGCTTATTGTGGAAAAAAAATTACAATGAAAAGATTTAGACCTAGAGCCAAAGGTAGAGCAGCGCCAATTCTTAAACCTTATTCTAGTGTCACTATAATATTAACAGAAGCAAAAAAAATGGAGAGCCATGGGTCAAAAAGTTAATCCAGTTGGTTTTAGATTAGGTGTTAATAGAGGATGGGACTCTGTTTGGTATGCTAAAAAGAAGGATTTTGGAAATTATTTAATAGAGGATTACAAAATAAGAGAATATATCAAAAAAAATGTTATTAATTCTGGAGTCTCAAAAGTAATGATAGAAAGAACTGCAAACAAGTGTTATGTAACAATTTACACATCAAGACCTGGCTTTGTTATCGGAAAAAAAGGTAGCGATATAGATAAAATTAAAAATAATTTATCAAAACTTACAACTAACGATGTTACCTTGAATATAAAGGAAGTAAAAAAACCAGAGACCAATGCTTATCTTGTCGCTGAAAATATAGCACAACAGTTAGTAAAAAGAATTTCCTATAGAAGAGCAATGAAAAGAGCAATGCAATCCTGTCTCAGATTAGGAGCTAAAGGTATCAAGGTATCTGTGAGCGGTAGATTAGGTGGAAATGAAATTGCAAGAACTGAATGGTTAAGAGACGGAAGCATTCCATCTCATACCTTAAGAGCTGATATAGATTATTCTGAGGCCGAGGCATTAACCACATATGGTATTATTGGTATAAAAGTTTGGATATATAAAGGTGAAGTTTTTGCTAAAGAATTTAGCCAAGAAACAAATAAAATAAAAGAGAAAGAGAGTAAATAATTAGATGCTTCAACCGGTTAGAACAAAATGGAGAAAGGCACACAAAGGAAGAATTCATGGAACAGCCTCAAGAGCAAATTTTATAAATTACGGTGCTTATGCGTTAAAAGCTTTATCACCTGATAGAGTAACTGGAAAACAGATTGAGGCAGCTAGGGTAGCTTTAACAAGACACATGAAAAGACAGGGTCGTGTTTGGACACGAATTTTTCCTAACATACCCGTATCCAAAAAACCAATTGAGGTTAGAATGGGTAAGGGCAAGGGTTCTCCAGAGTTTTACGCTTGTAGAGTTAAACCAGGTAGAATCCTTTTTGAAGTTGACGGTGTTTCAGAAGAAATCGCAAAACAGGCATTATATAAAGCATCTGCTAAATTACCTTTAAAAACAAAAACAATAAAAAGGTTTACTTAATATGAAAAAACAAGAGATAAAAAAATTAACGAAAGATCAAATTTTTAAGAACATCGATAAACTTAAAAAAAATTTGTTTAATTTGAGGTTTCAAAAAATTAATTCACAAATAACTAATCCTGCTAAAATTGGAGAAACCAAAAAAACAATTGCGAGATTAAAAACTGCTTTAAGAGGAAAAATTGATGCCTAAAAAAATTTTAAAAGGGGTTGTAGTAAGTGATAAACCGAATAAGACTATAACTGTTTTAGTCGAGAGAAAATATTCCCATCCAGTACTAAAAAAAGTTATTAAAGTTCAAAAGAAATATAATGCCCATGATGAAAATAATAAATTTAAAAATGGTGACAAAGTATCAATTATAGAAAGTAAACCTTTTTCAAAAAATAAAAAATTTCAAGTAGTGGAGAATTCAAAGTAATGATACAAGTTCAAACAGAATTATTAGTAGCAGATAATACTGGTGCCAAAAAAATAGAGTGTATAAAGGTTTTGGGCGGTTCAAAAAGAAGATACGCTAGCATAGGTGATACAATTGTGATAGCGGTTAAAGAAGCTATTCCAAAAGGTAAAGTAAAAAAAGGTTCAGTACATAAAGCTGTTGTCGTCAGAGTGAAAAAAGGCATTCACAGAGAAGATGGATCCAAAGTAAAATTTGACAATAATGCAGCTGTGTTAGTTGATGACAAAGGTGAGCCAGTTGGCACAAGGATCTTTGGACCAGTTACGAGAGAATTAAGAAATAGAGGTCAGATGAAAATTATTTCTTTGGCCCCAGAGGTATTATAATGATTAAAAAAGGAGCAAAAGTTAAGATTCTGACTGGTCGAGACAAAAATAAAGAGGGTGAAGTTATAGAAATAGATAGATCAAATTACAGGGCAAAAATAAAAGACATAAACATAGTTAAGAAGCATGTCAAAACAACAAAAGAGAAAAAAGGTGGGATTTTTTCAAAAGAAAACTTTATTCATATTTCAAACCTGAGTTTGATAAATACTAAACAGAAAATTAAAAAAAAAGAGGTTAAGAAGTGAATACACCAAGGTTAAAAGATTTATATTTTAAAGAAATTAAACCTTCATTAAAATCAAAATTTGGATTTAAAAATTTATATATGGGTCCAAAAATTGAAAAGATAATTTTAAATATGGGTCTTGGTCTAGATGGTAATGATAGTAAAATTCTTAAGTCTTGTGAGGAAGATTTATCGAAGATCACTGGCCAAAAGCCTGTAACCACAAAATTTAAAAAATCTGTCGCAAATTTTAAAACAAGAAAAGGTTCAAATGCTGGTTTAAAAGTTACTTTGAGAAAAAATAGAATGTACGAGTTTTTAGATAGATTAGTTAATATTGCTTTGCCTAGAATTAAGGATTTTAGGGGCCTATCACCTAATGCTTTCGATAAATTTGGAAATTATACTTTTGGCATCAAAGAACACATAATATTTCCAGAAGTTAGTTTTGATAGAGCTGACAAAGTAAGAGGGCTTGATATTGTAATTGTTATTTCCTCAAAAAGTAAAGACCATAGTTACGCTTTGTTAGAGAAATTAAATTTTCCATTTATAAAAAAAGGAGATAATGAGTAATGGCTAAACTTAGTTCAGTAAATAAAAACAATAGAAGAATAAAACTTTCCGACAGATATTTTAGGAAAAGACAACAGTTAAAAAAAATAATTATGAATAAAAAGCTTACACTAGAAGAAAGGTTTAAGGCTCAACAAAAATTATCAAAATTACCTCGTAATTCCTCTAAAACAAGAGTAATGAATAGATGCCAAATTACTGGAAGACCACATGGGGTATATAGAAAATTAAAAATATCTAGAATTGCATTAAGACAATTAGGTCTGCAAGGAAAGATACCAGGATTAGTAAAATCAAGTTGGTAGAAAGGAATATTATGAGTTTAAGTGATCCAATAGGAGATATGATAGCTAGAATAAAAAATGCACAAGCAAGAAATCATAAAAAAGTTGAATTACCATCATCAAATTTTAAGACAAAAATTGCAGAGATACTAAAGAATGAGGGTTTTATTAGGGACTTTAACGTTAGCAATGATAAAAGTAAATCAATACTATCTTTAGAATTGAAATACCATTCTGGTAGTCCAGTTATTAATGCGTTTGAAAGAGTATCTAAGCCAGGCAGAAGAATTTTTTCTAGTGCTGAAAGTTTGCCTAAAATTAATAATGGACTGGGTATAGCAATAGTCTCAACACCCAAGGGAGTTATGACAGATATTGATGCAAGAAAACAGCGTGTTGGTGGTGAAATAATTTGTAAGGTATTTTAATGTCAAAAATCGGTAAAATTAGTATTTCAATACCAGAGAAAGTAAAAGTGGCTTTAGCAGGTAGTATTTTAAACATAGAAGGACCATTAGGCAAGACTACTTTAAATATTGATTTAAATATTTTCAATTTAGATATTAAAGATGGAAAAGAAATTTCTATTAAACCTAAAAAAACTGATCAAAATACGAAAAGATTGTGGGGAATGAACAGAAGTCTAATTAATAATGCTGTAATAGGGTCAAGCAAAGGTTACGAAAAAACTTTAGAATTAGTTGGAGTTGGATATAGAGCTGCCTTAAAAGGAAACAAATTAAATCTACAACTTGGTTATAGTCACGAAATTGATTTTGATATACCAGAGGGTATAAAAATTGTAGTTGAAAAACAAACAACACTTAAAATATCAGGGTCAAATAAACAACAAGTAGGTTCTATAGCTTCAAAACTCAAGACTTTAAGAAAAATTGAACCATATAAGGGAAAAGGCATAAGAGAAAAAGGTCAGTATGTTCTTAAAAAAGAAGGAAAAAAGAAATAATGAAATTAACAACAAACATCAGAAGAAAATTAAGAGTAAGTAATAAAGCCAAATTTGTTGCTAAAAAAAATAGATATAGGTTGAGTATTTCTAGATCATCAAAAAATATTTCAGCACAAATAATTGACGATATTAAGAATATAACTCTTTTATCATCGTCATCAGTAGAAAAAGATATTAGATCTGAGCAAAAAACTACCAAAACTGAGCTTTCTAAGATTGTAGCTGAAAAATTAGCAAAAAAGGCTAAAGAGAAGAGTATAAATAAGATTTATTTTGATAGAGGCCTTTACAAATATCATGGAAGAGTAAAAGTTTTTGCTGAAACTCTTCGAAAAAATGGAATGGAGTTTTAATAATGGAAAATTTTAAAGATAAAAAAACAGATGATATTTTAGAAAAATTAGTCCATATAAATAGAATAACTAAAGTTGTTAAGGGTGGTAGAAGATTTGGATTTTCAGCATTAGTTGTTGTTGGTAATCAATCTGGCAAAATAGGTATAGCTCATGCTAAAGCTAAACAAGTTCCTGATGCCATCAAAAAAGCTAATGAAATGGCAAGAAGAAAACTAGTCCATATTCCTTTAAGAGAGGGAAGAACAATTCATCATGACGTCAAGGCAAAAGATGGATCTGGTAGAATTGTCTTAAGAGCGGCCTCGAAAGGAACAGGGATAATAGCTGGAGGTCCAGTGAGGGCTGTTTGTGAAGTTTTGGGAGTAAAAGACATAGTAGCTAAATCAATGGGAACTTCAAATGCTCATAATGTTATTAGAGCAACCATGAAAGCATTGTTAAAACAAAATTCTCCAAAGCAAATTTCTAATATAAGGAATAAAAAAATTTCAGAAATTATCGATAAAAGAGGCTAATGATAAGTTTAAATAATAGACAAAAAATCAATAAAAAGAAAATTAGAGTTGGAAGAGGAATAGGATCTGGAAAGGGAAAAACTTCGGGAAGAGGTGTGAAGGGTCAAAAATCAAGATCAGGTGTTTCTATAAAAAGTTTTGAAGGTGGCCAAATGCCTTTGTACAGAAGATTGCCTAAGAGAGGTTTTAATCCAATTAAAAAAAACAATATCGCAATACTTAATTTAGAGAAAATTCAGACTTTTATAGATAAAAAAAGTATCAAAACCTCTGAAATATTGAATTCGAATTTGCTAAAAAAATTGAGACTGATTAATAAAAACTCTAACAAATTAAAAATTTTAGGAACAGGAAAAATAAAAGATAAGATAAATATTGAAGCAGATTTAGCATCAAGGTCAGCTGTAGTTAAGCTTGAAAAAATTGGTGGGTCTATACAAATTAAAAAGTAATTAAATTAATGAGTGCCACTTCCTCAAGCAACGATCTTAGAAATAGAATTATTTTTACATTAGCAATATTATCAGTTTACAGGTTTGGAACCTTTGTACCTTTGCCTGGTATCGATCCTGAACAATTGAAAATTTTGATGGAAGGTAATCAAAAAGGTCTTTTGGGAATGTTTAATGTTTTTGCAGGTGGCGCTGTTAGCAGGATGGCAATATTTGCTTTAGGGATAATGCCTTATATATCATCCTCAATTATTGTTCAACTTTTAACTGGTGTATCTGATTATTTTAAAAATTTAAAATCCCAGGGTGAAATGGGAAGATCTAAGATTACTCAGATTACTCGTTACGGAACGGTTTTACTTGCAACTATTCAAGGTTATGGATTATCTGTTGGATTAGAATCCTCAGCAAATTTAGTTATCAATCCTGGAGCTTTTTTTAAAATTTCAACAGTCACAACAATAGTCGCTGGAACTATTTTTTTAATGTGGTTAGGTGAACAGATTACACAAAGGGGTATTGGAAATGGAATCTCATTAATTATTTTTGCTGGTATCGTTGCTGAGATACCAAGAGCATTAGTGACTACATTTGAACTAGGAAGAACTGGTGCCATTTCAACTGTTATGATTTTAGCTATTTTTATTCTTCTTGTATTAACAATTCTTTTTATAGTATTTATGGAGAGAGCATTAAGAAAAATATTAATAAATTACCCCAAAAGACAAATGGGAAATAAAATGTATGGGGGTGAGTCATCACATTTACCATTGAAGATAAATCAAGCTGGAGTAATTCCTGCAATTTTTGCATCTGCCCTGTTATTATTACCAGTTACTTTTTCTAATTTTGATTTTTCTGATAGTGAAACTTTTCTAAATTTAAGTTCATATTTTACTCAAGGACAACCTCTTTATATGTTATTATATGCTTCTGGAATAATATTTTTTACCTTTTTTTATACATCAATTACTTTCAATCCAAATGAAACAGCAGATAATTTAAGAAAGTATGGAGGTTTTATACCAGGAATCAGACCTGGTGAGAGTACAGCAATTTACATAGATAACATACTCACAAAATTAACAACGATTGGTGCTTTATATTTAACATTAGTTTGTTTGATGCCAGAATTTTTAATTGCAAAATATCCTATACCTTTTTATTTAGGTGGTACCTCAATTTTAATTGTAGTTGTAGTTGCCATAGATACTGTAACACAAATTCAAACAAGACTAATGAGCTCTCAATATGAGCAATTAATTAAAAAAACAAAATTTGGAAAATAAGTGAATATTATTTTATTTGGCCCCCCTGGTGCTGGTAAAGGGACTCAGGCAAAATATTTAGTAAAGAAATTAGGTGGATTTCAAATTTCAACTGGTGAAATTTTGAGAAACGAAATTCAAAAAGATACAGATATTGGTAAAAAAATTATAATAGATATGAATGATGGCAAGTTCGTAAATGATGAAATTGTTAATGAACTTATAAAAAAACTGATTTTTGATCCTAAAAAAAAAAATCGTCTAATTTTTGATGGCTATCCAAGATCGTTACACCAGGCCGAAAATTTGGACTTGCTTTTGAATGCTTCTAATCAAAAAATAGATTTTGTTTTTTATTTAAATGTAAATAAAGAAACTATTATAAGAAGAATTCAAAAAAGGAAAATTGAGGAAAAGAGATCAGATGATGATCAGAAGACTATTTTAAAAAGATATGAAAAATATATGGAAACAACTAAACCTGTACTGGATTTTTATTCAAAAAATTCTAACTTTTATGAAATCGATGGATCTCAAGAAATTAATCAAATAACTAGGAAAATTGACATTTTTACCAATGTTTAAGACGTTGACTTTGAAAGATCTTCTTATATAAAGGGCTACAATTTATCTCAAAATTATGGCTCGTATAGCAGGTATTAATATTCCGCAGAATAAATTAGTTCACATTGGACTGACTTATATATATGGCATAGGTGATAAATATTCTAAACAAATTTGTGAAGCTCTTAAATTTTCAAGAGAAAAAAGAGTAAATCAGTTAACAGATGATGAAATATTAAAAATCAGAGAGTATATAGATCAAAACTTTAAGGTTGAGGGAGATTTAAGAAGAGATTATTCACTTAGCATTAAACGTTTGATTGATCTAGCTTGTTACAGAGGGTCAAGACATAGAAAAAAATTGCCTGTAAGAGGGCAAAGGACTAGATGTAATGCTAGAACTAGAAAAGGCAAAGCGATTGCAATAGCTGGGAAAAAATTAACTCCACTTAAAAAATAATTATGAATAAAGTTAAAAAGACAGAAAACCAAAATAAGGTAGATGAAAAATCAGAGAAGAAAGTAATCAAAAGTTCTTACTCCAAAAAGAAAAAAACAAAAAAAAATATTTTAAATGGTATAGCTTACGTGCAATCAACTTTTAATAATACTATCATTTCAATAGCTGATACAAACGGAAATATTATTTCTTGGGCCTCAGCTGGTCAAAAAGGTTTTAAAGGTTCAAGAAAATCTACACCTTATGCTGCACAAGTAGCTGCAGATGCAGCAGCAACTAAAGCACTAGAATTCGGTATGAAAACATTAAATGTTGAAATTAAAGGACCAGGTTCTGGACGAGAGACTGCTTTAAGAGCACTTCAAGCTAGAGGATTCAAAATTTTATCTATAAAAGATACAACACCAATGCCTCATAACGGAACAAGACCACCAAAAAAAAGGAGAGTTTAATGGAGACAGAAAACGTAAATATAAAAAATTGGAAATCTTTAATAAAACCCTCAAAATTAGATGTTAATATAAGTAAGGATCTTACTCATGCAAAGATCATTGCAGAACCTCTAGAGAAAGGTTATGGATTAACTCTCGGCAATTCATTAAGAAGAATATTGTTGTCTTCAATAAGAGGCGCTGCTGTGACCTCAATTCAAATTGATGGAGTTTTACATGAGTTTACATCAATTAAAGGGGTTAGAGAAGATGTAACGGATATTGTTTTAAATGTTAAATCATTAGCATTAAAATGCAACTCTGAAGGTACAAAAAAATTAGTCTTAGATGCAAAAGGACCGGGTGAAATTAAAGCCTCAGATATCACATCTGTGGCAGATGTAGAAATTTTGAATCCTGATTTAGTTATCTGTAATCTTGATGAGAATACTAATTTTCATATGGAAATGAATGTTAATACAGGAAAAGGATACGTGCCCGCTGAACTTAATAAACCTGAAGAACCACCATTAGGATTAATAGCAATTGACTCATTATATAGTCCAGTCAAAAAAGTTTCTTATTCAGTTAGTACTGCTAGGGAAGGTAAAGCTCTAGATTACGATAAGCTAACAATGGAAGTTGAAACTAATGGCTCGATATCTGCTGAGGACGCTGTAGCTTATTCAGCTAGGATATTTCAAGACCAACTTAAGATGTTTATCAACTTTGATGAACCGGTGGAAGCACCAATTAAAGAAGTTTCTAGTGAGCCTGAGTTTAACAAAAATCTTTTGAGAAAAGTTGATGAACTTGAGCTGTCTGTAAGATCAATGAATTGCTTGAAGAATGATAATATAATTTATATTGGAGACCTTGTTCAAAAATCAGAAGGTGAGATGCTTAGAACCCCTAATTTTGGAAGAAAATCGTTAAATGAAATTAAAGAGGTTCTTACAGGTATGTCACTATATTTAGGAATGGAAATACCTAATTGGCCACCTGATAATATTGCTGAAATGTCAAAAAAGCTTGAGGAGGCTATTTAATGAGACACGGATTAGCAAATAAAAAATTAAATAGGACATCAGAACATAGGAAAGCGTTACTTAAAAATATGCTTAATTCATTAATAAAATATGAGCAAATTAAAACAACATTACCAAAAGCTAAATTTTTAAAACCTCAGGCAGATAAAATAATAACTTTGGGTAAGAAAGATACATTAAGCACAACAAAAACATTAGTTTCTAAATTGCAAGACATTAAATCTGCAAATAAAGTAAAAAAAACATTATCTAAGAGATATGAAAAAAGAAATGGCGGTTATACAAGAATAATTAAGGCTGGGTTTAGATATGGCGACAATGCCCCAATGGCCATAATCGAGTTTGTAGATAGAGATGTTGTGGCTAAAAGAGTTGACAAAAAGAAAAAAGATCAATCTGAAATTACAGAGAATAAAGATAGTAAAAAAGAGTCTGTAAGTAAATAAATTTTAAAAATGATAAAAAGTTTTGTTGTAGACGCAACATTTAATAATATGCGTTTGGATAGATTTTTAAGAAACAAATTAGGAAAAATCCCTCAAGGTTTAATTGAAAAAAAATTACGAACTGGGAAAATTAAACTTAATAAAAAAAAAGTAAAAAGTTCTACCAAAGTTACTTTAAATGACAAAGTAGAATTATTTAATTTAGATTTTAGAGAAAAACCTAATGGAAAAAAAATAAATTTCAAACCTTCTAATACAATTATCAAATCTAATGAAAAGTCTATAATTGAAAATAACGAGAATTTTATAGTAATTAACAAGGATTCCGGAATTTCAGTACAAGGTGGAACTAAATCAAAAAAAAATTTAATAGATATTTTTAAAAAAAGTAAGATATTTGAAAACACAAAACCTTACTCTGTGCACAGACTGGATAAGGATACATCAGGTGTTTTTATAATTGCCAAAAAAAGAGAAATGGCACAGCTTTTAACTTCGCTATTCAGGTTAAGAAAGATACATAAAACGTATTTAGCAATTTGTCACGGTGAATTAGAAAAAAATTCTGGAGAATTAAATGATAATTTAATTAGATATGATAATGGAAAGAAAATAGTTGAAAAAGCTAAAACAATTTTTAAGGTAATAGATAAAAACTCAGAAGCTAGCTTACTTGAGCTTAAACCGATCACCGGCAGAAAACATCAATTAAGAAAACAATTGTATAATATTGGTCACTCGATTTACGGTGATGAAAAATATAAACACATCACTCTTAAAGGTATAAATAAGAAGTTAATGCTTCATTCGTATCAAGTTAAATTTTTAATCAATGATCAAAAACATACCTATAAAGCTTTGTTGCCAGATTACTTTAAAAATTTACTTAAATCAAAAAGACTTAACTTTTTAAATTAATCAAAAAATTCTCTATTAGTTTATTTTCTAATTCATCGTAATTTTGATCAACGATTGTTTTTAAGTTAGTTACTCCTCTATCACTTATACCACAAGGAATTATAGCATCGTATTTATCAAGTTTATTGTCTATATTTATTGAAAAACCATGGTAAGCAATCCATTTACTAACCCTTACGCCGATAGCTGCAACTTTTTTAATTTCATTATTGTCATCGTACCAAATACCAATATTTTTTTTGTCCGCAAAAGTCTCAATCTTAAAAAATTTTATTGTTTCAATAATTGTTTTTTCAATTATGGATATAAACCTTCTTATATCTTTGCCTCTTTTTTTTAGATCAATAATAAAATAACAAATTAGTTGTCCTGGCCCATGATAGGTAATTTTACCCCCTCTATTTGTTTGAATAATTTTTATTGATTTATCTAAAATTTCATTTTCTTTAAAACTTGTACCGGCTGTAAAAATTTCATTATGTTCTAAAGTCCAAATTAGCTCATTAGCTGTATTTTCATTTACATTATGAATTTTTGATTCCATAAAATTGATAGCTTCTTTGTATTTTACGGGTTTTTTTGATTTTTTGACCTCAATATTCATTTAAAAATTGTAATCTTTTCATTTTGTATTAAAAAAGCCGACATAATAATAGGTTAATTTATGACTTTAGTTAAAAAAATTAAAGATAAAAAAGTAAATTTTGAGTTTAATAAAGAATTTATAAAAGTTGTCACAGATAAAATATCTAATAATGATACATTATTCATTATCAATTCATTCAAAGAAATGCATCCTGCAGATGCAGCTGATATTATTGAACATTTAAGTGAAAATGATAGAGAAAGTTTAATTAAATTAAGCAGTTTTAAAATTGATCCAGAAGTATTTGTGGAGCTAAATGAGTCTGTTCAAACGGAGATAATTAAATTTTTATCTTCAGAGTCAATTGTTAGAATTTTGAAAAATCTTGAGTCTGACGATGCAATAGCAATTTTAGAAAATGTTGAAGAAAAGAATAAAAATTCCATCCTAAGCGCTTTACCCCCTAAAGATCGTTTTGCTTTACTAGAGGGGCTAAGTTATCCAGAGGATAGTGCTGCTAGAATAATGCAAAGAGAGTTTACAGCAATACCAAGTAATTGGTCAGTTGGTCAGACAATTGATTATTTAAGAGAAAACAAAGATTTACCGGAACAATTTTTGGAAATCTTCATTGTTGATGAAAATTTTAAACCAATTGGTACTGTACCTTCATCTAAAGTTTTACGAACACCAAGAGAAACAAAAATGTCTAATATTATGGAGGAGACAATTTTTTTAGTACCTGTAGATATGGATAAAGAAGAGGTAGGTAATTCATTTGAAAATTATGGATTAAATTCAGCATGTGTGGTTGATAAGAACAATAAACTTGTTGGAATGATAACTTCTGATGATATTTTGACAGTTTTAAAAGAAGAAGCTGAAGAAGATACGTTAAGACTTGCCGGTGTAGGTGATGAAGAAATTACAGATGGTGTATTTACTAAAACAAAAAGAAGATTTAATTGGTTATTATTGAATTTATTTACTGCTTTCCTTGCTACTTGGTGCATAAGTTTATTTGGAGCAACTATTGAACAAATGGTAGTACTTGCTTTTTTAATGCCGATCGTAGCTTCGATGGGTGGCAATGCTGGAATGCAAACATTAGCTGTAACAGTAAGATCTTTAGCTACAAATGATTTAACAAAAAATAATTTTAGCCAAAATATATTAAAAGAATTTAATATTGGAGTTTTGAATGGAATAATTTTTGCTATTATTAGCTCATTAATAGTCCAATTATGGTTTCAAGATAGTCAACTTTCTCTAATAATTTCTATCTCAATGATTTTGACAATGATAATAGCTGGTCTTTTTGGTATTCTAGTTCCTGTTTCACTAAAAAAAATGAATATTGATCCAGCCATAGCATCTAGTGTATTTGTAACAACAATTACTGATGTGATTGGGTTTGTATCCTTTTTAGGTGTTGGCGCATATTACTTTTAGAAATTATCTATTAATCTTACTTTATCAATATAATAAGCAATAAAAATTTTTGAACTTTTTATATTTAAAGAGGTTTTAAGATTATTTTTTTTTCTAATCTCCAAGTAATCAATCTTAATGTCAAAATTTTTTTTCAATAATTCTATTTTTTTTTGTAATAGATTTTTTGTTTTTTTATTATTTCTAAGAAACATTTTAAAATAGAGTAGTTCTCTAGCTATTTTACCTGCTTTGATCAGATCACTTTTACTGAGTAATTGATTTCTTGAAGATAAAGCAAGCTTATTTTTATCCCTTATTGTTTTACATGATACAATTTTTGTTTCGTATTTTTTTTCAATAAACTTTTTAACGAAGAGTAACTGTTGATAGTCTTTTTCACCCATAAATATTTTGTTTGGTTTAATGATATTCGTCAACCTATCCATTACGTCAATTACACCCTCAAAATGACCTTTTCTAAATTTTGCACAAAGTACTTTGTTTTCTTTTTTTAGAACTATTGACTCTTGTCTTTTGAATGAATAAATATCCTTTTTATTTGGTATATAAACAAAATTAACTTTTAATTTTCTTAGGATATTAAGATCTTTCTTTAAATTCTTTGGGTATGATAAATAATCTTTCCTGTTATTAAATTGTTTTGGATTTATAAAGATACTTACAAGTGTTTGATTACATTTCTTCTTTGATTGTTTTATTAAATATTCATGCCCTTTATGAAGACTCCCCATTGTTGGAACAAAGCCTAAATTTGAAACTTCTTTGAGTGCCTTATTTATATCTTTATTCTTAATTAAAATTTTCATTTGTATAAAATAATTTTTATAAGTAAAACATTTAAATGATTAAACAAGCAATTATTCCTTTAGCTGGTTTAGGGACTCGATTACTACCATTAACTAGTGTTTTCGCCAAAGAGCTTTTACCTATAAATGGTAAACCTGGGATTGAATATATTTTAGATGAGTGTATTGAGGCTGGAATTAAAGAAGTTGTTTTTATAATTTCAAAAAAAAAGATGATGATTAAGAAATATTTTTATAATGATAATTTTTATAAAAAAATAATAAAAAAAAAGAAAGATCCAAGAACATTAAAAGAATATAAAAAAATTCTAAAATATAAAAAAATTATAAAATTTGTTTATCAAAACAAGCCTTTAGGAACAGGTGATGCAGTTTTAAGAACTAAAAATATTATTAAAGATAAATTTTTTTTAATGTTACTACCTGATGATCTTATTGTAAAAAAAAACTGTTCTAAATCTATGATCCAAATCCATAAAAAATATAAATCATCAGTTATGGCAAGTATGAATGTTAGTAAAAAAACAGTATCTAGGTGGGGTATCTATAAATTGAAAAAAAAAATTGATAAAAATAATTTTTTAATTGAAGATGTAATTGAAAAGCCTTCGATAAAAGAGGCGCCGTCCAATAAAGCTGTAATCGGAAGATATATTTTACCAAAGAAAATATTTGCAAAATTATTATCACAAAAACCGGGTAAAAATGGTGAAATACATATTACTGATTCAATTCAAACTCTAATTAAAGAGAATCAAAAGTTTATAGCACACAACTTTTCCGGTAAATACTTGGATTGTGGAAGTATGAATGGATACATTAAATCCGCAATTGAGATTTCAAAATTATGAAATTATGTATGATAGGAACTGGCTATGTTGGACTTGTTAGTGGCGTTTGTTTTTCTGATGTAGGAAATATTGTTTATTGCGTTGATAAAGATAAAAAAAAAATTGATTCACTAAATAATGGTATAGTGCCCATTTATGAACCAGGATTAGAAGAAATATTAAAAAGAAACCGTAAAGCTAAAAGGTTATTTTTTACCTCAGATTTAAATGAAGCAGTGAAAAAATCTGATATTGTATTTATTTGTGTGGGAACGCCTACCAAAAAAAAAAGTAATTCAGCAGATTTAAAACATGTATTTACAGTTACAAAACAATTAAAGAAAAATATTTCTAAATATAAAATCATCATAACAAAATCCACAGTTCCTGTGACAACGGGAGATAAAATTGAACAAATTTTAAGAAATTTAAAGAAAAAAAAACTAATAGATGTAGTTTCAAATCCTGAATTTTTAAGAGAGGGAGAAGCTATAAGAGATTTTATTTATCCTGATAGAGTTGTTATTGGGACTGATAGTAACAAAGCTAATAAAATTTTAAAATCTTTGTATTTACCTATAATTAAAAAATCTAGCAGATATTTTAAAACCTCAAGGAGAGGTGCTGAAATGATAAAATATGCATCCAATGCTTTTTTAGCTACAAAAATTTCATACATAAACGAATTAGCAAATTTATGTGAAAAAATTGGTGTAAACATTCAAGATATTTCTATTGGTATGGGTTTGGATCAAAGAATTGGTGATAGATTTTTAAGGGCAGGTCCTGCCTATGGAGGATCATGCTTTCCAAAAGACACAAGAGCTTTAATTGATGTTGCAGACAAATATAAAACTGATCTTTCAATAATAAAAAGTGTTATTAAATCAAACAATCAAAGAAAAATAACTCTTACAAAAAGAATTGATAAAATTTTAAACAATAGACTTAAGAATAAAAATATTACCTTTTTAGGTGTAACTTTTAAACCTAATACTGATGATATGAGGGAAGCATCCAGTATTCCAATGATTAATTATTTAAATAAGAAAGGTAGCAAAATTAGATATTATGATCCCTCAGGTAGAAAAATGGAATTTGATAAATTAAAAAATGTTAAATTCTACAGTAGTATTTCTTCAGCTTGTATCAAAAGTGATCTTATAATTATTCACACTGAGTGGAATGCTTTTAAGTTACTTGACTTTAAAAAACTTGTAAAAAAAAAGAATTTTAAAGTTTTTGATATGAGAAATATTTATTCTCGCGATAAAATGAGAGATTTAAAAATAGATTACACCAGTATCGGAAGGTAATTTAATTTAATTCAAATATTGCATCTACCTCAACTGAAACACCTAATGGCAAACTATTTGCACTAATAGCTGCTCTTGTATGCATTCCAGCTTTGTCAAATATTGATGCAATTAAATCTGAAGCTCCATTAATTACTTTAGGTTGATCTGTAAAATCATCTGTTGAATTAACAAATCCAGTAAGTTTGATACATGATTTGATTTTGGATAAATCTCCATTGCAAGCCTCTTTTGCTTGCGCAACAATGCTCAAACCACATCTTTTTGCAGCGTTATAACCATCATCCACTGAGAGATCTTTTCCTATTTTACCCTTGATTAATTTACCATTTTCATCGATCGATATTTGACCTGATATGAATAACAAGTTACCTGTAATTTTAGTAGCAACATAGGATCCAACCGGTGGCTTCGCCTGAGGTAATATAATATCTAATTTTTTAATTCGATCATTAATTATCATTTTTTTAATTTTTCGATAAATTCTTTACCGTTTTTACTGTTTTTAAATTTCGTCCAAGTATCTTTTAATGAAGATTTATCAAGCTTTTTTTTACCTGCACTTAATTTTTCACCTGTACTTGTTTTAAGTTTTTTTGCGGTACACTCAATATATTTTGCACTTAGTTTATCAAATTGATTACAATTATTCTCATTTGCAAATAAAGAAGTTGAAATCAATAAAATAAGAAGGGATTTAAATAATAATTTTTTTTTCATATTTTTTCCTATTTTTTTTTCTTTTTTTTATCTTTATCGTATTCTTTTCTTTTCTCAATTAAAATTAATGACTCTTCCATAGTTAACTCATTTGGATCCTTTTCCTCTGGTATTGTGGCATTAAGAGATTTGTATTTAATGTAGGGACCATATTGACCTTTCATAATTCTAACTGGTTTGCCGTCCTCAGGATGTGGGCCCAGGTCTTTTATAATAGATGAAGACATTCGGCCTGGTTTAGCCTCAGCAATTAAAGTTATTGCCCTGTTTAGGCCAATAGAAAAAATTTCTTCGATATTTTCAATTCTCGCTGATTTATTTTCACATTTTAGATAGGGACCGAATCTTCCAGTGTTTAATGTTATTTCTTTTTGATTTTCTGGATTGAGACCTAAAGATTTTGGTAGAGAGCATAGGAATTGAGCTTTTTCTAAATCAATATCTTTTAAATCTAAACCCTTAGGAATTGATACATTTTTTAAGAGTTCGTTAACTTCAGTTTTAGATTTCTTTTTCTTTTTCTTTTTTTTTGTGCTTTCCTCTAGTTCTTGTTCATTTAAAATTTTTTCATATTGAAGATAAGGTCCAAATCTTCCATTTTTTAGATAAATATCATTACCATTTTCATGCTTTCCAATAAATTTTGGTTCTGCTAGTTGAGCTTGAGCTGCAGCTTTTGCTTTGGATAACGGCCTTGTAAATTTACAATCAGGATAATTTGAACATCCTATAAAAGCTCCTCCTCTAAAACTATTTTTTAAACTGAGTGTGCCATTGCCACATAATTGGCATTTTCTGACTATATTTCCCTCATTATCCTTATCAAAAATGAGCTCACCCAAACTATCATTAAGTAAATCTAAAACCTCTCTGGTTCTTTTTTCCTTTACCTCAGAAACATTGTTATTAAAGTCTTTCCAAAATAATTCTAAAACTTTAATCCAACTTTCTTTACCTGAGGTAATCTCATCTAATTGATCTTCTAATCCTGCAGTAAAATTATAGTCTACATATCTTGAGAACAATTTTTCTAAGAAAGCAGAAATTAATTTTCCTCTATCTGTAGGAAAAAACCTTTTATTTAGTATTTCTGCGTATCCTCTGTTAGCTATGGTAGAGATAATGCTTGCATACGTTGATGGTCTACCAATTCCAAGCTCTTCGAGTTTTTTTACTAAACTTGCTTCAGAGTATCTAGGTGGGGCTTGTGTAAAACGTTGTTCATCTATTAAAGACTCAATATTTACCAAACCCTTTGTCATAGCTGGTAATATACTTTCGTCGTCATCTTTATTTTGGTTGTTATAGATTTTTAAAAAACCATCAAATTTGAGAACAGAGCCACTAGTCTTACAAACTGTGTCATTATTATCAGAAGTTACAGTAATTGTATTTCTGTCAAATTTTGCAGATGACATTTGGGAGGACAAAGCTCGACTCCAAATTAAGTCATATAATTTATTTTGATCAGTGCTTAAATATTTTTTAACACTTTGTGGAGTTCTAATTATATCTGTAGGCCTAATTGCTTCATGAGCCTCTTGTGCATTTTTAGCTTTTTTTCCTGAATAGTTTAGAGAGCTCTCAGGCAAATATTCATTACCAATTTCTTTTTTTATATAGTCTCTAAAAGCTGAGACCGCATCTTTTGACAAATTTGTTCCATCAGTTCTCATATATGTAATCAAACCTATAGTTTCTCCATCTATTTCTATCCCTTGGTAAAGTTTTTGCGCAATTTGCATTGTTCTTGATGCTCCAAAACCCAGTCTACTTGAGGCTGTTTGTTGCAGTGTAGACGTTGTGAAAGGCCCTGAGGGATTTCGATTTATAATTTTACTTGAAATATCAGTAATACTAAATTTTTTTTTATTAATAATTGATATAGCTTTATTTATTTCTTCTTTATTTCTAAAAGAAAATTTTTCTATTTTGTTGTTTTCAAGTTGACTTATACTAGCAGTTATAATTTCATTGTTTTTATCTTTAAATTTAACACTTAAAGTCCAAAATTCCTCTGGTGTGAATGACTCAATTTCATGCTCTCTCTCAGTTATTAACTTTAATGCTACAGACTGAACTCTCCCAGCAGACTTTGAGCCTGGTAATTTAGTCCAAAGAATAGGTGAAATGTTAAAACCAACTAAGTAGTCCAAAGCTCGTCTAGCCATATAAGCATCTACTAACAAAGGTTCAATTTGTCTTGGATTATCAATACCATGTAATACAGCTTTTTTTGTAATTTCGTTAAAAACAACTCTTTCAATTTCCTTATCTTTTAAAAGTTTTTTTTCATTTAAATACTCTTTTACATGCCATGCTATTGCTTCACCTTCACGATCAGGGTCAGTAGCAAGGATAATTTTAGAGGAGTCTTTTGCTGCATCAGTAATTTCTTTAAGATATTTTTTTGAAAAACTGTCTACTTCCCACTCCATTTTAAAGTCATGATCAGGATCAACAGAACCATTTTTTGAGGGTAAATCTCTTATATGCCCGTAACTTGCTAAAACTTTGTAATCATCACCTAAATATTTATTTATTGTTTTTGCTTTAGCGGGACTTTCTACAATCACCAAGTTCATTAACTACAAACTACTCAAATGAGTTAGATAGTCAAATTAATAAATTTTTGTCTTTGTTTCTTCTTTATTTTTCAATCTTTTAATATTTTCTCTGTGAGTAAAAAATATCAAAATAAACATAATAGTAAAAAAAATCACTTGATTAAATTGTGATGAAAATAACAAATATATCGGAATAGAAATTGATGCAACTAATGAAGCTAATGATGAATATTTAGAAAGACTAAATGTAATAAGCCAAAAAATTATAAAGATTAAACTCAAATAAATATTTAATGCGAATAAAATTCCTAAATAAGTTGCAACACCCTTACCACCCTTGAATTTTAACCAGAAAGGAAAAACATGACCCAAGAAAACACAAAGTGAAGATATATAAACTAATTCTGGAAAATAAATTTTAACATAAATAACTGGAAAGATGGCTTTAAGAATGTCTAAAATTAAAGTTGTATAACCAATAATCTTATTTCCTGTTCTAAGAGCATTTGTTGCACCTATATTTCCAGATCCTATTTCTCTAATATCTTTTTTTAAAAAGATTTTTGTTAATATTAAACCAAATGGAATAGATCCTATTAGGTATGAAATAACACCAATAATTAAAATTTCCATATTATAACTTAAATAATTCTTTTCCTTTTACAAATGTATTTGTAACTTTACCTTGAAGCTTTTTACCTTCTATTGATGTATTCTTTGATTTCGATATTAGTTTTTCTTTTTTTACAATCCAGGGTTTATCTAAGTTGACAATACAAAAGTCGGCATCATTACCAATTGACAGTTTACCTTTATCAATTTTAAGAATTTTTGCTGGGTTTGAAGTCATAGCTTTAATTATAGTTTCTAATTTAAGTGACCCATTATGATATAATTCTAAACTTAACGATAACAGAGTCTCAATTCCTGACGCACCAGTTGCTGCTTGCGCAAAAGTAAGTCTTTTTGACTCTTCATCCTCAGGTTTGTGATCAGATACGATTACATCTATCAATTCGCTTTTTAATCCTTGAATTAGAGCTAATCTGTCTTCCTCTCTTCTTAAAGGTGGTGAGAGTTTTAAAAAAGTTCTAAAGTCACCAATATCATTCTCATTCAATGAAAGATTATTGATTGATACACCGGAAGAAAATTTAACAATTTCTTTTCTATGCTTAAGCACTTCAACTGATTTTTCTGATGAAAGTTGTGAAATATGATATCTACATTTAACTTTTTCCAACAAAGTTAAATCTCTTTCTATTAAAACTCTCTCAGCTATTTCTGGTATACCTGACAAACCTAATTTTGTTGCAATTATACCCGAATTTATCATTCCATTTTTAGCAAGTTCATAATCCTCAGCATGTTGCATAATTAAACAGCCAAGGTCTTTTGCAGAATTCATAATTCTCGACATTAATCTTGGATTTTGGATTGTCCTAATTCCATCTGTAAATGCAATAATCCCTTTTTTTTGTAAGAGACCGAATTCAGTCATGTTAGAACCCTCAATGTTTTTTGTCAGTGATGCACATGGAAAAATATTAATTTTAGATTTATCTCTTCCTCTCCTTTTTAAAAAATCAACTATTGATACGTTATCAATAATTGGATTAGTATTAGGCATGGTGACTACTGAGGTTACTCCACCTGAAAGGGCTGCATCACTAAGTGTTCTAAAGTTTTCTTTGTACTCAAAACCAGGTTCACCAACAAAAACCCTCATATCAACTAATCCTGGAAAAAGGTGTTTTCCTTTTAAATCCACTGGCTTTTCGCGAGTTGGAAGATTATTTGTATTTACTTTTTTTCCTACAGCCTCAATTTTACCATCTTCTCCAATAATTAAACCACCAACTTCATTAATAGAATTATGAGGGTCAACTATATTTGCATTTATAAAATATTGTTTTTTCATTATGTACAAAATATTTTTAAGCAAGCCATTCTTACCGCAACGCCAAGTTCAACTTGTTCTTTAATTACACTTTTATTAATATCATCTGCAAGAATTGTATCTATTTCGATACCTCTATTCATTGGACCTGGATGCATTATTAAAGCATCTGATTTTGCATATTCTAATTTATCAGGTGTTAGTCCAAAATATTCATAATATTCTCTGTTTGATGAAAGATATGAACTACTCATTCTTTCATTTTGTAATCTTAACATCATAACGATGTCACAATCTTTTAATCCTTTTTTCATATCAGTAAAAGGGTTCACGCCAAATCTATCTATTTCTTTAGGCATTAAATTAGTTGGTGCAATAATATTTACCTCGGCTCCAAGCATATTTAGTAAATAGATATTTGATCTAGCCACTCTAGAATGTAATATATCTCCGCAAATTGCTATTTTTAAACCCTCTATTTTTTTCTTTCGGTTAATGATTGTTAAAGCATCAAGTAAAGCTTGTGTTGGATGCTCACGCCTACCATCACCTGCATTTAAAACCGCACAATTAACTTTTTGTGAAAGTAAATTACATGCACCAGAATCTTGATGTCTAATGACAATAATATCTGGATGCATTGCGTTTAATGTCATTGCAGTATCAATTAACGTTTCACCTTTTTTTATGGCTGAATTGCTAATGTTCATAGACATGACATCAGCTCCAAGTCTTTTTCCTGCAAGTTCAAAAGAACTTTGTGTTCTTGTGGATGGCTCAAAAAATAAATTTATTTGAGTTTTACCTTTTAGCACATCTATTTTTTTATTTTTACTTTGATTAACCTTTATAAAGTCTTTAGCTTCATCAAGTATTAAATTTACATCATTTATTGATAAGTCTTGGATTCCTAACAAATGTTTTTGGGAAATTTTAATAGCTTTATTAGTTGGTATTGCCATTAAAGCCAACTCTATAACTATAATTCTTTACAATAGCAAGTATTAATTATTTAAAAAATCAATTGCACCCTGTAATATAAATGCGGCTGCATTCTCATCAATTTTTTTTTCCCTTTTTGTAACATTCACGTCCAATTGGCTTGACAAATTAAAAGCCCCAACTGTTGATAACCTTTCATCCCATAAACAAACAGGTATATTAATACTCTTTTCTATGTTCTTAGACACGTCTTTAATTGACTGAGTTGATCTGCCCGATGAACCATCCATATTAAGAGGATTTCCAATTATGATACCTCCTATATTATTTTCCTTAATAATTTCCTTTAATTCTATTATTAGTTTTTCAGATGAAGTTTTGACAATAGTTCTAAATGGTGTTGCAATTAATTGCTTCTCATCACATATTGAAACGCCGATTCTTTTAGAACCAAGGTCTAATCCTATTAATCTACACTTATCTGAGTGTTTTTTTTTGAATTCATCTAATGTCACCATATTGTATAATTTAAACTTAAGTGATAGTTTTCGTCGTAATTAAATAGCATATGAGCATAGATCTTAAAACAATAAAACATATTTCTAAATTATCAAGAATTTCAGTTGATGACCAAAGGGCTAAAAAATTAGTTGGTGATTTAAATTCAATTTTTGATTTTATTGAAAAGCTTAATGAATTAAAAACAGAAAATGTTAAACCCTTAACTTCTATAGCAGAAACAACATTAAAATTAAGGTCTGATGAGGTTCAAAGTAAAAATATCAGAGAACAAATAATTAAGAATTCTCCTCAAGATAATGAAGATTATTTTGTTGTACCTAAGGTTATTGAGTGATGTCAGATATAACTAAACAATCTCTAACAGAATTAGTTGAAAGTATTAAAAATAAAAAACTTTCTTCATCAGAAGTTACGAAAGCCTTTATTGAAAGATCTGAAAAATCAAAAGTGCTTAATGCTTTTATTACTGAAGACTTCACATCCGCTTTAGATAAAGCAAAAAAATTTGATCAAAAACCCAATTTAGATTTAAAATTACCTGGTATTCCAATGGCTGTTAAAGATTTATTTTGTACAAAGAATGTTAAAACAACCGCTGGTAGCAAGATTTTAAATAATTTTGTGCCAACATACGAGTCAACTGTAACAGAAAATATTTGGAGCGAAGGTGCAATTCTTTTGGGTAAGTTAAACTGTGATGAGTTTGCAATGGGCTCCTCGAATGAGACTAGTTTTTTCGGCAATGTCCAAAATCCTATTGACAAAAATTTAGTACCAGGCGGTTCCTCTGGAGGATCTGCATCAGCTGTTGCTGGACAATTAACACCGATTACAATTGGTACAGATACCGGTGGATCAATCAGACAGCCAGCTTCTTTCACGGGAACAGTTGGTTTAAAACCAACTTATGGTAGTTGTTCAAGATATGGAATTGTTGCTTTTGCATCTTCCTTAGATCAAGCAGGACCAATGGCACAAAATGTTAAAGATTGTGCTTTACTTCAGGAAGTAATCAGTAGTTTTGATGCGAAAGATTCAACTTCAATAAATTTTAAAAGAAGTCATTACAGTAAAGATCTTACTAATAATATTAAAGGAAAAAAAATTGGAATACCAAAAGAATATAGAGTTGATGGTATGCCAAAAGAAATTGAGGATCTCTGGCAAAAAGGTATTGAATATGTAAGAAATTGTGGTGCAGAAATTATAAACATTTCACTTCCGCATACTAGTTATGCTCTGCCAACTTATTATATAGTTGCTCCAGCCGAAGCATCTTCAAATTTAGCAAGATATGACGGTGTTAAGTATGGATATAGAGCAAATGGTGAAAATTTAATTGATATGTATGAAAAAACTAGGTCGGAAGGTTTTGGTGTGGAAGTTCAAAGAAGGATTATGATTGGAACTTATGTTCTATCTTCAGGGTATTATGATGCATATTATTTAAAAGCTCAAAAGGTTAGAAGATTAATTAAAAATGATTTTGATGAAGCATATAAAAAAGTAGACGCAATTTTAACACCATCTACGCCTAGTTCAGCTTTCAAAATTGGTGAAAAAACAAATGATCCTGTTTCCATGTATCTTAACGATATATTTACAGTGCCTGTTAATTTAGCTGGATTACCAGGTATCTCAATTCCTGCAGGACATGACGCAAAAGGTTATCCTCTTGGTTTACAAATAATTGGCAAAGCCTTCGATGAACAAAATATATTGAATATTGCATTTGCAATAGAAGAAAAAATAAATTTTAAAAATAAAATTACTGATTGGTGGATTAAATGAGTAAAAAGAGTCGAGAATACTTGATTAATCGTAGAGATAATCAATATGAAGTTGTAATAGGTTTAGAAGTTCATGCTCAAGTATTATCCGAGTCAAAATTATTTTCTACTTCTGCTACAAAATTTGGTGCTGAACCTAATACTCAAGTAAGTTTAGTTGATGCAGCTTTTCCAGGTATGCTACCAGTAATAAATGAATTTTGTGTTAAACAAGCAATAAAAACCGGTATAGGTCTTAATGCAAAAATAAATAAACGCTCAGTTTTTGATAGAAAAAATTATTTTTATGCAGATTTACCACAAGGATATCAAATTTCACAATTTAAAGATCCAATAGTGGGTGAGGGTAAAGTTATTATAGATTTGCCTGACGGTCATAAAGAAGTAGGTATAGAAAGATTACATTTAGAACAAGATGCAGGAAAAAGTATACATGATTTAGATCCTCAAAATACTTTTGTTGATTTGAATAGATCCGGAGTAGCTTTAATGGAAATTGTAAGTAAACCAGACCTTAGATCCCCAGATGAAGTAAGCATATATATAAAAAAATTGAGATCAATCATGCGATATCTAGGAACTTGTGATGGAAATATGCAAGAAGGATCATTAAGAGCAGATGTTAATGTATCCGTGAGGGAAAAAGGGTCAAAAGAGTTTGGAACAAGATGTGAAATTAAAAATGTAAACTCGATTAAATTTATGCAAATGGCTATAGAATATGAGGCTAATAGACAAGTTGATCTAATTGAAGAAGGTAAAACAATTGATCAGGAGACTAGATTATTTGATATTAAGAAAAATGAGACAAGATCAATGAGATCGAAAGAAGATGCTCATGACTATAGATATTTCCCTGATCCAGATTTATTACCATTACAAATCTCAGACGAATTTGTGAACAAACTTAAAAGTGAAATTCCGGAGTTACCTGATGATAAGAAGAAAAGATTTATTAATGAATTTAAGTTATCAGCTTATGAAGCAACAATTTTAGTTTCTGACATAGAAATAGCAAAATATTTTGAAGAAGTAGTAGCAAAAATGGGCAAGAATAAAGATATTAAACTTGCAGTCAATTGGATTACAGGAGAGCTTTTTGCTGTTTTAAATAGTAAAAATTTAGAAATTACTCAAAGCCCTGTAAGTGCAAAAAATTTGGCAATATTAGTAAATTTAATTAAGAATGGAACAATTTCAGGAAAAATTGCTAAAACAGTTTTTGAACTTATGTTAAAGAATGACGAAGATCCTCAAAAAATTGTGGAGGAAAATGACTTAAAACAACAAAGCAATCCAAAAGCATTAGAGGAATTGATAGATAAGATAATTAATAACAATAGAGAAAAAGCCATTGAATACAAGCAAGGCAAAGAAAAACTTTTTGGTTTTTTTGTAGGTCAAGCTATGAAAGCTTCTGGTGGAAAAGCAAATCCTCAATTAATTAATGAGATCTTAAAGAAAAAATTATAAGGGTTATGGGTTCTGACCTCAATATTACAAAACATCTACAAGATTATATACTAAAACACGGTTTAAAACTTCATCCGGTACAAAAGGAAATAATAAATTATAATTTGAGATTAGGTGATATTAAAAGAATGCAAATATCAATATCACAATGTCAATTTCTTCATTTAATTATTAAAGTTTCCAAAATTAAGAAAGTATTAGAGATCGGAACCTTTACTGGCTTAAGCACATTGTCTATGGCATTAGCTTTACCTAATAACGGAGAAATTATTGCTTTAGATAAAAATAAAGAAACAAATAAAATTGCTGTAAATTTTTTTAAAAAGGCGGAACAAAATCATAAAATAAAAACAATAATAAAGCCAGCTTTAGAAACTTTAATAAAAATTAGAAATAAAAAGTTTGATTTAGTTTTTATAGATGCAGACAAAATGAATTACAAAAAATATTATGAAATTTCTTTAGATTTATTAAATAAAGGAGGTTTAGTTATAATTGATAATGTATTATGGCAGAGGTAGTTGATAAAAGAATAAATGATAAATTTACTAATAATATAAGGGAATTAAATAGATTTATATCCAATGATAAAAGAATTGAAAAAGTAATTGTGCCTTTTGGTGATGGAATGAGCGTTTGTAGGAAAGTTTAATGTTTTCAATATTTGGTTTTTATAAATTTCAACAGATTAATAATTTAAAGAGAAATAAGAAATTATTAAACAATCTTCTTTTTAAAAAAAATATTAGAGGAACAATTATAATTTCCAGAGAAGGAGTCAATGGATCATTGTCTGGAAAAAATAAAGACTTAAATGAAACAATTAGAAAAATTAAGATTATTTTAAAATTTAAAGAGTTTAATTGCTTTAACAAGTCAAATAGTAAATTTCAACCTTTTCATAAGCCAAAAATAAAAATCAAAAAAGAGTTAGTACCTATGAGCTTAAATATAAAAAATGGAATTCAAAAAAATGATAATCATATAGAACCAAATAAATGGAATAAACTAATTAAAAATAAAGAAACATTTATACTAGATGTGAGAAAACCTTTTGAAAACAAAGTAGGATCTTTCAAAAATGCTTTAAATCCTAATGTAAATAATTTTAGAGATTTTCCCAAATATTTAAAACGATTAAAAAAACAACAGCCTATCGCTATGTTTTGCACTGGAGGTATTAGGTGTGAAAAAGCTTCTGTATTTTTAAAAAAAAAAGGTTTTGAAAATGTTTATCAATTAAAAGGAGGCATACTAAATTACTTAAAGAAAATCAAAAAAAAGGATAGTTTATGGAAAGGGGAGTGCTTTGTTTTTGATAACAGAGTAAGTTTAAAACATAGCTTATTACAAGGTTCTTATTCGGTATGTAGTGGGTGCAGAGAACCAATTTCATTAAAAGATAGAAAATCCAAAATGTATGAAGAAGGTGTATCTTGTCCAAGTTGTTATAACAAACTCACTAAAAAACAAAAATCTCGTTTCAGAATGAGGCAAAGTCAGATATATAAAGCTAAGTTATCAGGAAAAAGATATAATTTTCAAAAAGAATATTAGTAGGAATTAATTTGCCACAATCTTTTAAACTTACAAAGGACCCAATATGGTTTTTATTAAGGAAGGTCACAATACCAGCAAGTGTAGGTTCATTATTTCAAACTTTTTATAATTTAGTTGACACATGGTTTGCAGGAAGAATATCAGCTGAAGCAATAGCAGCAATTGCAAAATCTTTTCCAATTTACTTTTCTATAATTGCCATAGGTGTTGGTTTAACAGCTGGTACAAATACATTAATAGGTAATAATTTAGGAGCTAATGACAAAAAAAAAGCTTCATTATTTATTGCTCAATCTATAATTTTTGCAATTTTTTTATCTGTGCTTGTCACCTTCTTTGGTTTAAATGTTTCAGATTTCTTATTATCATTAATGGGGTCTGACCCAGATGGAATTATTTTATCAAGAGAATATTTAGATATTATTTTTTATGGAACAATCATTGTTTTAATACAAATTTCATTAAATGGGACTCTAAATGCTCAAGGAGATACTAAAAGTTATAGAAATGTATTAATATTTACTTTCTTTTTAAATATTTTTTTAAATCCTTTATTTATTTTTGGATATGGATTTGTTCCTGCTTTTGGTATAGCAGGTCTAGCAATAGCAACAGTTGTTGCTCAATTTACTGGTCTGCTTTACCTAGCCCATAAGGTATATTGTTGTGAGTTAAAACAATACCTAAAACTAGAATGTTTTATTCCTAAATTTAATCTTTTGGGTGAGTTAGTTTACCAAACCATACCTGTTATGTTTAGTATGTTATTAATTGGTGTGGGTTTATTTAATATTCTTTATTTCATTGGACAATTTGGAGATCTCGCAACCGCTGGTTATGGTGCCGCTCTAAGAATTGAACAAGTTTTTTTACTACCCGTTATAGGTTTGAATACAGCTGTTTTATCTATTGGTGGACAAAACTTTGGGGCAAAAAATTATGATCGTCTTAGAGAACTATATAAAAAAGCTTTACTATTTGGCTCATCTTTCATGATTTGTGCAGGAATAATAATTTTTATTGGAGCAGAATTTTTAGTTTCATTATTTACAGACAATTTAGAGGCAGTAAAACATGGTGCAATTTACCTAAAAGTTGCAGCATTGATTGGTCCAATTTACCCAGTATTCTTTATTACAACTGCAGTATTTCAAGCAGTCAAAAAACCTCTTTATAGTCTTTACATGAGTGTTTTACGATTAACAGCTCTTCCTTTTTTTAGTTTATGGTATGTAATTAATATTAGGGGAGGCGATTATGAGGATATTTTTTACACTATATTTGTAACAAATTGGTTAATGGGAATTGCAGTTTTGATGTTTATTGGATATTTCTTAAATAATGTTTTTAAACAAAATAAGAGTCTTTTTACTAATTAGTATACATATAGTTATTTTTTTTATTACTCAAGAAAATTTGAAAGCAAAGGAGTTAAAAACTATAACTGGTATTGCAAAAGTTATTGATGGTGACACAATTTCAATAAATAAAAAAAAAATTCGTCTTTTTGGAATTGATGCCCCAGAACAGGATCAAAAATGTCAAAAAATATGGCTAACGATTTCTTTCATTTCATTTAATAAAGATTATTTTTGTGGGGAAGTTTCTACCAATAAGCTCAAAAAAAAAATTAACAATCAATTTATGAGCTGCAAATGGAAAAATAAAGATAGATATAAAAGACTTATCGCAGAATGTTTTAAGGATAAGACTAATATTAACGCTTGGATGGTTCGATATGGTTATGCTGTTGCATATAGAAAATACTCAAAAAAGTATGTTGCACATGAAGATATAGCAAGAAAGGACAAATTAGGTTTATGGTCTGGTGCTTTTGAAATGCCTTGGGATTATAGAAAAAAAAATTAATCTTTTTGTAATTTTTTTTCAAATTTTCTGACTAGATATGAGACAATCAATATTAAAACTAAGTATTCAAGAATTAAAAACGTATATATTTCAAGAGGGCGATAAGTTGTAACAACAAGTTCGTTAGCTTTTCTTGTCAAATCACCAATACCTATAATTGAAACTAAAGAAGACATTTTTAAGACATAGACAAATTGATTTCCTATTGCAGGTAGAATATTTTTGATAGCCTGAGGAAGAATAACAAGCTTTAATTTTTTGAAAAAATTTAATCCCAATGAACTTCCAGCTTCCCATTGGGACTTTTTAATAGAGTTTATGCCCGCTCTAAAGATTTCTGCTTGAAACGCACTTTCACTTATAGATAGTGCAACAATGCCAGATACAAATGGACTAAAGCTAATACCCGTCATTATGGGCAGTCCATAATAGATCCATAATATTAATACTAATAATGGTATTGCCCTGACAATCTCAACATAGCCAATGTTGATATAAGTTAAAAATTTATTTTTAGCTAATGATGGTATGGCTACAATTAATCCAACGAAGATTGAGATAATAATTGAAACTAAAGAAATATAAATTGTAGTGGTTAAACCACTTAACAAAAACTTTAAATTTGTTAAACCTTCAATATTGTTTGGTGATAAGATTAGCCAATTAAGTTCGCCTTTATTACATGAAGTTAAAGGGATAATTAGAAGTAAAAAAAATAAATTTCTCACCCCCTAATTTATAAGGTATTAAGCAGTAAATACTAACCTATTATAAACTCTTTAAATTGTATTTAGCTAATAACGTGGTAAAGAAGCCTGAAGTTTTTTTCTTTTTTATCCAGTCATTGACGTAACTATTCCATTTATTGTCACCTTTAGGAACCATCATTGCTAAAAAAGCAGGATTTTTTTCACCATCAGGAACGATAGCTAATTGTGGATATTTAATAACTAACTTATTTGCCTCTGTTGAACTTGTTATATTTCCGTCCGCTCTTCCAGCTAATACCTCTTGAAAATCTCTAGCAGGGGCTTCTACAGAATTTAATTTTGATTTAGGAAAAAATTCTTTTGCCTTTTCCTCTTGTGAAGTGCCAAGGGTAGTTGCAATAGTTACATTTGAATTATTAAGAGAGTCCCAGGTCGAAAATTTGCTTAAATTCTTTTTTAGAACAAGTGGTACAGTTCCATATTTATAGTAAGTGTCAGTAAATCCAGCCACTTCAGCTCTTTTTGGGGTTTTTGTTACACTCGTTGATATATCATATCTTTCAGAAGTTATTCCAGAGACGATAGTTTTCCACTCAGCTGGTACGAATTCAATTTTAACACCCATGTCCTTAGCCAGTTCACTCATTACGTCGATATCAAATCCTTTATATTTGTTAGTCGCTGGATCCTTAATAGTCATAGGATCCCAGTCACCAGTTGTTCCAACTTTTAAGACACCTGATGATAAAATTTTGTCTAAGTTTGAGTCTGCATTTAAATTAAAGGGTAAAAGAGCAAAAATTGCTAGATAGATTAATTTTTTCATACACCTTTCTAACAAATCTAAAAAAAAATGAGACTATAATCTTGACGCACTATCATTCATCCAAGAAAATAAATGTTGTGAAAAGGAGCGTCTTACAAAAAGATTCACCTCATTTTGACTTTCGTGTTGTATAATCACATCAATTTTTGCCAATATTGTTTGTGTGACAGAGCCCCTTTTTTTTCTAAAATCGTTGAAATTAAATGGTGATCCAGTTTCAAATAATTCATAAATTTTGTCACCTTTAAAATTAATTAAGACAAATTGGTCAGTAACATTTGTGACAGCTCCTAAATTTGTTTTAATAATATTTTTATTGAGTAAATTTTCTGTTTCATAATCGTTGCTATCAATATTAGAAACCTCGTTTGAAAAAATCATCCATTCATCAGGACTTAGCCAAAGTGCTGTTAATTTATCACTTTTAGTAAATGTATTTGCCTCGGCTGGTAATATCAAATTTAGTGATTTACCAACTGCAGATAAAAATTCTCTTTTTTTCCCTCTTACAATCAGTTTCATTATAGGTTTAACTTCACTTATTTGTAATCCTGAATAAGACATTTCTTCTGTAATTGCGTTTGAATAATTAAGCATTTAATCTTTTATTCTCCTTATCTAAAAAAACTGGATCAGTAACTGTCACGTTGATTTGTTTATTTTCCATTGGGATAATTAGTTTTTGACCCATCATATTTTTTCCACCTTTAACAACCCCTAAAGCGATAGATTTTTCTAAATTTGGACTATAGTAACTTGAAGTTACATGGCCCAACATTTCAACTGGTGACTTGCTTGCATCCTCAACAATTTGGGCACCTTCTTCCAAAACTTCTTTTGGATTTTCTGTAACTAAACCAATTAACTGTTTTCTATCCTCTCTGATTGTATCTGATCTATATAAAGATCTTTTACCAATAAAGTCATATTTCTTTTTACTAACTATCCAATCCATTTGTAGATCGATTGGTGTCATGGTTGCATCTGTGTCTTGTCCTACAATTATAAATCCTTTTTCTGCTCTTAGTAAATGCATCGTTTCAGTTCCATAAGGTGTTATGTTAAATTCTTTTCCTGCCTGCATACACCTTTCCCATACAGATCTTCCATAGTTGGCCTGAACATTAATCTCGTAACTTTGTTCACCGGTAAAACTTATTCTCATTACCCTACATTTAACTTTGCCAATCTTAGTGTTTTTAAAAGACATATGTGGAAATTTTTCATCAGATAAATCTATATCAGGAATTACTTTTGAAATAATTTTTTTACTGTTTGGACCACAAACACTAATTGTTGCATAATGATCAGTCACTGAAGTTAAGTATACATCTAATTCTGGCCACTCTGTTTGGAGGTAATCTTCCAATTTGCCTAAAACGGTTGCCGCTCCACCGGTTGTTGTGGTCATAATATAGTGATTTTCATCTAGGCGTGTTGTTACACCGTCGTCATAAACCATACCATCCTCATTAAGCATCAACCCATATCGACATTTTCCAATAGCTAGTTTTGACCATGCATTAGTATAAACTCTATTTAAAAATTCCGAGGCATCTGTACCTTGAATATCAATCTTACCTAATGTTGAAGCATCTAATATACCTGCACTATCTCTTGCAGCTTTACTTTCTCTTTGTACAGCTTCATGCATGCCTTCATTTTTTCTAGGATAAAACCAAGCTCTTTTCCATTGTCCTACATTTTCAAATTTCGCTTTATTTTCAACATGCCAATCATGGATTGGAGTTTTCCTGAAAACATCGAAATATTCTCCTACATTTCTTCCGACAATTGTGCCAAAAGTAAGAGGAGTGTAGGGTGGTCTAAATGTTGTTGTACCAAGCTCACCCATTTTAGAGCCAGCAGTTTCAGAGATAATTCCTAACGCATGCATATTACCAAGTTTACCTTGATCAGTTCCCATGCCGGTTGTTGTATACCTCTTTACATGTTCAATTGATCGGAAACCTTCTCTTAAAGCTAATTTAATATCTTTTGCTGTAGCATCATTTTGATAATCAACAAATGGTTTTGTTTTACCAATTATTTTATTAGATGGTAGTAACCATATATTTCTTTTAGTTTTGTTGAAATGAGATTGGATCTCAAGATTTTCATAGTCAGTTTTCTTAATATCTAAAAAATCTTTAAGTTTTTTTGAAATACCAATTAAAATTTCATCTAATGTAAAATCTCCATTACAAGAACCTATACTTATTTGATCTGAAGGATATATTCCCGGAATAAATACTTGATCGTCATCTCTGAATCTTAATTTTCCTCCAGATTGAGTAAAAAGATGTACAGCTGGAGTCCATCCTCCTGACATACCAAGGCAATCACAATCTATAGATATCTTAGAACCAATAACTTTTTGACCATCTTTGGAAAGTTGCATTATTGATATCTTATTAATCTTTTTGTATCCAAATGTGTCAACAACTGTATATCCTTTGTAAACTTTTATATTATTTTTTTCTATTTCTTTTACTAATTTTGAATCAACTTCTTCTCTATTATCAATGATAGCTTTAATATTAATTCCTTTTTGAAATAAACTCATTGCTGTCTCATAGGCACTGTCATTATTGGTAAAAAGAACATTTTTTTGACCACACGCAACACCAAAAAAATTTGAATACTTTTCTATTGCAGAGGATAACAAAATTCCTGGTCGATCATTATTATCAAATATTAAAGGCCTTTCTAAAGATCCAGTCGCACTAATGACTTTTTTTGCTCTTATCTTAAGTAGTCTATGTCTAACTTTCTCATCTCTTTGATGTAAAGGTAAATGATCGGTCAGGCTTTCTCGAGCCAATAAAAAGTTATAACCATGGAATGCAGCTACACTTGTTCTTATTTTTATTTCTAAATTATCAATTTTTTTGATTTCATTTATTTCCTTTTCCAACCATGAGCTTGAAATTTGATTATTGATCTTGAAATGCTCTGAATTCTGGTAAATTGTTGAACCACCAAGATAAGGTTTTTCATCTACTAATAATGTTTTAAAACCATTTTTTGCAGAAGTTTTTGCTGCGATGATACCTGAAATACCAGCACCAATGATTAACACATCACAGTGTATATATTTATGCTCATATATATCAGGATCAGGCTCCGAAGGTGATTTACCTAAACCGGCAGATTTTCTTATAAAATACTCATATTTTTCCCAAAAACTTGCTGGCCACATGAAAGTTTTATAATAAAAACCTGCTGGAAGAACTGGACTTAAAAAATTATTTATACCTCCTAAATCAAAGTTAACACTTGGCCAACAATTTTGACTTGAAGCTTCAAGTCCTTCATAAATTTCTATTTCTGTTGCTCTAACATTTGGTTCTGTCCTAGATGTATCTTTATGAAGTTGAACAATAGCATTAGGCTCTTCTGAACCAGCAGTCATTATTCCTCTTGGTCTATGGTATTTAAAACTTCTTCCGACTAAATGGATATTATTAGCTAAAAGTGCAGATGCTAATGTGTCTCCCTTATAACCATAATAAGTTTTACTATTAAACTTAAATGAAATTTTATATGTCTCATCTATAAACTTACTTGATTTAACTCTTAAATTGTCTGTCATTTATATTTTGTTGGAGGTTTTTCACCCATTTTATAAATTGCTTTAATTTCATCATTAGATGTGTCTCTAACCATGTTGAACCATTTTCTACATCCATGGGTATGAACCCATCTTTCGAACTGGACACCTTTAATATTTTTTCTCATGAAAAGATATTCTGCCCACTGATCATCACTTAATTCAGTTGGTTGTTTGGGTCTAACTATATGAGCCTCACCTCCAGCTTTAAACTCACTTTGTTCTCTTTCACCACAATAAGGACAATGAATCAAAAACATTAGTGTGCTACAGCAGCCGCACCGTGTTCATCAACAAGATCTCCACTCACAAATCTATTAAGATTAAATGCAGCATTTAATTTATGAGGTTCATCATTTGCTATTGTATGTGCAAATAAATCTCCTGAACCTGGTGTTGCTTTAAATCCTCCAGTTCCCCAACCGCAATTAAAATATAAACCTTTAATTGGTGTCTTACTAACAATAGGACTCGCATCAGGACATATATCTACAATACCACCCCATTGTCTTAACATTCTCATTCGGCTAAATATTGGATATAATTCTAAAATAGCATTTAAAGTTCCTTCTACAATCTCATGACTTCCTTTTTGAGAATAAGAAACGTAGTCATCTGTCCCAGCTCCAATTACCAGCTCACCCTTATCAGACTGACTAACGTAAGCATGTACAGCATTAGACATAACTACTGTATCAATAATAGGTTTTACTGGCTCTGACACTAATGCTTGAAGAGGTTTACTTTCCAAAGGTAACTTCAAGCCTGCCATATTTGCTATTACACTTGAGTGACCAGCAGCAACAACACCAATTTTTTTTGTTTTGATAAAACCTTTTGTTGTTTCAACTCCATCAACACTCTCACCACTTCTTTTAATTCCTTTAACTTCACAATTTTGAATTATATCAACACCCATTTCATCAGCACCTCTTGCATAACCCCAAGCTACAGCGTCATGACGTGCCGTACCAGCTCTACGCTGGAGAGTTCCCCCTAATACTGGATATCTAATATCTGGAGAGGTGTTTATAATTGGACAAAATTTTTTTACTTGCTCTGTATTAAGATAAACTGCATCGATACCATTCAATCTGTTAGCATGAGTCCTTCTTTTAAGATCTCTTACATCTTGTAAATTATGAGCTAGATTCATCACTCCTCGTTGACTAAACATAACATTGTAATTTAATTCTTGAGATAGTTTTTCCCAAATTTTTAAAGCATGATCATACAAACCTGCACTTGCATCCCACAAATAGTTAGATCTAATTATTGTAGTATTTCTCCCAGTGTTACCCCCGCCAATCCAGCCTTTTTCTATTACAGCAACATTTTTAATATTATGTTTTTTTGCAAGATAATAAGCTGTAGCCAAACCATGACCTCCGCCACCGACTATTATAATATCATATTCTTTTTTTGGTTCAGGATTACCCCAAGCTTTTTGCCAATTTTCATGATATGAAAAAGAATTCTTAATAAGAGAAATTATTGAATATTTATTTTTCATTTTGCAATAAATACTTGATTAATATTGAATATTCAATGATTTCAAGTTACACACTTGTTAAAGGAAAGGTGGGTGAGAGGCTTAAACCAGTCGTTTGCTAAATGACCGTGCGGGGAAACTTGTACCGAGGGTTCGAATCCCTCCCTTTCCGCCATTTTTGAGGAAAATTTATCTTTTAAATAATTCTTTCAATTTATCATTAATCCTAAAAGAGACTGACTCCCAATCATTTATTCTATCAGCTTTTATCATTTCTAGATTGTCATAAAAACAATTTTCCTTGAGTTCTATATGCCAACGCCAATCAGGGTTATAGTTAAGTAATAGTAAAGTCTTAATACCCATCGTAGATGCGAGATGGGTCATTGATGTGTCAACTGAAATCAACAAATCTATACTATTCAGAATAGAGATAGTATCAACAAAACTCTTATCTCCGATATCGATTTGTTCTGAGAAATCTGTAATAAATTCTTGTAGGTTATTAGATTTAATATCTGAGGAAAAATTGTCTTTCTGTAGACTAATAAAAGAGTAATCTTTATTTTTAATTAAATTACTAAAAAATTTTATAGGAACAGATCTTTGCTGATCGTCTAGAAATTTTTCATTTCCTTTCCATTGTATTGCAATAAGTGGTTTTTTAAAATTTTCAAGTTTTTTTTTCCAGTTTAAGTTATTAGAGGTATCATCTGATATAAAAGAAATACATTTTTTAAATTTATTCTCTCTTTTATAGTAGATGTATGGTAAAGATAATAAATACTGATAAAAGTCAATCTTATCAACCTGATCTAAATCATTTATAATTTTACATGGACAGTTTTTAAAAAGATGAGAAATTTTTTTATTAATATAAAAAATTATATCACAATTAAATTTTTCTTTTAACCAAAAGATATATCTAGCGAATTGTAAATTATCACCAATACCTTGTTCACTAAGAATCAAAATTTTTTTATTATCTATTTTTTCCTTGAACCATTCTTTACAATTAAAATCTTTAACTAATTTATTAGCAATTTTTAAATTATCTAATTGTGTTTTTTTCTTGCTTCAAAAAAATAAAAAGCCTTTTCATAATTATGTAAAGCAAAATAACATTTGCTTAAGCCTATTTTAGCAATTGTGTGATTTTTCTCTATTTCTAAAACTTTGTTATAATTAATAATTGAGTTTTCAAAATCTTTTATTTGAAAAAAACAGTTAGCTAGATTTAGAATAGCTTGTTTGTGGTTATTGTTTATATTAAGACAATCTTTAAATATATTAATTGCTTTCTTAAAATTTATTTGTTTTGAATGACAGATCCCAAGATTATTAAGAGCATTCAAATTTTTTGGCTCCTTTAACAGAATTTCCTCGAATTTTTTTTTAGCTTTTTCATACTCCTTATTAATTATCTCAATTAATCCAAGATGATATTTAGCTAACAAATTTTTTCTATTTATGTTTAGTGTTTTATTGAAATAATCTATTGCTCTTTTTATATCTTTTACCTGGAAAGAAAGAAGCCCTAAATTTAAATTTGCAAATTCATGATTTTTATCTATTTCAAGAATTTTAAAAAAATATTTTTTTGCATTTTCATTATTATTTTTTTTTATTTCTATTATTCCCAAATATAAAAAAGCTATTGTTTGAGTCGATTTTTCATTTTGTAGAAATTTAAAACACTCAATAGCTTTGTTTAGTTGATTTTTATTGAAAAATTCTATTCCAGATTTCAATTTTTGCTGAAAAAAAGATTGATTAAATTCCATATTTAGTAAAGAGGGTCATCTTTAAAAAAATTTTTCATTTTTATCGGTTTCTGCTCTAAAATATAACGGTAGACATTATAATTTTCTAAAACTCTTTGCACATAATTTCTAGTTTCTTTAAATTTTATTAGCTCAATCCAGTTAATATAATCAATTTGTTTTTTTTGAGGATTTTTATTTATTTTTTTCCAATATTTAACTCTTTTGGGTCCAGCATTATAAGCTGCAATAGCAAAAGGATAAGCTCCATCATAATCAAGAATTAGACCTGCTATATAATGTGATCCAAGATTTATATTGTACTCCGCATCCTTTGTTAGCCTTGATTTTGAATAGGGCAGCTTTGCTTGTTTGGCAACTACTTTTGCAGTGTACGGCATTAGTTGCATTAAACCTTTAGCACCTGCATGACTATTGGCGCTTAAATCAAATTCACTTTCTTGTCTGATAATTGACAAAATAAAAGCAGTTTCTGGAATTTTTCTTCCGTTGATGTGTTTGGGTGTACTTATAATTGGATAATTAAATTTATTATGAAATCTTTTTTCATAGGAAGCAATTTTTGCAATTTGAATAGCAAAATCAAATCTATCAATGCTAGTTGCTAGCTGTGCTGCTAAAATTTCGCTTCCATTCTCGATATTATCATTAGCTAGATGTCGAAGAATGTGTTTAGTGTATTTGTCATTATTGAGTTCATCGAGAAGATAAATTGTTTTTACCAATTCTTTTTTAAAAAAATAATTTTTATAATCTGTGGATACTTCTAAATCTTTTGGAAGTTCAAAAGTTTTATCAGGATTTAGTTCCATAAATGCTAATTGACCATAATAAGTAGTCAAAAATTTTGCAGCCTTTTGAAGCCACTCAATAGCTAAGTCTTTTTCTCCAAGTTTTTGGTATGTCTTTCCCAACCAATAAGCACCACGGGATACACTTATAGGATAGCCTACATTATTATAAAAGTTTTCAAAATGATCTTTTGCTAACAATGGATCGTTTAAAAAGCTTAGCGCTATCCATCCACTCATCCATTCAGCTGCCGCATATTCAGGGCCTTCAGTCAATGCATGATTACTTGACACTTTATAAGCTAATTCAAACTTTTTTTTATAAATAAGCGATCTCGAAATAATTTCTCTCTCTATCCACCATTTGTCAGGTCGAACTAAATAATCTTTTGTATTATTAATGTTTAATAAAATTTCCAGAGAACTGTCAACTCTACCTCTTTTTCGTCTCCATTTTAACCTGTCGTAATTTAATCCTGCATCATTTTTAAATTTTGTGGGTACTTTTGCAATAGCATTATCTACGCCGTATGACTTACTCATCAAAAGTTGCCTTGCTGTGTATAAAAGCTGGTAATCTTTTGGTAAATATCTCAAAAGTCTTTTTAAATCCCAATATTTATTATTCCAGGCAAGGTAATCTGCTCTTTTGATATAATCATCAAAATTTAGATATTTTTTAAATTTTTTTCTATAAAATTTAAGTTCAGATCTATTAAGTTCAGCTGTTATCCATCCTTCTTTAACTAAAGATATTCCCTTTTGCTTATTACCTAGTAAAATATAGCTTTCACCTAATATCATTTTCCCAAAACCACTCAACGATTCGTTAGTTTCAAACCAATTAATAATCTTTTTTGGAGACACAGTATCTGTTGAAAGCTTATGTTCTGCTAAATATTTGATTCTACCTATTCTTGGATAATCCTCGTTTGCATCAATAAATGCTTTATAATCATAATATGAGGCTGTATTTCCCTTTGTTAAAAGGTGTCTCCATTGTATGAAATTGTAAATTGATTTATCCCTAACTCTTTTTGAAGTTTTTAATGCAGAAGTCCACTTTGCTTGTTTCATTTCATTTAAAGCTTTTTTTGCTAATGCAAAATCTTTTTTACTGTAATATTTTGATTTTTTAACAGGATCCTCTTTTTTTGCTCCTGCAATTAAAGGTTTTTTTTTAGGTAAAATTATTCCTATATTACTCTTTTTATCTGTGACCTTTTTGTAATTAGGCTGTTTTTGTGAGTTTTTGATGACTTTTTTAGTTGACGGTTTTTGTAACGGTTTTAAAACATCTATTAATAACTTTTGCTCTTTCTCCTTTATACTTAGAACAGGCTTCTTCAATGGGATTATTTCTGCAAAAGTTTCAACAGATTGATTAAAAATTATAAACAAACCAATAATTAATAAGAATTTTTTAAACATATTCTTTTACTATATGAATCTTTAAACTATGTTATAAGTATTTATGTTTAAAGGTTCAAATGTTGCTTTAGTCACCCCATTTAAAAATAATCAACTTGATGAAGAAAGTTATATCAAGTTAATACATTTTCATATCGAAAATGGTACCAAAGGTCTAGTACCCGCTGGTACAACAGGTGAGTCCCCAACTTTAAGTCATGGAGAGCATCAAAAAGTAATTGAATTGTGCGTAAAAGAAAGTAGTGGTAAATTACCTGTAATTGCAGGAACTGGATCCAATTCCACAGAAGAAGCAATTTCTTTAACAAAACATGCTGAAAAAATAGGGGCAAATGGAGCTCTTATTGTTACTCCATATTATAATAAACCAACTCAAGAAGGATTGTATCAACATTATAAGGCTATAAATGATAATTGTGGGATACCAATCTTGATTTATAATATTCCAGGAAGATCTGTAATTGATATGTCTGTAGACACTATGGCAAGATTATTTGAATTAAAAAATATCGTTGGTGTAAAAGATGCTACAGGAGACTTAAATAGGGTAAATCAAACATTAGAAAAAATGGGAAAAGAATTTATTCAACTAACTGGAAATGACGACAATGCAATGGAATTTAATAAAAAAGGGGGCGTTGGAGCTATAAGCGTTACAGCTAATATAGCACCCAAATTATGTTCTCAATTTCAAGAGAGTTCTTTAAAAGATGACGATAAGTCAATTAAAGAAACTGCAAAATTGGATAAAATATTGCAGCCTTTGCATAGTGCAATGTTTGTTGAGAGTAATCCGAGTCCAGTTAAATATGCTGCAAAATTATTAAATCTTTGTACTGACGATGTTAGACTTCCGCTGGTTAAAGTTACAGAAAAAACAAAAGATATTGTAGAAAAGGCCCTTCACTTATCTAAATTGATTTAATGATAAACAAAACCAATAAAGGTTTAAAAATAATCTGTTTAAATAGGAAAGCTAGTTTTAATTATTTTTTTGAAAGCCTCTTGGAGGCTGGGGTCGTTTTAAAAGGTTCGGAGATTAAATCCTTAAGGCAAGGTAAAGTTAATATCGCGGATTCTTATGCTGTTGAAAAAAATGGAGAAATCATTTTGATTAATTCCCATATAGCATCTTATAAACAGGCAAGTTACATAAATCACAAACCACTAGATGAAAGAAAACTTTTACTAAATAAAAGAGAAATAAATAAACTTATAGGTAAAATGCAAAAAGAAGGTTTCACGGTAATTCCTACAAAAATGTATTTTAAAAAAGGTAAAGCCAAAATTGAGCTAGCTGTTGCTAAAGGAAAAAAACAATTTGATAAGAGAGCTGCGATTAAAAAAAGAGATTGGAATCGTGATAAAGCAAGATATGTCAGAAAAACGAGCTAAAATTATTTATTTGAGTGTTGGTTCAAATCTTGGAAATAGAAAAAAAAATATAGAAAAAACTAAATTCGAATTATATTCCAAGGGTATTAATATAATTAAATTCTCAAATTATTACGAAACTTTATCCTGGCCAAATCCAAAAAATCCAAAATTTTACAATATTGTCTTAAAAGTTTCATCAAATCTAAAAATGATAGAATTATTAAAAATTTGTAAGCAGATAGAAATATCTTTGGGAAGAAAAAAAGCTCCAAAAAATTCACCACGTACATGTGATATTGATATTATTGATTATAATCAAAAAATTAGTGCAAACGGAATAAATGTTCCTCATCCAAGAATGCACCTTAGAAATTTTGTATTAATACCCTTATTCGAAATAGAAAAAACTTGGAAATACCCAAATTCTAAACGATATATAAAAAATCTTATTTTTTCTTTATCAAATAGTGACATTAGATCTATTAAACTTGTTTAAATTAATGGTATAATTAATAATGCTGAATTCTGAAGAACTTATAAATAAAGTCAAAAATTATAATAAATTTTTTAATCCAGAAAAACTAAATAAAGCTTATGATTTTGCAGTTAAAGCGCATGAAAACCAAAAAAGAGCATCAGGCGATCCATATTCGGTTCATCCAATTGAAGTAGCAAATATTTTAACAGATTTAAAGTTAGACAGTGCAACAATAACAACTGGTTTATTACACGATACTATTGAGGATACGCATGCAACATATGAAACGATTAAAGGTGAATTTGGAATTGAAGTAGCTGATTTGGTCGATGGAGTTACAAAGATTTCTGTGCTTGAAAATACCGCCTCACCAAACTCAAAAGCAGAAAATTTTAGAAAATTAATTTTAGCTACATCTAAAGATATAAGAGTATTGTTAGTCAAAATTGCTGATCGCCTTCACAATATGAGAACTATAAAAGCAATTAAAAAAGAGGATAAAAGACAAAGAATAGCCCAGGAAACAATGGAGATATATGCGCCTCTTGCTGATAGAATGGGTATGCACAGAATTAGAGATGAATTAGAAGATTTATCTTTTGAGATTCTAAATAATGATGCAAGGTCATTAATTCAAAAACGATTAGATAAAATAAAATTAGATAAAAAAGATATTTTTGAAAACTTATCAAATGAAATTAGCAAATTATTAACAAAAAGTGACATACGGTCAGAAATTTTTGGCAGAGGAAAAACTCCTTTTTCAATTTGGAGAAAAGTCCAAAAAAAAAGAGTCTCGTTAGAACAAATTACAGATATAATAGGATTTAGAATTATTCTGGATAATGTAGATGATTGTTATAAAACTTTGGGAATTGTTCATAAGGAATGGAATTGTATTCCAGGAAAATTTAAAGATTATATATCATCACCAAAAATTAATGGATATAAGTCGATACACACTGCAGTAATTGGTTCTTATAAAAAACCAATAGAAATACAAATAAGAACAAAAAAGATGCATGATTTTGCTGAGCGTGGGATTGCATCACATTGGCAATATAAGTCCTCTGAAAAATTTAACTCTTTAACTTGGAAAGAATATGATTGGTTAAAAGATTTAGTTGAAATTATAGAAAAAAATGAAAATCCAGAACATTCGTACGAGTATACTAAAATGCAAATGTTTCAAGAAAATGTATTTTGTTTTACGCCCAAAGGATCTGTAATTAAGTTACCAAAAAATGCAACTCCAATTGATTTTGCCTATGCTGTGCATACAAAAATAGGTGATACGGCAGTTGGTTGTGAGATTAACGGCAACAAAGGAGAATTACAAAGTATTTTGAGAAATGGGGATACAGTAAAAATAATAACATCCAAAAATAATTCACCATCACTTCATTGGATACCAATTACAAAAACAGGTAAGGCAAGATCCGCTATTAGAAAGTATTGGCATGATAAGGGAGAAAAAAAACAAGAAAGAGTAAAAAAATACAATACAATTCTTTGGATTTCTTTACCTGATAAACCAGGTCAATTAGGTAATGTTAGTTCACTTATAGGACAACATAAATTAAATATATCAAACCTCGAAATGGCTGGTAAAAACCCTAATTATATAAATTTTAAGTTTCAACTTATAATTAGAGATCTAAAAAATTTTACTAATTTTATTGCAGAGCTTAAACAAAAAGGTATAAAATTTAAGATAATTAGACACGAAGATAAAAGAAATGCTTTCACACAAAAAATCCTTAAATATTTTAAGAAAAACTGATGCACTTTTAGAGGGACATTTTGTATTATCATCCGGTTTCCATTCCTCAAAATATATTCAATGTGCAAAACTTCTAAGTTATCCTCATTTAGCAGAAAAAATATGCAAATCTTTAGCAAGAAAGATCAAAAAAAATTTCATTAAATTTGATCTCATCTTATCTCCAGCAATTGGAGGTATAATAATTGGTTATGAAATAGGTAGAATTTTAAAGAAAGAAAGTATTTTTTGTGAAAGAGTAAGAGGTAAATTTACACTTAGAAGAGGATTTAAGATAAGAAAAGGTTCAAAGGTTTTAATTATTGAAGATGTGATTACGACAGGAAAGTCTAGCATCGAATGTGTTAAATTAGTAAAAAAAGCTAAAGCAAAATTAGTAGGATTTGCCTCTATAATTGACAGGTCTAATAAAAGAAATCTTAAAATAAAAAATAAAATTATTTCTCATCTAAAAATAGATGTGCCAGTATTTAATAAAAAACAAATACCAGATAGTTTAAAACTTATTCCTATAACTATACCAGGAAGTAGATTTACAAAATGAAACGTTTAGGAGTAAATATTGACCATGTAGCTACTTTGAGAAATGCAAGAGGTGAAATTCATCCAGATCCGGTTTATTCTGCTAAATTTGCAAAAAAATCTGGAGCAGACTCAATTACGATTCATTTAAGAGAAGATAGAAGACATATTAATGACAATGATGCTAAAAGAATATGTTCTATAAAAGGGTTATTAGTAAATTTAGAGATTTCAACAAATTCAGATATTGTAAAAAATGCAATAAAGATAAAGCCTAATTTTATTTGTATTGTGCCCGAAAAGAGAAAAGAAATAACTACTGAAGGTGGTTTAGATTTAATTAAAAATAAAACTAAAATAAAAAATATAATAAAAAAATTTAAAAAATTGAATATAAGAACAAGTCTTTTTGTTAACCCTTCCTTGAAAGATATTAGAGTATCAAAAGCAATTAATGCTGATTGTGTTGAAATTCATACAGGCAAATTATCTAGTTTAGTCAAAAAAGGAAAAAATTTTTCAAATGAATTAAAGAGAATTAAAAAGTGTTCTTTTCATGCAAATGATTTAGGAATAGAGGTTCATGCTGGACATGGCCTTGACTACAAAACAACAAAAATCTTAACTAGTATAAAAGAGATTAAGGAGTTTAATATTGGACATTTTATAATAGGAGAGTCAATTTTTTTGGGCTTAAAAAATGTAGTTAAAAAATTTAAAACTATAATTAAGTAGCATGAAGATTTTGGGTGTAGGAGTAGACATAATTAAAAATAATAGATTTAAACTTCTAACACGTAAAAAAAATTTTATCCTTCGAACTTTTAGTAATAATGAAATAAACTTTTCTAAAAAAAAAAATAAGAACATACTCTTTTTAGCAAAGAGATTTGCTGCGAAAGAGTCTTTTTCTAAATCCTTAGGTACTGGAATTAGAGACGATCTTAACTTTAAAGATATTGAGATACTAAATGATAAATTCGGTAAACCTTATTTTCGAAAAACAAAAAAAATTAACAATCTTATTTATAAAAAATTTAAAGCTAAAAAGTATAATTTGTATCTTTCAATTTCCGATGAAAAAGACTATTCAATAGCATTTACAATTATTCAAAAACAATAATGTTCAATAAAAATTTTTTAATAGAAAACACTAAAACTTTGTTTTATGCATTAATAATAGCTGTTTTTATTAGATCTATCATTATTCAACCATTTTATATACCGTCCTCATCTATGGAACCTAATCTTTTGGTTGGTGACAGATTATTTGTTACTAAATATTCTTTTGGTTACAGTAAACACTCATTCCCATTTAGTCCACCCATCTTTAAAGGAAGAATTTTTTTTAATCAGCCTGAAAGAGGTGATGTAGTTGTTTTTAAAACTCCAGCAGATAACAGAACTGATTATATAAAAAGATTAATTGGTATTCCAGGAGATAAAATTCAGTTTATAAATTCAGAATTGTACATAAATAATAATTTAATTTTTAGAAATAAAACATCAGATAAAGATAAAATTTTTTGTGGAAAAAAAAAAGTGGATGTCTTTTCTTTTGAAGAAAAATTGCCTAATGGTTATGATTATAAAACAGTTTATTTTAAGAAAGGATCTTTTAAAAATTCTGATATTTTTGTTGTACCCAAAGATAATTACTTTTTTTTAGGAGACAATAGAGACTGCTCAAAAGATAGTAGATATTTATCAAGCGTAGGTTATGTACATAAAGATAATCTAGTAGGCAAGGCACAGTTTATTTTCTTTTCTTCAGATAGATCTTTAGGAAGTATTTTCTATTTCTGGAAATGGAATCAGTCTATTAGACTTGATAGATTTTTTAGAAAGATTAGATAATGAAAACACTCCACACCAGTCTTGAAAAAAAATTAGGTCTAAATTTTAAAGATAAGAATCTTTTGGTAAAATCATTGACACATAAAAGTTTTGATAGCCAGCATAACAATGAAAAAATCGAATTTTTGGGAGACAGAGTTTTGGGTTTGATTATTGCTAAAAAACTTTTAGAAATTTACCCAAATGAGAAAGAGGGTGTGTTAGATAAAAAATTTGCATCACTTGTTAACAGAAGAACTTGTTTACAAATTGCGAATGAAATTGAATTAGAAAAATATATATTAATTTTTAGACCTAAAAATAAAAAAACAATCATTGAGGATAAAGTTGTCGCCGATAGCTGTGAAGCTTTAATAGGTGCCATTTATTTAGATAGAGGTTTTACAGCTGTAGAAAAAACTATTCTTAATTTATGGAAAAAACATTTAGAAAGAAGTGTGATAACAGAAATTGACGCAAAAACAAAATTACAAGAATTGTCTCTTAAAAAATTTAAAAAATTACCAATTTATAAGTTAATATCTAATACTGGTCCAAGACACAAACCTCTATTTAAGGTTGGTGTAAAATTATTTAACACAAAGTTATTTATATCTGAAGGTAGATCAAAAAAAGACGCTGAACAAAATGCAGCAATACTTTGTTTAAAGAATATTATTTAATTATGACTTGGGATGATGAAGGCTTTTTAATTTCAAAAAATAAATATAATGAAAATTCATTAATTGTTGAAATTTTTACCAAAAATCATGGAAAAACTTCAGGTATTATTTTTGGAGGAACTTCAAGAAAAATTAAGAATTATCTTCAGTTGGGAAATCAATTACATGTAAATTATTCGTCTAAAACAGAAAATAAGATTGGTAATTTTAAAATTGAAATACTTAATGCTTATACTCCTATTTTTTTTGATAATTATAGGAAATTATTATGTATTTTTTCTGCTTTTCAATTAATCAAAATTTTAACTGCTGAGTCTCAAAAAAATTTTAAGATTTATAGTCTAATTGAAAACTTTTATATTTTGTTAAAAAAAGAAAATTGGATAAAAAATTATATTTTTTGGGAGTTAGACTTTTTCAAAGTCATTGGTTATGACCTTGAGTTAAAAAATTTAGTAAGAAAAGAACTTATTAATAATGAAGTTAAGTATTTAGTAAAATCTACAAATGAGAACAAAATTGTTCCAAATTTCTTAATTGATAATAATCAAGATTTTCTAAACGAGGAAATTTTGATTGATGGATTAAGATTAGTTGGTGATTATTTAGAAAAAAGTATATTAAAACCCAACAATATCAATTACCCATTAAATAGATTAAGATTTTTAAATACATTCAAACAATCAATCTAATATTTTATCAATTCTATCTGCATAATAAGTAATAATTGCGTTAGCACCTGATCGTTTGAATGAAATAAGACTCTCTAAGACAGCATCCTTATTTATATAGCCTTTGTAAATACCATTCGATAATAAAGTATACTCACCTGATACTTGATAGGCAAATACGGGTATCTTAAATTTCTCTTTTACTGATTTTATAATATCTAAATAAGGCATGCCTGGTTTAACCATTACCATATCTGCACCTTCTTTAATGTCTAAAGCAACTTCCCTTAAAGCTTCATCACTATTTCTAAAATCCATCTGATAATTTTTTTTATTGCCTTTCAAGATATTTTTAGAGCCAACTGCATCTCGAAAAGGACCATAGAAATTTGAGGCATATTTGATTGCATAAGATAAAATTTGTGTCATTTTATAACCATTTTTGTCTAGTGATTTTCTAATTCTGCCTATTCTTCCGTCCATCATGTCGGATGGTGCTATGACATCGCATCCCATTTGAGCTTGTAACAATGATTGTTTTATTAAAATTTCTACTGTTTCATCATTCAGAACATATCTATTATTCACTAATCCATCCTGTCCATGCGAAGTATATGGATCCAGCGCAACATCACACATAATTCCGATTTCGTTTCGATATTTTTTTTTAATTAATCGTAAAGCTTTACAAACTAAATTGTCTTCGTTTAAAGCTTCAGTACCAAATTTATCTTTATCTTTTTTACTAGTATAAGGAAATAAAGCAATCATTGGCAGTTTTAATTTGAGTGCTTTATCAACTACTAAGCCTAATTTATCTAATGAATAACGATATACGCCTGGCATAGAATCTATACTTTGCTTTTTATTTTTTCCATCTGTGAGAAATACTGGAAGTATAAAATCACTAGGAGTCAGATTATTCTCAGTTATTAATCTTCTAGACCAATCATTTTTACGATTTCTTCTCAGTCTCAAATTAGGAAAATTACCTGTAATCATACTTAAATTATATTTATAATGTGCGACAAATGTTATATACAAATATATCTTAAAAAAGATATTAAACAACATCAGGAGACAATAAGCTACAATGAATTTAAATTTTAATGACTTTCAAAAACAGGATTTAAAGTTTGACATTAACAAACTTCAGGAGGCTTACAAACAAGTTTTGTCAATAAAGGGTTTTACAGGTGTTAATGGGGTATCAAATTTCGGAGCAATATCATTAACTCAAATTCCAGGAGATCCAGATTCTATAAAAGGTAACAAGGCAAGAGGTGTGTTTTGGACAAAACCAGACTCTAGTGGAAAAGAGGCAAGAAGAGATGAAATGATAGATGAAGTGGCTTATTCTGAATTTATTCATGATTATAAAAATACTTATTTTAAAGAAGTCTTTGACGTACTTTCATCAAAATACAAACTTGGAAGAGTTAGAGTTTTATTAAAGGAGCCCAGATCAACATTAAGTTGGCATAGAGACCCAGAACCAAGACTGCATATTCCAATTATAACAAATCCCGGTTCTATAATGGTTATAGACAATGTTGCTAAACATATGCCAGCTGATGGTTCTGTTTGGATTACTAACAATACAAAATATCATAACGCCTTTAATGGTGGAGAGGAAGATAGAATCCACTTGGTAGCTTGTGTTTTGGATTATAAATTTAATTAATTTGAAAAAAGTATTTATTTCTTCAGATCATGCCGGATATCAGCTGAAGGAACAAATTAAAAAGAAATTTTCTAAAAAATTTATTTTTGAAGATCTTGGAACATATGATTCAAAAAATTCTGTAAATTATCCTGATTATGCTCATAGTCTTTGTAAAAAAGTAAGTAAAAATCATAAGAATATGGGAATATTAGTGTGTGGATCGGGCATTGGAATGTCAATGGCAGCCAATAAACACAAGAAAATAAGAGCAGCAGTGTGTTATTCAGTAAAAAACACGAAATTATCCAGATTACATAACAATGCAAATATAATTACATTAGGTTCTAGATTGACAAAAAAAGATACAGCATTTAAATGTATATCTGTGTTTTTTGATACAAATTTTGAAGGCGGAAGACACAAAAAAAGGGTAAACAAAATATAGATTATTATGTCAAGTGAAACTAAGTATATAAATTCAGATTATCGAGATTTTTTTGAAAAAAGTTTATCTCAATCTGACCCAGATTTATTCAAAGCTATTAATGATGAATTAGTTAGACAACAAAATCATATTGAACTTATAGCATCTGAAAATATTGTTTCTCAGGCAGTTTTAGAAGCACAAGGTTCAGTGCTAACAAATAAATATGCTGAGGGATACCCGGGCAAGAGATATTACAATGGATGTGAGCATGTAGATGTAGCTGAAAAATTAGCTTTAGAAAGAATCAAAAAACTTTTTAATTGTAAGTATGCAAATGTACAACCACATTCTGGTGCACAAGCAAATGGAGCTGTGTTTTTAGCCCTTCTCAAACCTAATGATACATTTATGGGTATGAGTTTAAATTCTGGAGGTCATATTACTCACGGCTTAAAAATTTCAATGTCTGGTAAGTGGTTTAATGCAATAAGTTATGACGTAGATAAAAAATCAGAGCTAATAGATTATGAAAATGTAGAGAGATTAGCTTTAGAACATAAACCTAAATTAATTATTGCTGGAGGAAGTGCATACTCACGAGTAATTGATTTTAAAAGATTTCGTGAAATAGCAGATAAGGTTGGTGCATACTTGATGGTTGATATGGCTCATTTTTCTGGTCTTGTTGCAGGTAAGGGATATCCAAACCCATGTGATTATGCTCATGTTGTTACTTCAACAACTCACAAAGTTTTCAGAAGTGCAAGAGGCGGTATAATTTTATCAAATGATCTTGATCTAGGAAAAAAATTTGATACTGCAGTGTTTCCTGGCTACCAAGGTGGACCACTAATGCACATAATTGCTGCAAAAGCAGCAGGGTTTTTTGAAGCGCTTAAACCAGAATTTCAAGTTTACATAAAAAACGTTTTAGCTAATGCTAAGATGTTAGCTGAAACTTTAAAAAATAATGGATTTAAAATTTATTCTGGCGGCACAGATACTCATTTAATGTTAGTTGATCTAAGACCATTCAATGTAAAGGGTAACGTAGCCTCTGAAAGCCTGTGTAGAGCAAACATTACATGTAACAAAAACGGAATTCCTTTTGATACAGAAAAACCTATGATCACATCAGGCATTAGGCTTGGTTCTCAAGCGGCAACAACAAGAGGATTTGGTTTAAAAGAATTTGAGAAAGTTGGTAATTTAATCACAAAAGTAATAGAAGGTTTATCAAAAAACCCTGAGGACAATAGTAAGATTGAGGAAGAAGTTAGAAACGAGGTTATAGACTTGTGCTCTAATTTCCCAATTTACAAAAATCTCAATAGATGATTTGCTCCATATGCAAGAAGGGTGAAACTTCGGTTGTAGATTCTCGTCCCACTGAAGATGGAACTGCTATTAGAAGAAGAAGGCTTTGCGTTTGTGGAGCTAGATTTACAACATTCGAAAGAGTCCAATTTAGAGAAATCATGGTTGTAAAGAAGAATGGAAGAAAATCTGCATTTGACAGAGATAAATTAGCTAAATCAATTTTTATTGCCTTAAAAAAAAGACCAATTGATGTTGAAACAATCGAAAAATTTATAAGCCGTATATCTAGATCTTTAGAGGAAATGGGCCAAAGTGAAATATCCTCAAGCACCATTGGAACAATGGTTATGGAGGGACTAAAAGAACTGGACCCAGTTGCATATGTTAGATTTGCATCTGTTTATAGAAATTTCAGAGAAGAAAAAGATTTTATACAATTTGTGGACAAGATAGATGTCTACAAAAAAAGATAATTTTACACCAAAAGATAAGAAATTTATGAAACTTGCTTTAGATCTAGCAAGGGCTAGAAAAGGTCTAACTGGTGATAATCCATCTGTTGGATGTGTAATTGTTAAAAAAGGAGAGATCATTTCTATAGGTCAAACTGGGTATGGAGGCAGACCTCATGCTGAACATAATGCTATTTCAAATTGTTTTGAAGATCCAAAAGACTCTAAAATGTATATTACTTTAGAGCCATGCAATCATTATGGAAAAACTCCTCCATGTACTAAGAATATAATAAAAAATCAAATTCGTGAAGTTTATTATCCAATTGAAGATATTGACTTAAAGGTGAAAGGAAAAAGTTCTTTGATTTTAGAAAATAGTAATATTAAAGTTAAAAAAGGTCTTTTAAGAAAAGAAGCATTAAATTTATATAATTCATATTACATTAACAGAAAAAAAAAATTACCTTATGTAATTGGAAAAATAGCATTATCAAAAAATAAGATTATTTATAGTGACACAACAAAAAGAATTACCAATGAAATATCTGATAAATTAACTCATTATTTAAGATTTAAAAGTGACGGTATTTTAATTACAAGTAAGACATTAAATATAGATAATCCAAAACTTAATTGTAGGCTAGAGGGGTATACGAAATTATCTCCAAAAAGAATTATTTTAGATAAAAATTTAAAAATTGATTTAAAAAGTTATATTGTTAAGTCGATAAAAAATAAGAACACTATTATTTTCCACAATTCAAATAATAAAATTAAAAACAATTTTTTAACAAAAAAAGGAGCTATTTTAATAAAACAATCTACTCATAATCATAAGAATTTTGATTTAAAGATAATTCTTAAAAAGTTATACATGAATGGAATTAAAAATCTTTTGGTAGAGGGTGGTGATGAATTAACAAAAAGCTTTCTTCAAAAAAAAATGTTTAATGAATTTTATATGTTTAAAAGTTCAAAAAATTTATTAAAAGGAAACAAATATGTAAATTTTACATCTTTTGGTATTTTAGATACAAAATATAATAAATATAAAACAAATTTTAAATTAGGCACTGATAAGATAACAATTTATAAAAATTAAGATGTTTAACGGAATTATATTCAACAAAGGTTTAATAACTAAGATACTTAAAAGGCCTAAAGGTATTAACATATTTATAAAATCAGATTTAAAATTAAGTATGAAGGAAATAGGTGTTTCTGTAGCTTGTGATGGAGTTTGTCTTACTCTTATATCAATCAAAAATAAGATTATGGAGTTCTATCTTTCAGATGAAACGATAAATCGCTCTAAATTCAATTATATAAAATTAAAGGATAAAATTAATCTAGAACTTCCTCTTAAATATGGTCAAAAAATTTCAGGTCATATTTGTCAGGGTCATGTTGACACTGTTGGGAAAATATTAAGTATAAAAAAAATTGATAAATCTTACTTATTTGATTTTAAAATTAATAAAAAAGAGAGAAAAAATATTATTGAAAAAGCTTCAATTAGTATAAATGGTATTTCTCTAACAATTTCAAAAGTAACAAATAAAGGTTTTCAAATCTGGATTATTCCTCACACATATAAATTAACAAATTTATCATCTCTTAAAAAAGGAAGTTTAGTTAACGTTGAGATAGATATTCTCTCAAAATACGTTAGGAATTATTTTTATGAAAAAAAATAATTATTCATCAATTGAAACAATAATAAATGTTGCAAGAAAAGGAGGCATGTACATTTTAGTTGACGATGAAAAAAGAGAAAACGAAGGCGATTTGGTCATGTCAACTTCTGATACTAATGCTAGGAACATTAATTTTATGGCTAAATATGGAAGAGGTTTAATCTGTTTAGCACTAGATAGTCTTCAAGCTAAAAGACTAAATCTATCTTTAATGTCTCCGGTAAATCAATCTAGAAATCAAACAGCATTTACAATTTCAATTGAAGCGAAAAAGGGAATTACAACTGGCATTTCAGCTAAGGATAGGGCTAGAACTATTAAGATCGCATCAAAAAAAAATGTAAGTAAAAAAGACATTGTATCACCAGGACATGTATTTCCAATTATTGCTCAAGATGGTGGTGTTCTTGTCAGGGCTGGCCACACTGAGGCCTCAGTTGATATCTCAAAACTAGCCAGAAAAAATAACTCAGCAGTGATTTGTGAAATAATGAATGAAGACGGAACTATGGCTAAGGGTCAAAAGCTTTTAAATTTTGCACAAAAACATAAACTTAAGATTGGAAAAATTGAGGATCTTATTTCTTATCGTTTAAAAAAAGAAAAATTAGTAAAACTCAAAAAAACATCAGAAATTAAGATTAAAAAACAAAAATATAAAATTAAAATATATGAAAATTCATTAGATGGGTCTGAACATTTTGCACTCATCAAAGGTAATCTAAAAAAATCCATTATTCCGAGAGTTAGAGTTATTTCCTCAAATGTTGTTTACAATTATTTAATAAATCAAAAACTACCCAATTCATTTGATAAAACTATTAATTATTTTAGAAAATACACTAATTGTGTATTAATATTTATTAAAGACACTAACTTAAAATCTGTTACACAAACATTAAAAAGTTTTAAAAATAAAAATTTTGAAAAAAGAAAAGGAAAAGATAACCTTATAAGAAACTATGGTATAGGTGCACAAATCATTAAAGACTTAAAAATAAACAAAATGATATTGATCACAAAAACTCCAAAAAAAGTTGTTGGACTTGAGGGTTTTAATATTAAAATTACCAAACAAGAATTAATTTAATGAAAAGAAAAATATTAATTGTTATAGCTGATTATTACAAAAAAATTTCTTTAGGCTTATTAGATAGTGCAAAAAAAAATCTTCCAAAAACTTTTGAAATAGAGATAATAAAAGTTCCTGGTGTTTTTGAAATACCAATTACTATATCGAAATATCAAAAAAAATTTGATGGTTTTATTGCTCTCGGCTGTGTCATCAAAGGCAAAACTCCACATTTTGATTTTATTTCACAATCTTCAACTAATGCCATTATGGATTTAGCGGTAAATTCAAAAAAACCAATAGGAAATGGAATTCTTACTTGTCTTAATATGAGTCAAGCAAAAGAAAGAAAAAAAAAGGGTGCTGAAGCAGCAAAAGCTATTGTTTCAGTGTTATCTCAAAAATGAGACTAAAGTACAGTAAAAAAAATAATTCGAGAGTTATAATTATTCAAAAATTATATAGCGTTTTATATAATAATAATGACAAAATTGAATTTCCAAAACATAGGTTTAAAAAATTTATCAAAGACATTGTCCTTGGGACAATTGAACGAAATGATATTATCATAGAAGAGTTAGACAAAAACCTTGGTGTAGATTTTGATCTATTTAAATTAGATAAAATATTTCAAGTTATTTTAAAATCAGCAACATATGAAATTTTATATAAACCGAATGTCTCAATAAGGATAATCATTAAAGAATATCTTAATGCATCTAATTTTTTTTTAAATAATTCTCAAATAAAATACCTAAATGCTTTGCTAGACAGTATAGCTAAAAAATTAAGATATTCAAATGCATGAATTTGATCTAATTAAAAAATACTTTTCTAAATTATCTTTTAGTAATAAAAATTCACTTGATTTAAATGATGACGTTTTTTTTGATAGATCAAAAAGATTAGTCATTTCTGTAGATACATATATAGATAAGTCTCATTTTTTTGATTTCAAAGAACCTAATTTAGTTATTAAAAAAATTATTAGATCATCTATCTCAGATTTAATTTGTAAAGGTGTCAAACCAAAATATTATTTTATTTCAGGTTCGGGAAATAAAAAAACATTCACAAAATTAAATTTAAAAAAGATTTCCCTTTCACTTAAACAGGAACAAAAAAAGTTTGGGATTTATTTGTCCGGTGGGGATACAGTTTTTTCTAGTAAATTAAGCTTTACAATTATTTCTGTTGGTTTTTCTAATAATATAATATTTAGGAATAATGCGAAAATAAATGATAATATTTATGTATCAGGTAATTTGGGAGATAGTTACGCAGGTTTAAAGATTTTAAAAAAAGATATTTCATTAAACAAAACTTTGAGTAAATATTTTATCATGAAATATTATCTTCCTGAATTGCATATAGATTTGGCGAAAAAATTACTTAATTTTGCAAATACGTCTATAGATATTTCTGATGGCCTTTTTGCTGATTTAGATAAATTGATTAATAAACAGAAACTTTCCTACAAAATAAGCTTAATTGATATTCCAATATCGAAAAAACTTAAAAACATTATCTTACTAAAAAAACTAAAAAAAATTGACTTCATATCGAGAGGAGATGATTATCAAATATTATTTACCGCATCTAAAAAAAAGGCTAGAATCGTTGAAAGAACTTTTAAATCTTTAGGGATAAAAATTTCAAAAATTGGAAAAATTTGTTCAGGTAATCAAAAATCACAAATTATTGATGAAAAAGGGAATAAAATTAACATAAAAAACGAGGGCTATTTACACAAATTTTAGAAGTTATTTATTGCCTTTTATAGACTTTTTTGTATTGTCCGCCTTTTATAATTAATTAGTAACAACTTAATTTAGGTTTATATGAATTCAACTACAGAGACTATTCTTTTATACACAATAGGAGCAGGATTATTGTCAATTGTTTATGGATATTTTACAGGAAAAAGTATTTTTAATTCAAGTGCAGGAAACTCAAAGATGCAAGAAATTGCATCTGCTATTCAAATTGGTGCGAAGGCTTATCTTGCAAGACAGTATAAGACAATTGCAATCGTTGGCGTTGTAGTATTGGTCATTGTAAGTTTTGCTTTTAGTATACTTGTTGGATTAGGTTATCTAATTGGCGCAACATTATCTGGAATAGCTGGGTACGTTGGAATGTTAGTTTCTGTTCAAGCAAATGTTAGAACAGCAGAAGCATCAAGAAAAGGGTTAGCTGAAGGTCTTTCTGTGGCTTTTAAATCTGGTGCGGTAACAGGTATGCTTGTTGCTGGTTTGGCCTTATTATCAATTGCTGTTTATTACTATTTATTATTAAAATTTAACGTTGAAGAAAGAGAAATTGTCAATGCTCTTGTTGCACTTGGTTTTGGTGCTTCATTAATATCTATTTTTGCAAGATTAGGTGGAGGGATTTTTACAAAAGGTGCAGATGTTGGAGCTGATCTAGTTGGTAAAGTAGAGGCTGGAATACCAGAAGATGATCCAAGGAATCCTGCTGTAATAGCCGACAATGTTGGTGATAACGTTGGTGATTGTGCAGGAATGGCTGCTGATTTATTTGAAACTTATGCTGTAACAATTGTTGCAACAATGGTTTTATCCTCAATATTTTTCCCTGGTGATTTATCTATGATGATTTATCCTCTAACAATAGGTGGAGCATGTATTATAACATCAATAATTGGTACTTTTTTTGTAAAACTTGGAAAAAGTAAAAATGTCATGGGAGCTTTATATAAAGGATTTGTTGTTTCTGCACTAACTTCATTAATAATTCTATATCCAGTTACTGATTTTGTTTTGGGTTTAGAAAATTCCTATGATTTAAATAATAGATCTTTTACTGGTATGAGTTTATATTATTGTGGAACAATTGGATTAATTATTACGGGCTTATTAATCTGGGTAACTGAATATTATACAGGAACAAATTATAGACCAGTTAGAAGTGTTGCAAATTCGTCAACAACTGGACATGGCACTAATGTAATTCAAGGTTTGGCTATCTCATTGGAGGCAACTGCTATTCCGGCGTTAATAATAGTAGCAGGTATTTTACTCACAAATCACATCGCTGGGCTATATGGGATTGCTATAGCAGTAACAACAATGTTGGCTTTAGCTGGGATGGTTGTGGCTTTAGATGCTTATGGACCTGTTACAGATAATGCAGGTGGTATTGCAGAAATGTCTAAGTTACCAAAAAAAGTGAGGAAAACAACAGATGCTTTAGATGCTGTTGGAAATACAACTAAAGCTGTAACAAAAGGTTATGCTATAGGTTCAGCCGGGTTAGGTGCTTTGGTTCTTTTTGCAGCTTATACAGAGGATATTAAACATTTTTCTAAAGAGGTCGGATCAAATTTAGAGGGTATTGTAGTAACATTTGATTTATCTAATCCTTATATAGTTGTCGGTTTATTAATAGGGGGAATGCTTCCTTACTTATTTGGCTCAATGGGCATGCAAGCTGTTGGTAGAGCGGGTGGAGCTGTTGTTATTGAAGTTAGAAGACAATTCAAAAAATATCCTGGAATTATGAAAAGAAAACAAAAACCAGACTATGCTAAATTAGTTGATTTACTAACTGTGGCTGCAATTAAAGAGATGATTATTCCATCTTTGCTTCCAGTACTTTCACCAATCGTCTTATACTTCGCAATATTTGCGATTGGAGGTCAAGTGGCTGCTCTGGCCTCTGTTGGAGCAATGCTCTTAGGAGTGATAATTACTGGTTTATTTGTTGCTGTTTCAATGACAGCTGGTGGTGGTGCATGGGATAATGCAAAAAAATACATCGAAGATGGTAATCATGGTGGAAAAGGTTCTGAAGCGCACAAAGCTGCAGTAACCGGAGATACCGTAGGAGACCCCTATAAAGATACTGCAGGACCAGCTGTAAATCCCATGATTAAGATAACAAATATAGTTGCGTTACTCTTATTAGCAGTTATCGCTGGTTAATTTCTTCTCTTTTCTTGGCTCTTACGCCTAGAGGATCGTTAATTTTTTGTCTTAAGCTAGACATAAAGTCATAAATAAAGGAGTTTTTTGTAATATTTCCCTCTGTTGTTTTTTTAACAATATCTATTTTTTTCATATCATTTATGTTGTAGAAGTTTTTTTTCTTTAGCAATCCATAATTATCAATTTCAAGAACTAGTACGTCGTTTTTGTAAATTTTCATCTTACCTAAATTTTTGAATTGAGATTGAGTTTGTTTTCTTTCAATATATATCCATACATCATTATTAAATTTACTTTTGGTTGAAGGTTTTCCTAATACATCAATAATTTCATTTTTATTTGTCTTGTTTATTATTAGATTTTTTTGTTTTTTTTCAAGAAAAGACACACCATGGTGTCTAACAACTTTATCGAAAGAGCAATTTGTGACTATTAATGATAAGATAAATAGATATAATATATTTTTCATGCGTAAAAATTATATTAGTATTTATAATAATCTAATTAATTACACCAGAAATAAAGATTTATACAGATCATTAAATAGAAATGATAATTTTTCCGATAGATTAACACTTTTTTTATTACATTTTGCTTTTTTTTTGAAAAATTTCAAAAATGAGGAAAATAAAGAGATTCTTCAAGAAATATATGATTTCAACTTTCGGCAATTAGAATTAAGTATAAGGGAAATTGGTTATGGCGATCAGTCAATTAACAAAAAGATGAAGGTATATATAAATTTATTTCATTCAATGGTGAGTGAAATTCATTTTTGGGATGATTTAAATAGAGAAAAAAAAATTGAAAAATTATCAATATTTTTAGAGGATTTTAAAAATATAGACGAATTTGTTGATTATTTTGAAGTTTTTAGAGAGAAATTATCAAAAAAAAATTTGAATTATTTAACAAAAGGTGTAATTAACTCTTAATTATGGCAGTCCCTAAACGAAAACAAACACCATCTAGAACTCGTATGAGAAGATCTCAGAATATGAAATTTTCATCAAAAAACGTTGTTGAAGATAAGAAAACGGGTGAGTTTAGATTATCACATCATTTAGATTTAAAAACTGGAATGTATAAAGGAAGACAAGTTCTAGACCCTAAAGATTAATTTTTAAGATTTAAAGATGACGAAATTGATTAAAATTGCAGTAGATGCAATGGGTGGAGATAATTCCCCAAGGAAAGTGATTGATGGAATTATTCATAATCACAAAAAAAACAAAGAAAACTTTTTTAAAATTTTTGGAGATAAGGATAAAATTTTAAAGCAAATAGGTAATAAGATTAATGAAAGTTTTTATGAAATAGTACATACCAATGATGTTGTGAAAAGCACAGATAGTCCATTAGAAGCGGCAAAGAGAGGTAAAAAGACAAGTATGTGGCTTTCAATTGAAAGCGTTAAGAACAAAGAAACTGATATTGTGATTTCTGCAGGTAATACTGGAGCTTTATTGGTAATTGCAAAATTAAATTTAAAAATGCTTGAAAATATTGATAGACCCGCATTATCAGCTTTGTGGCCTAATAAAAAAGGGATGAGTGTTGTTCTGGATCTTGGTGCTAATATTGAGTGTAGTTCAAAAAATTTAATAGATTTTGCCATTATGGGAGCTTCGTTGTATAAATCTTTATATCCTAATGATATTTCAAAAGTAGCTTTGCTAAATATAGGTTCTGAGGAATTGAAAGGAAATGAAATAATAAAAGAAACTTATCAGTTATTAAATGATAGAAAAAATCAAAATTTTGATTTTGAAGGGTATATAGAAGGTAATGAATTAATGAATGGTAAAGTAAATGTTATTGTTTCAGATGGTTTTACTGGAAATGTTGCTTTAAAAACAGCTGAGGGTACTGCCAATTTTATTACAGGTGAGTTAAAGAAAGCTTTAAGTGGATCATTTCTTGGAAAAATATCCTCTCTACTCAATATTTCAAATTTAAGAAAATTAAAAGAAAGATTAGATCCTAGATTATATAATGGAGCAATATTTGTTGGTTTGGACACGCCTGTTGTTAAAAGTCATGGTGGAATAGATTATATTGGTTTCTCAAACTCTTTAGATGTTTGTAATAGAATAATTAAAGGAAATTTGATAAGAAAAATTAAAGAAAATATTAAATAAATGAGAACAAACTTAACTAAAAAAGAATTAGTTAATATTATTTACATGCAAGTAGGTTTTTCCAAACAAATTTCAGAGCATTTAATAGATGAGTTTTTTTCTCTAATAACGCTTAATCTAAAAAAGGAAAAAAAATTAAAACTAACTAAATTTGGTACGTTTTATATTAGATTAAAAAAATCTAGAGTTGGTAGAAATCCTAAAACAAAAGAAAACAAAATCATTTCTGAGAGAAACGTAGTTCTATTTAAACCTTCTAGAGAATTTAAGGAATTTATAAATTCAAAGAATGAGTAAATTTGAAAGTGCTTATAAAACCATAGGTGAGGTAGTTAAAATTATTGGTTTGAAGTCTAAAAGAGGCGGTACGCCTCCCACACATACAATACGATATTGGGAAAAAGAATTTAAACAAATAAAGCCTAAAGTCCTAAATGGTAATAGACGGTATTACGACAAAAAAAATATAGATTTAATCAAAAAAGTTCATTTTCTTTTAAAAGATCAAGGAATGACAATAAAGGGTGTAAAAAAAATTTTAAATAATGTTGATACTTTAAAACTTGACGTAAATTTAAATAAATCTATAAAGACATACGATATAAAAAGTAAGTTAGTTAAAATATCTAATATAATTAGAAATTTAAAAGATTAAAAATAATATGGCTAAAAAAACTCATGTAAAAGTAAGACTTGTTCCTGAATCTAAACCAGATAGCTCATTTTTTTACTATGTTAAAAAACCGGCTGGTGGAGAAAAAGCTAAAATTAAACTTAAAGCAAAAAAATACAATCCTGATACTCGAAAACATGAGATCTTTGTGGAGAAAAAACTTCCACCACATAGTAAATAACTACTTTTTTTTGAAGTTTCTCCTTTCATAATCGATATAAGCATAAATCATTTTTTTCCATATTTGATTGGTAATTTTTGGGTCGATTTTATTTTTTATCGATTTATTTTTTATATTTTTAAGAATTTTGGATATTCTTTTTTTGTCTACAATTTCATTCTTATAAGTTTTAAGTTTGAGAACATCATTCACAATATTTGTTCTAACTTTAACTAATTTAATTAGTTTATTATCAAGAGTATCTAGCTTTTTTCTTAGTTTATTTAATTTTTTTTTGTTATCCGGCGACATTTGATCAATTGGAATTATTAATAAATATTATATTTAAATAAATATGTATACCGAAATAAATAGTAAATACCGATTGTATATGTCGAATTGGTTGATTTTGATGTTTTTTTTAGTGTCAACCATGATTGTTATCGGTGGTTTAACAAGACTAACAGATTCAGGATTATCGATCACAAAATGGGAATTTTTTAAAGGATTTTTTCCACCATTAAATAACGAAACATGGAATGCATATTTTAATTCATACAAAAAAATTCCTGAATTTAAATTGCAAAATTTCTCAATGACCTTAAGTGAATTTAAATTTATTTTTTGGTGGGAATGGGCACACAGATTTTTTGGTAGAATAATAGGATTAACTTTTTTAATTCCATTAATTTTTTTTAGTATAAAAGTTGGTTTTAAAAAACTTACAAATTTACATTTGATTTTTTTATTAATATGTTTTCAAGGTTTTTTAGGGTGGTATATGGTTAAAAGTGGACTCATAAATAATATTGATGTTAGTCATTTTAGATTATCAATTCACCTCTTATTTGCTTTTATAATTTTATCTTTGATTTTCTGGAACTATTTGGATTTGGTGTATTTGAAAGAAAAAGAAAGAAAGATGAAAAATTATTTACCAGAAATTTTTATATTTTTAATTTTTTTACAAATTATACTTGGAGCTTTTGTTTCAGGAATGGATGCAGGTAAAATTTATAATACTTGGCCAATGATGGGCAGTTCATATTTTCCAAATGACAATACTATAACAAATTTATTTAAACTTACTGTATTCAGTGATCCTTCTTTAGTTCAGTATTTACATCGAAATATGGCATACTTAATATTAGCTGTGTACTTAATAATGACTTTTATAGTTTATAAAAAAAAAATTGAGTTATTGTTCAAACCTATGATAATTTTAGGTTTAGTTATTTTCTTACAAATTATCCTAGGTATTTTTACAATTTTGAGTGGTGCGAATATTTTAATATCATCTCTACATCAATTTAGCTCTATTTTATTAATGACATCCTCTTTGTTTATTTTGTATAAAAATATGTTTAATTACAAATTATTTTCTCTCAATTATAAATAATTCATTATTGAAATACAAACCTTTATATTTATTGAGTATCTGTTGAACAATTTTTTGATAATTTTTTTTTCTTTCAGCTTTTAAAATTTGTTCATCAGATATTTGATTTACATATATTGAAGCATTCCAGGCCGAAAATATTAATGATGTTGCTATTCCGCTACTAATTTCGTTTGGTAAAGCTCTCAATATATATTTTACGTTTGTTTTTCTATGAAATTTTAAATTTTTGATAATATCCTTATCAGTATTACTTTTTATATATCTCAAAATCGATTTATATAATGAGGGGAAGGGTTTTTCGTTTGGCCAAATTTTTTTAATTATTTTATTACCTGGATCATTTCCACAGGCATGAATGACAGCAAGTTTTCCTTTTTTTTCTAATGATTTAATCATTGGATCAATCACATATTTTACTTTCTTTTCAACAGATATTCTCGATCTATATGGTTGTGAAGCTATAATTAAATCATAATAATTTTTACCATTATCTTTCTTTGGAATAATATTTTTTAAGGAAAATTCTTGGTCTTTTCTATAGATTATAAGCACAGAGGGCTCTTTATAGGTCGGATTGCCATTAATTGGATTTCTTTCAATTTGCCATTTTTTATTTAAAAAACTATGATTAAGTTTTCGTAGTTGATCAGAAAAATCTAAGGATGATTTTCCTTTAAGCTTTACAGTTTTCCAATTCATTTTTTTTTGTTTAATCTTATTGTTCGATTTTAATGATGTAGATTCAACGTAATTTAGATTAGATATTACAAAAACTGTATTTTTATGTTCTACGAATCTATCAGGAAGTTTTTCAAGTCCCAATCTTACATCCTCTAAACTTATTTCTTTAGTAGCTACTAGTAGAGGAATGTGTGGCATTTTTTGGTGACACTGCCTCATTACACTCATCAATAATGATCCATCGCCCATTCCTGCGTCAAAGATTTTTAATGCAGGGAATTTGGGTTTTAAATTATGAATAATTGGTTTTAAAGCATCTGCAATTTTATTTTTTTCATTTGTAGTTGTTACAAAAAGTAAATATTTTTGTCTATTATCAAAAAATCTAAAATTTTTCTTCATAATCACAAACAATAATTTACTTATTCGCGGGATAATTTGTTATAATGAATTTTTTTAGAACTTTTAAAACTCTATCGGCTTCTTCTAACAACATCATGTGTCCGCAATTATCTATAATATCTATTTGACTTCCCTCAATTAAATCAGCTAGTTTTTTTCCTTCTTTTACAGGACACATTTTATCATCTGTAGCAAGTATAGAGAGAGTAGGGATCTTAATTTTTTTTGCAGCTTCAAATCCATTTTTGTAGTTATCGCACGCTCTAAAATCAACACCTAAAGTATTTTTTATTGTTCTTGTTTTTGCAAGCATTGAACCAGTATTTATATGGTAGAGACCTGGAACCGGGTGTCCTCCAAAGTGACCTGCAGGCCCATGAGCCCAATCCATCATCAATTCTACTGCTTTAGGATCATTGTTTTCTGCTAGAGATAACAATTCAGGATTCATTGGTATTGCCCCTGCACCACCCATTAGACTTAAAGTTTTTATTTTTTCAGGATATCTTGCTGTGCACTCGACTGTCACTAAACATCCCTGTGAATGTCCAACTAGTGAAGCCTCTTTGTATCCGACAGCATCTATGACGTCATTAATCCAATCTGCCATCGACTCAATAGATTTTAAACTTTCCCCACCTGATAGACCATGCCCAGGCATGTCTATTGCAAGAATACTGTATCCATGAAAAGCAAAATATCTTGTCTGTAATACCCAAGTCATATGAGTTAAACCACTACCATGAACAAAAACAATTAAAGGTTTATTATCATCAAAGGGTCTTCCACCAGTTGAAGCATAAACTTCGTTGTTATTTACTTTAAACTTCATTGATTGGATACGAGCCTAGGTTTTCTAGCTGCTCTAAATCCATTTTCAAAGTCATTTTTAATATCATCAATATCTTCAATACCTACTGATAGTCTTATCATGTCATGAGATAATCCAGCAAATTTTAAAGTAGCCTCATCCATTTGAGAATGTGTTGCTGAGGCTGGATGAATAACCAACGTTCTGGTATCACCCACATTTGCTAAATGAGAAGCTAATTTTACATTATTAATAAAAGCTTCACCAGCTTCTTTACCACCTTTAATACCAAAGGCTATCATTGAACCCTTGCCATTTGGTAATAACTTATTCGCTAAATCATGATCAGGATGATCTGGAACACTTGGATGTGAAACCCAAGCAACACTTTCATGTCCTAATAAGTACTTAACCATCTTTTCAGCATTAGAACAATGTTTTTGCATTCTAACAGATAAAGTTTCAATGCCCTGTAAAACATTCCATGCATTTTGTGGACTTAAGCAAGGACCAAAATCTCTCATACCTTCAGCTCTTGATTTCATTGTAAATGCAGTAGGTCCAAATTCTTCAGCAAAAGATAAACCATGATAACCCTCATAAGGTTGTGTCATTGTTGGAAATTTATCATTTTGCATCCAATCAAATTTTCCACCTTCAACAATTATTCCTGCCATGGAAGATCCATGACCAGCCATCCATTTTGTTAAAGAGTGAACCACTATATCAGCACCATGTTCAATAGGGCGACATAGGTAAGGTGTCTGATAAGTTGCATCAATCATCAATGGGATACCTGCCTCATGAGCAATATTGGCTACTGCAGGCATATCCATTAATTCGTTTCCAGGATTACCGACAAGTTCTCCAAAAATTCCTTTAGTATTTTTTTGTATCGCTTTCTTAAAACCCTCAGTATCTCTTGGTTTTACAAATGTAGTTTTAATTCCAAATTTCGGTAGAGTAAGTCTAAAGAGATTCACAGTGCCACCATAGAGTTGTGATGATACAACTAAATGGTCCCCAGCTTCACAAAGTGTCATTACAGCTAAAAATATAGCACTCATTCCAGATGATGTAGCTAAGGCTGCCGTACCACCCTCCAATGATGCAACTCTTTCCTCAAGAACTGCAACTGTTGGATTTGAAATTCTACTATATATGTGACCACCTCTTTCAAGATTAAATAGTGCAGCAGCATGATCAACGTCATCAAATAAATACGAAGTTGTTTGGTAAATAGGGACTTGTCTAGAACCAGCATTTTTATGTGGTTGATATCCAGCGTGGAGACTTAATGTATCAAATTTGTATGTTTTTGCAGAGATAGTTTTATTTTTTTTATCTTTCATAAATTATCCTTATTTTTAAATATTAATATTTAAGTATCAATATTAATATAAATTGACAATATAACATTTATCAGTATTAATCCCGCAATTCATGACTAAATTTATCAAAAAAGAACAATTATCACCATCATGGTATGAAATTGATGCAACTAATGCGGTTGTTGGAAGACTGGCTACAGTAATATCTAAGATAATTAGAGGCAAGAATAAAGCTACTTACACACCACATATGAATAGTGGGGACTTTGTTGTTGTTAAAAATATTGAACAAATAAAATTCACAGGAAAAAAGTTTCAAAATAAAAAATACTATAAACACACAGGTCATCCTGGCGGAATCAAAGAAACTACCCCTGAAAAGTTGAAAGAAAAAAAACCAGGAGAGATTTTAAAACTAGCTGTAAAAAGAATGCTACCCACAGGAGTATTAGGTAGAGAACAGCTTTCTAAGTTGAAAATTTACAGTGGTGACAGTCATCCACATACAGCTCAAAATCCTAAAGTAATAGAATTAAATAAACTGAATAATAAAAATATTGTAAGAAATTAATATGGAAAGTGTTCAACAAAATCAAAAAAAAATAAAGATAAAATTAGATTTCAAAGATAGCAAATATGCTACTGGAAGAAGAAAAACTTCAATTGCAAAAGTTTGGCTTAAAAAAGGATCTGGTAAAATTTATGTTAATGGAAAACTTTATAGTGATTATTTTTCTAGCGATAATCATAAAATGCAAATAACAAAACCTTTTGAATTGATAAAACAACCTACTGATTTTGACGTTAGATGTAATGTAAAGGGTGGTGGACCAACTGGTCAAGCTGGAGCAATGGTTCATGGAATTTCTAAAGCCTTAGTTTTATTTGATGAAAATTTTAAAACATCACTTAGAATTGAAAAATTAACTACGCGTGATTCTCGTGCTGTTGAAAGAAAAAAACCTGGAAGAAAAAAGGCTAGAAGAAGCTTTCAGTTTTCTAAAAGATAATTTTCTTTTAATAATTAACTGTTATAATAAAAAATGCCCAAGCTTAATGTATTAGTTTCTGGATCTACTGGATATATTGGTATTCAATTAGTAAAATTGTTAGTCAAACATAAATATGTAAAAATTAAATATCTTTGTGGAAACACTTCAGTGGGAAAAAAGATTACATATTTTGATAAATCTTTGACTAGTAAAAAATTACCAAAAATTGTGAAATTCAATAAAAAATATCTTAATGAAATTGACATAATTTTTACAGCACTTCCTAATGGTGAAGCTCAAGAAATTTCAAATTATTTAAAAGCTAATAATGTATTAATTGATTTAGCTGCCGATTTTAGACTAAAAAAAGCCTCTGATTATCTTAAGTGGTATAAACAGAAACACAAATCAATTAAAAATATTAAAAAAAGTATTTATTCATTACCAGAAATTTCAAAACATGAAGTTAAAAAGTTTAATATAATTGCATGTCCTGGATGTTACCCAACCTCAATTTTGTTACCTTTAATTCCATTGGTACAAAAAAAACTAATTAACCTAAAAAACATTATAATTGATTCAAAATCAGGTTATTCAGGAGCTGGCAGAAGTGTTCACAAAAAATATAAATATCAAAATTTATACGAGTCAATCAGTGCTTATGGAGTTGGGTTTCATAGACATAATTCAGAAATAGAGCAAACTTTAAAAAAATATTCAAAAAAGAAAATTGTATTTAATTTTACTCCACATTTAACACCAATGTTTAGAGGAATTTTGAGTACAATTTATATAGAGGTTAAAAAGAATGTTTCTCAAAACGAAATTAAAAAAGTTTTAACTGATTATTATAAAAACGATATTTTCATTAAAATTTTAAAAAACAATAGTTTTATAAGCACAAACGATGTGATTAATACAAACAGATGCCATATTTCAGTATGCAAGACGAAAAATAGAAATAATTTTATCATTCTTTCCATTATTGACAATCTTATAAAAGGCGGATCCGGTCAGGGTGTACAAAATATGAATTTAAAATTTGGATTTCCTTTAACAACTGGACTTATATGAAAAAAGTAAATATCCTGATTTAACACAATGAAAAATTCAGTAAATATTGCAATCATAGGCTTAGGACAAATAGGTATTTATCTTTACAACGAGCTTAGATCAAAAAAAAAAGAAATTGAGAGAAAAACTGGAAAAAAAATTATTATTACTGCTATTTCAGCAAAAAATAAGAATAAAAAACGAAAATTTCAAATTCAAAAAAATATTTTCTTTAAAAAACCACTTCAAATTTTTAAAGACAAAAAAATAGATATACTATTTGAGTGTATAGGATTGTCTGATGGTATATCAAAAAAAATAGTCGAAACTGCTCTTAAAAATAAAATACACGTTATAACACCTAACAAAGCTCTAATAGCTAAACATGGTGATAGTTTAGCAGAACTTGCTGAAATAAATAAAGTAAATTTAGAATTTGAAGCCTCTGTTGCAGGAGGGATTCCTATTTTAAGAACAATTAAAGAAGGTTTGGCTACAAATAAAATTAATAAAGTTTATGGAATTTTAAATGGAACAACAAATTATATTTTATCTGAAATGGAAAGTAGTAACGAAAATTTTAAAAAAGTTTTACAAAAAGCTCAACAACTTGGTTATGCTGAGCCGGGCAATCCAAAACTTGATTTAAATGGATTTGATGCGTTTGCAAAAGTGAGAATCTTATCTGCACTTTCCTTTAATACACAAATTTCTAAACATAATTGCATAATGCAAGGTATTGAAAATATCGATTTAAAGGATATTAAAATTGCTAGTCAATTAGGATTAAGAGTTAAACTTCTTGGTATTTCTCAAATAATTAAAAATAGATTATTTGAAACTGTGCATCCATGTTTAGTTGGTAAGAACACGTATATTGGTAATGTTAATGGCGTTATGAATGCAGTTATTATAGAGGGCAAACCAATAGGTGAGAGTGTTTTACAAGGCGAGGGTGCTGGTCCGGGACCAACCTCATCTTCTTTATTGTCTGATTTGCTATCAATTTTGAGAGGAAATATTAAATATCCTTTTGGTTTATCCTCAAAAAAAAGAAAATCTCTCAAATCATTTAACAATGATAATTATACTAATTCTTTATATCTTAGATTTGAAGTTAACGACAAACAGGGTGTTCTTTCTCTTATAACAAACAGATTAGCTAAATATAAAATTTCTGTAAAAAGAATAATTCAAACACCAGATAAAAAAAACAAGAGGGCGACAATAGTCATCATTACCCATAAAACTTATGAGAAAAATGCTAGCAATTGCTTATCTATTTTTGGAAAAAATAAGAATATTCTTAAATCTCCAACATTAATAAGATTATATAATTAATGGATATTTACATAAAACTTTTCGAGGTTTTATTCCCTGTTTTCTCTGTAGTTGGTATTGGATATTACTTAGGTAAAAAAAATCCTAAAATAGATACAACTTTTATTACTAATTTTGCTGCTAACGTTGGAACCCCAGCAATGATTATTTATGCTTTAAATCCAGTGAATATTTCTTTTAATATTTTTTTAAATTTTTTTTGGTATTACGCACTAGCTATTGTCGGTTTTATGATTACTGGAATAATAATACTATATCTTCTAAATACTAAAGATATTATAAGAGAATTACCCCCACTAACAATGCCAAACACTGGAAATATGGGTTTACCCATATGTTTATTTGCCTATGGTTCACAAGGACTTGGAGTTTCAGCTGCAATATCTGCTCTGATTATCTTATGCCACTTTACCCTAGGTGTATTTCTTGCTGATAGAAAATTTAGTTTACACGTTATACTTAAAAGCCCTCCATTTTACGCAATAATAATTTCTGTTTTTTTGCTTTATTATGATTTAGAACTTCCGGGGTTTGTTGAAAATACTACCTTTCTATTAATGTATGCTACAATATTTTTGATTTTAATGTCTTTAGGAATTGCTCTAACAAGACTGAAGGTCTTTTCACTTAATAAAGCAATATTTTCCTCTATAGGACGAGTAATTATTGGTCCTATAATTGGATACTTTTTGATTTTATATTTTAATCTAGAGGGATTTGCAGCGGGAGTTTTATTAATTCAATGTTCTATGCCAAGTGCAGTTCTAAATTATCTTGTTGCTTCTATATATTCTCCTAAAAAGATTATCGATAGTGTCGCTAGTACTATTGTTGTTTCGACATTGATGTCATTTATAACCGTTCCAATAGTAGTATTCTTTGCTTTAAAATACTTTAATTAATATATATCTTCTTAGTAGATGAAGGCTATAACTTTTAATCTATTGGCCTGGGTAATGCTTCCAATAATGGATGGATTTGCAAAATATCTAAGTGCTGATCTTCCAGTCTTACAAATAACTTGGGCAAGATATTTTTTTACCGTTGCATTTACTTTTCCAATTATGTTCTTATTTTTTAGAAATAATCTTGTGTGGACTGATAAACCAAAATTACAAATTATAAGAGGGATAATTCTTTTAACAGCTAATATTTGTTTCTTTTACGCAATTTCTATAATTTCTTTAGCTAAAGCACTAACTTTGGCTTTTGTTGCTCCTTTAATTGTGACTGCTTTTTCTCCAATTTTTTTAGGTGAGAGAGTTGGATTTAGGAGATGGTCTGCAGTTATTATTGGGTTTATAGGTTCATTAGTAGTTATAAGGCCTGGTTATGTTGAAATAAATTTAGCAAGTATTGCTGCGCTTGGAACAGGTGTAATGTATGGGTTTTATTTAATTATTACTCGTAAATTGAGCACGTCAGACAATCCTTTATTAACTTTATTATTAACTGGTGTAGTAGGGGCCATAATCATATCTTTTGTGATGCCATTTGTTTGGGTTAAACCTAATTTTAATCAGTGGTCTATCATGGCTGGGATAGGTATTTTTGCATGTTTAGGCCATTTTTTTCTTATATTGTCTCTTAAATACGCTGATGCTTCTAAATTAGCTCCATTTAGTTACTTTGAAATTATTACAAACATAATTATAGGCTATTACTTCTTTAGTGATTTCCCCGATAATTGGACTTTCTTAGGTTTATCTATTATTGTATTAAGTGGTATCTACATCTCAAGAAGAGAGAACTTAGTAAAAAAGTAAAATAATAGGTATAATTTATTTACTATTATCTAAAGTATTTAATTAAGTATTAATAGTAAACCATTGTATTTATTGTATTTTATTAATAATATAAATAATATAATTTTTTGAATACTTTGGATAATTTAATTCAAAAATTTACTTCATATGCTGAGCAAGAGTGGGGATTTTAAGCAAATTATGAAAAATATCAAATAGTTGTTTAAAATAGCGATTTTTTTCAGATTGAGGTAATGAAAATTCCCTAAAATTAGTACAGTCTAAAAGCATTGATCTAGTTGAATAGTAGAGCGATGCACTTATTGAATATACCATTTAAACGCCCGTAGAGGGGTCTATTTTAAGTATAGGCTAGTATATGGTACAACTAAAGGGTGAATATGTTATTTTGGAAGAAATCACCTAAAAGAGTAAAAAAAGGTTGATTTTAATTACTTTTTTAACTTAAAAAAGGTTAAAATATTTCTAAATTGATACTTTTTCAGATCTAAGTAATTTGAGCTTTTGCCTAATTCCACCTCTCCCAGAATAACCTCCAAGAGCTCCATCAGACCTAATCACTCTATGACAGGGTATTTTTGGAGCATGTGGGTTTTTAGCACAAGCATTTGCTACTGCGCGGGCTGCTTTGGGGCATTTAATGGCGATTGCAACTTGTTTATATGTTCTTATGCTTCCTTTAGGGATAGAAATAAGATATTTCCAAACTTTTATCTGAAATTTTGTTCCAAGTAAGGATTTCATAAAAAAAAACCCTGATTCTTTACACTTTTTACAGTGCAAAGATCAGAATTTTATGGCTCGTCGTTTTATGCGCTACCGCCGAACCGACCACCCTGTATGTTTAGCGCTGCTTTACAGGGTTTTCTGCCCTCCAGACTTAAACCTCTCGGCCTTTCTCTGGCTGGCCAGTTAAGAGTTGCCTCTTAAGTTAAAAATAACTTACCATACTGAAATTTAAATTGTTATCACTAATTAGTTGTTTTTCATAATTAAATGATTTTTCTGTGAATTTCGGGGATAACTTCTATTTTGTAAGCAATATTAGGTAACTGGCAAAAAATATAATCGCCATACTTGATAGAAATATTGTATTTATACTTTTACCAGTATTTTTATACTGAATAACACTTAAAATAATAAATCCAATTGAACTTATTAAAAACCATACCGCAGGAATTTCTCCATCAATTGAACCCATATATTTGTAATTTAAACTATTGACATTAAAAATCACTTGATATATTACTAATGATAATTAATTGTTATCAATAGTAATTATATGAATGAACTAACGACAGACCTAAAATCCCTTCACGAGGCAACACTTAATAACCTCAAAAGCTCTAAAGCAGATAACACTTTAAGAGCATACAAGTCTGACTTTAAAGATTTTGGAGCTTTTTGTGCTAAACATGGTTTAAATTCCTTACCATCAGAACCAAAAATAGTCTCTTTATACCTAACCCATCTTTCTAAAAATTCAAAAATCAGTACGTTAAGGAGAAGATTAGTGTCCATAAGCATGGTGCATAAACTTAAGGGACATTATTTAGATACAAAACACCCAATTATTGTTGAAAATTTAATGGGAATAAAAAGGAAAAAAGGAAGCATTCAGAAAGGTAAAAAACCTCTATTAATCAATCATTTAAAATCAATAATTAATGTAATAGATGAACAAAAAATTGAAGACATAAAGAAGTATAGAGACAAGACAATTATCTTAGTAGGCTTTGGTGGTGGTTTTAGACGAACTGAGCTAATTTCAATTGATCATGAAGATTTAGAATTTGTACCTGAAGGACTCAAAATCACTATTAAAAGATCAAAAACTGATCAATTTGGAGAAGGGATGATTAAAGGACTGCCTTACTTCACTAATGACAATTATTGTCCAATTGTTAATCTTAAAAAATGGTTAGAAATTTCTAAAATTAAATCTGGACCAATTTTTAGAAGATTTTCAAAAGGTTCATCATTAACTGACAAAAGACTAACTGATCAATCAGTAGTTTTATTAATGAAAGAATATTTGAATTTAGCGGGTATAGAAAATAAAAATTTTGCGGGTCATAGTTTAAGATCTGGTTTTGCAACTGTCGCTGCAGATTCTGGTGCTGATGAACGTAGTATAATGGCAATGACTGGTCACAAAACAACTCAGATGGTTAGAAGATATATAAGAGAAGCAAATATTTTCAAAAATAATGCACTTAATAAAGTAAAATTATGATTTTAAAATAAATAATGAAATTCAAAATTTAACTTTTAAAAGAATAGAATCTGCTCTTAAAAAAACACAATCAAATTGTAATAAATAGGAATCTCGATCCCCCAATCTTTTTAAATCATAAATATCATATAAAATATATTTTTTATTTTGCATGTAAGAAATAACCTCATAAAACAAGGGGGAACCTTTGTTATATTTATGAAGGGAAACTTCAAGAATAATAACTTCAAAATTATTAATTAATTCCTTAAGGCCAGTTATAATTTTTAATTCTGCGCCTTGAACATCAAGTTTAATTAAATTCGATCTAGTATTTCTTATTTCATTAGGAAGTTCATTACATAGAAGAAATGATTTTATTTTCTTTATTTCTCTAGAATAATTTGTCTGTTCCTCAAAAATTGATGAACCTGAGGCCATCGAAAAGAAATCATAATCTTTTTCATCATCAGAAAGTAATTTGATTTTATAATCTACATTTCTATTATTAGATTTAATCTTTTCTAAATATTCGATATTTTTTTCATCTGCATCAAACAAAATATATTTTGATTTTGGAAAGAATTTTAATATTTTTTTTGTCCAAATCCCCCTAAAACATCCAACATCTACTATATAATCTGGGTTAAAATTTTTATTCTTTAAAGAGGTGATAATTATATCTAAATTAGTCACTTGGTTACGATTTTGATATTTATGATTTATTTTAAATGAAACTGGCAATGACTTTTTTAAAAAAATAATAAATTTTGATAATAATTTATGAAACATAAAGTTATTTACTTATTAATTTTAGCCATTTATTAATTATTAAATCTAAATGATAACTTTGAGAAAATTTAATACAGTTATTAATTAACTTTTTCCTAGATCTCAAATTCATATTTGCAATTTGTATTATACATTTGGAGATATCATTATAATTAAACAATTTAAAACTATTTTTTTTGTTAGAAATCTCGGCTACAGCAGTATGTCCAAATGTTATAATGGGCAATCCACAGGCAAATGATTCTATCGCATTTAAACAAAAAGTCTCATCATAACCTAAACAAATCATGGCTAAAGATTTTCTATAAAAACCTATTAAAGTTTGTTTATTTACCCTGCCCTTATAATAAACATTATAATTTGATAAATTTTTAAGGTCATATCTTTCTAAATTACTTTTACTAATTCCAAAAATGAATAACTTAAATTTTTTATTTTTTGAATATATATCATTTATCCATATATCAATTATTTTATCTAATCCTTTATTTCTTTGAACAGACCATACAAAAAAAGGTTTTCTATTATAATTAACTGATACATTTTCAAATTCTTTACTTAAAAAATTTGGAATTATGAAATTTTTTTTAAAATAGTATAGTTTTGAAGTATTATTATATAAGTACTTACTATTATAAATAGCGTTAATTTTATTTTTAAAAATTGAAAAAAATTGTCTTTTTCTGAATGCTTTCTCTATTTGTAATTTATTATGTAACCATAAATAATTATTTTCGGAACTTATTTTATTGAAAATTCTCGCATCATTTGAACTAATAATATTCTTCCATTTTTTTTTTGATATTTTCTTTGTAATTTTATTACTTATTTGGCAATTAATTTTACTTTTTTTTAACTTTTTAAATAAGTTTAAATTTAGTGTCTCTATACCACCAAGATTTTTTTTTTTTAAATTTTCTTTACTATTGTAATAAATTAATGTGCTAGACATTATTTACTATAATCCAGACTCATAAAGAGCAAATCATCATGATTCCAATTAATTAATTTATATTCATTTTTAATCAAAAATTTATATACCTCTGAGTTAGTAATTTCATTGATATCTTTTTCATAAAATTCTTTTTTATTTGGTAGTATAAACTCTAATAAAATAAGTTTAGGTTTATATTTTTTTAAATTAAAACCGTTAAGCACATTCATTTCATTTCCTTCTACATCAATAGAAACAAAATCAATTTTTGAATTTTTAAATTTACTATTTTCAATAATATTATTTAAAGTATCTGAATTTATTTTTTTTTTTTCTTTTGCATCTGAACCAAATTCTTTTGAAATTGTATTTTTTGCTGCTCTATTATGATAAAAAAATAAATCAACCTCACCTTTATGATCTGTTACAGCAGTTTGTATATTAACATCACTTTTTCTAAAAAAATTAAACATATCAATAGAGTTATAATCTATGTCGATATTTATACCCTCCCAACCTGATTTGTATAATAAATAGGAGTGGTTATTTAGAAATGGATGGTGACAACCTACATCAATATATATTCCTTTATTTTTTGAATTTAATAATTTTGTTATTATTAGATCCACTCCCCAGTGCGAATAAGCTAGCCTTGGTTTAAATTTGGCCTTTAAAAACTGGAAATGAAAATAAAAAAATTTAAAAATGTTAGTTTTTTTCGAATATAAATATTTATTTTTAATTTTTTCTTCAATTTTCATTATTATTTAATTTAAGAACTATAACAGAGATCATCTTATGGTTTATTCCATAAATATTTTTTTTTATCTTTTAAATTTAAAGTTTTTTTTATTATAAAATCAGCTACTAGGTTTGAATTGAAATATTTCATATATTTAGTCTTACCTTTTCGACCTATTGATTTTCTTAATTTTTCATCTTCAGAAATTTTTTCAATTTTTTCTGATAAATCTGAAATATTTTTGTAGAAAACCATTTCTGAATTATCAAAAAAATCATTATAACATGTTTTTTCATCAATTAGTGTGACTAAACCATTTCCTACAATTTGAGTAATTCTATCACTACTGTAGTATTTAATTGGTGTTCCTCTACTTAAATTGAGACCCATTTTTGAATTTGAAATGTTTTTAAAATATTGATCAGCCCATATAGGCTGAATATTGTTCATACCAAATAAATCAAATTTAATATTTTTACATTTTGATACTAAATCCTTAATAAAATTTTCTCTATCATCAGATGACCTATTTTTTAATTGACCCCTATGTACACCATGGCTTAATGCAAAAAAAACATCATTAGAGCAATCTTTTTTGTAATTGTCCAATGTCTCCATGGAACTATCCGATGGATTTGGAATAAAATAATTATTAACTTTTCCAGATAGCAAACTAACAGCTTCAGGAGAAGTAGTTAAAAAATTTGCATCTAAGACATCAGATTTATCAAGTATTCTATTTTTATTCTTCAAAAAATCAGGTCCATTTTTATTTAAAGGATCTAGGAACCATTGGGCTATTTTCAAATCAGAATAATTTCTTTTAAGATCATGCAAAATATCTTTTGATATCATATCTGCATGTCCCAAAACAATCATATCTGGTTTAAAATGATTACAAGTCTTTAATAATTTATCATTAAGTGTGGTAGATCCTGAAAAATCCTTAATTGACCTACCTCTGCTTACAATATCTCGATCGCTAAATTCTAATACACTATGTCCTAATCTTATAAACCCATTATTTAATCTTCTTCCTGTATTAAAGAATAATCTACCATTATGCTTTTCGTTAAAATTTGTAATATGTAAAATTCTTAAATTAGATTTAGAGTTTGAAATATATGGTTTATTTATTTTTAAAAAATTAAAACGAATATTGTCAATTAGACGTGAAACGTATTGATGAGATAAATAAAAATTTTTAAGAGATAATTTTTGATATTTTTTCCTTATTTTTGGATTTAATATTAAGTCTTCTATATTTTTGTAAATATCTTTTACAGTTAAATTCTTTAATATTCTTCCATTAGTAATAGTTTCTGGAAGTCCACCTCTATTACTAATTATCACAGCACATCCATTGGCAGCAGCCTCTAAACTGGTTCTTCCAAAAGGTTCGTCCCATCTAGAACAAACTACTGCAATGTTAGTTTTTTTATAAATCTTAATTACCTCTTTATGTTCTTTAAAACCCAAATTTTTAAGTCTCTCATGTTTAAAAAATAATTTATCTCTTGGTTCATCACCAACAACATATGCCATCCAATTTTTATATTTTTTTAAAATTTTAATTACAGCATTTCCAAAAAGATCATAACCTTTTGATCTATTTAGTTTTCCTACAAAAGTGATAATATTTTTTTTATTTCTGAAATTAATTTTATTTTTTGACGCTGATTGATTTATAACAATTAATTTTTCACTATTAACAGCGTCTATTTTCATATTTTGTAAGAATCTTTTTTTAGACCAGTTACTATTGAATATTATTCTATAACAATTATTTAATAAATATGATCTATCACTAATACTCTTTGACCCAGACATCGTTAAAGGATCATTATGAAAATATAAGATATAATTTCTGTTTTTTAATTCTTTCACCAAATATTTGACATAAATTGGTCTATTGTGTAATTCAATGACTTGTGAATTTAGTTGTTTTTCCTTTTTGATAAATTGTTTAACATAATCTTTATTTTGACTCTGAAATAAAGATTTATTTGTATTGATATTAAAGTATTTCTTATTAAATGTTTCTTTAAATTCAGTTTGACCAAAAACAGTTACATTTTTTTTAAATTTACTATATTCCAATGTATCATTAATAAATAACGATACAGCACCAGCATATACAGGTGAAAAATTTTCTTTTAAAGGTAACAAAATTGAGATTTTCATTTTTTTTTAAGTATCTTATTTCTTAATTTATAATCTTTTTTTAAAATATATTCATTTTTCATAGCTAATGATCTCGAATCATACTTTCTATAGTAAACTAACTTCCATTTTTTTCCTCTGGTAAACTTTGCTCCTTTACCTGAATTATGTAAACCTATTCTTTTTTTTAAGTTATTGGTGTAGCCAACGTATGAAATTTTTTTGTTTTTTTTAAGATTTGAGACAATTAAATACACAAAATAGGACATTTATGGCGGTCCCTAGGGGAATCGAACCCCTCTTTCGAGGATGAAAACCACGTGTCCTAACCGATAGACGAAGGGACCAAAAAGCTGTTTTTTATTGTAAAAAAAGTTATTTATCAAGTCCTTATAATGTTCAATCGTCATATAATTTGTTGAGTTTTTATAATTTTTTTTAATCCTGTAGATTTATGTGTAATAAGTGTCTCAGAAATAAATTTGTTGTTATTTATTTCAATTCCAGAAACTAAATCACCTGATGTTATCCCAGTAGCACAAAATATAGAGTCGCCAGTTACTATTTCATTTAATTCATATTTTTTGTTGAAATCATTTATACCCATTTTTTTTGCACGATCCTTTTCTTCTTTAGAATCAAATAAAAATCTTCCCTGAAAAGTGCAATCATATGCGTCTAGCGCACATGCTGCTAAAACACCCTCTGGACCACCTCCTATACCCAAAAAAATATCAACGGAATATTTTTCATCAATCACCATTAAGGCACCAGCTACATCTCCATCTGATATTAATTTTAGTCCAACTTTAAGTTCTTTTAATTCATCTATTGTATCTTTATGTCTTGGTCTATCTAAAATACAAGCAGTAAGATTTTCAGGCTTTTTGTTCTTAAATTCAGCTAAATTATAAATATTTTTTTTAATAGAGTAGTCTAAATCAACTACACCAGGATTTTGACAATTAATCGATATTTTATTCATATAAGTTTCAGGAGCATGAAGTAAATTGGATTTATTTGAGACGGCTATAACAGATAATGCCCCGGGTAAGTTATTAGCTACAAAATTAGTTCCTTCCAATGGATCAACAGCTATATCTAATTTTGGTCCATTTTTAGTTCCAACTTTTTCACCTATAAATAACATTGGAGCTTCATCAAGCTCCCCCTCCCCAATTACAATTTTTCCATCCATATTAATTTTATTTAATTCATTTCTCATTGAGTCTACCGCTGATTTATCAGCAGCAATTTTATCTTTTTTTCCAACTAAAAAATATGCAGACAAAGCTGCTCGACACGATACGTCTAAAAATAGTTCTTCAAACTTTTTATCTAAAACCATTATTTGATAGTTTCTAAAGAAACATTTTTTTCTAATTTTGCCTCAAATTCTCTTAATCTTTTCCATACAGAAATTAATTCGACTATAATTGGCCAACTTCTAACCAAATATTGTAGTGAAGTTTCAACTCTTCCAAATGCTCTGATAATTTGTTGAACAAAACCTAGAGTAATTGCTCCTGTAACAATTGTTGGAGCTAAAGCTAAGTAAGGCACTATAACCATTCCTTGTAAATAGCTCCATTTTACAGCATTAAAATACAAATAATGAAAATACATTTTATAATGAATTTTTCTTACACCACCATAAAGATCTGTTATTTTTTCAGGCTTCGCGCTTTCTTTAAAATCTTCACCTAAAACTAATTCTTTTCTATAAGCTGCCTCTTCTTTTTGAATATCATATTCAATGCCAGGAAGTTTTATTCCAACGCTAGCGAGTATTAATGTTCCACCAAGTGCTGAAATAATTGCTACCCATACTAAAGCATGATCAACTTCACCAATCCATGGTAGTATAGTAATACTTTTTGATAGTCCCCATAATATAGGAGTAAAAGCAATTAAGGTCATCACGCTTCTCAATAATTCAGCACCAAGCCCTTCCATAATTCTTGCAAACTTTAGAGTATCTTCTTGGACTCTTTGAGACGCCCCTTCTATGGATGAAGCATCATTCCATTTATCATGGTAAAAATCAGCCATAGCTGTTCTCCATCTAAATGTCCAATGACTTGTAAAATAGTCACTAAAAATTACTACAAGAATGTAAACAGCGGCAATTTTCGCGAATGTAAATAGATATGAGATAAATTCTTTCTCTGTAACAGAATTAGGTTCAGTAAGAGCCTTCTGCAAAGTATCATAAAATTCACCAAACCATTCATTAATTCTTACATCTAGTTGTACTTGATACCATGTAGCCAATAAAATCAATATTGTTCCACCAATACTCCAATTATACCATTTTTTCTGTGTAAAAAATTTAAACATTTATTTTAAAAAATTATCTGAATATGATTTTTTAACAACTTTTCTTTTTTTTGGTTCGATAATTTCAAAATCGATTTTTTTCTTTTTTGCATAGTTAATCGCATTATCTTTAGTCGAAAATTCTAATCTTAATTCACTTAATGTATCAGATGAGCTTTCCCAGCCCATTAAAGGGTTTTTTGTAGGATCTTTAGTTTCAAATTCTAATATCCATTTGACTGATTTTCCTAATCCAGATTGCATTGCACTTTTATTAGGTATATAAATTTTTGCTTTTTTCATAAATTGGTGGTCGGAGTGGCAGGATTCGAACCTGCGACCCTCTGGTCCCAAACCAGATGCGCTACCAGGCTGCGCTACACTCCGAATGATGTACTAATACAGTAGTTATCAGTTTTTTAAAAGGGATAAAGCTACCAAAAATAAAGAATTTTAATAAAAATCTGTTATATACAGACACATGATAATTTCTTGCCCGTCTTGCAAAAAAAGCTTTCAAATTGATGGTTCATTAATTCCAATTGAGGGCAGAAATTTAAAATGTGGGTCATGCAGTCACGTTTGGTTTTTTAAAAATGAAAAGAAGAATTTAGAATTAAAAACAGAAATTATTTCCAATAATGAAATAGAAAGTGATAAAAAAGTCAATAAAAAGATAGATGTTATTAAAAAAAACTTATCGAATGAAATTATTAACAATAAAGATAAAGCCCTGATTAAATACGAGAAAGAATCAAAAGTTACACTAACTAATTTAATTGGTTATATGGTAGTTTCAATTTTGTCTTTTATTGCGCTAATACTTCTGCTAGATACCTTTCAAATTCAATTATCATCTAGTTTTCCTAATCTTGAATTATTATTATATAATTTATATGAAACAATAAGGGATATTTTCTTATTTTTAAGAGATTTAATTAGGTAATATGATTAATTATATTTCAAAACCTTTTAAATGGTTTTTTAGATTGGAAGCAGCTAGTGGATTAGTTCTTTTATTTGCAGCTGTGATAGCCTTAATTATAAGTAACTCAAATTTTTCTGCACTATATTTTTCTACTTTAGATAAGTACATTTTTATAGGTATAAATAAATTTGGTATTAAATTAAGTGTTTTACACTGGATTAATGATGCCTTAATGGCAATATTTTTCTTTTTTGTAACTCTTGAAATAAAAAGAGAATTTTTACAAGGGGAACTCTCAAATATTAAACAAGCATTATTACCAATAATTGCAGCAGTTGGTGGAATGCTTATTCCAGCTTTATTTTATATTTTTATAAACTTTGGTGATAGCGAAACACTTAATGGATGGGCGATCCCTTCAGCCACAGATATAGCGTTTTCGCTAGGTGTTCTATCTTTATTAGGAAAAAGAGTCCCATTATCTTTAAAAGTTTTTTTGACAGCTCTAGCAATAATTGATGATTTAGGTGCAATTGTAATCATTGCATTATTTTACTCTGGAGATTTGAGTATAAAATATTTATCATTGATGTTATTAGCTTTTATTCTTCTATTAGTAATTAACAAATTTGATATTAAGAAATTTTTACCATATTTAGTCATAGGTATTTTTCTTTGGGACTTCACTCACAATTCAGGAATTCACGCCACGATCGCTGGAGTTCTTTTGGCTATGACGATTCCACATAGAAAAAAAGAAAAAGATTTTTCTCTATTAATTAAAGTTGAGCATGCCATCAGTCCATATGTAGCTTTTGGTATTATGCCTTTATTTGCATTTGCAAATGCCGGGGTATCACTTGAAGGTTTATCCTTAAACTCTCTTTTAGATAAAGTTCCACTTGGTATTGTGTTGGGGTTATTTGTTGGGAAACAATTGGGTGTATTTCTATTTTCCTATATATCAATAAAGACAAAAATAGCTCAAATGCCAAATAACTCAAATTGGTATAATTTTTATGGAGTTGGTGTATTAACTGGTATTGGTTTTACAATGAGTTTATTCGTTGGAAATTTAGCTTTTGCCGAAAACATGCAATATATGGATGGTGTTAAAATAGGTGTGCTAACTGGGTCACTTTTATCCACTTTATTTGGATACTTCTTAATATTACTTACACCTAATAAATGAAAAATAAATTTATCTTATGGTTAGGAATAATAATGTTTTTTTTTAATAACTCAGCTTTAGCAAATTATGAAAAGATTTTTTATGATTTAAATATCGAAGCAATATCAGGAGAAACCATTAACTTCAGGGATTTTAAAGATAAAGTAGTTCTAGTTGTAAACACAGCAAGCTATTGTGGTTTTACTAAACAATATGAAGATCTCCAGGATCTATGGGTTAAATATAATAAAAAAGGATTAATTGTTCTTGGGGTTCCATCAAATTCATTCAACCAAGAAAAGAAAAAAAATTCTGAAGTTAAAAAATTTTGTGAGGTAAATTTTAATATTACCTTTCCACTTTCAGCTATTACTGAGGTAAAAGGAAATAATGCACATGAGTTATTTAAATGGGCTAAAACTAATCATGGTAGCTCAGCAGTACCAAAGTGGAATTTTCATAAAATTTTAATTAACAAAGAAGGAAAAATTGAGGACACATTTTCCTCTTTCACTAAGCCGTTATCTAATAAAATAATTAATAAAATAGAGAGTATTTTATAGATTTAGAGTAAGTCCATCGAAAGCAGGTATTGTATTTTTTGGTAAAATTTTCTTTAGAACTTTGTAATCTAATACTGGAGATAAATTAGTTAAAATAGCTTTTTTAGGTTTAAATTTTTTTATCATAGAAAGAGAAGTCTCTAAATTAAAATGTGAGGGATGGAAATTATACCAAAGACAATCTATAACTAAAAACCTCAAATTTTTGAAATATCTAAAATCTTTACTGTAAATTTTACTCACATCACTAATGTACGCCAATTTTTTATCAATAATAAAGCAATTAGATTTAACTTCTCCGTGTTCAACTTTAATTGATTTAACTGCAATTTTTTTCTTATTATTAGATGTAAAAAAAGTTTTAGGTAATTTATGCAATTTTAATGTAGCAGGATACTCTCTAGAATAACTTTTGAATATATATGAAAAACTATTTTTCAAATAATTAGAAGTATATGAATCTGCATATACATTGATTTGATTTTTGCTACTTATATAAAATGATCTTAAATCATTAATTCCATGTGTTTGATCACCATGCATATGTGAAAAAAGCACTTTATCTATTTTTTTTATCTTATGTCTTAATAATTGTTGACGTAAATCAGGCGAGGTATCAATTAAAATATTTTGATTAGAGGTTTTTAATAGTGCCGAACATCGTGTTCTATAATTTCTTTTAATTTTAGGATCACAATTACCAAAAAAACCATCTGGCCTTGGTACACCCATTGAACTACCACAACCAAGTATTATAAACTTCATATAATTTTACTTAAAAAAAAGGTTATTAAAATTATTAGTAGTGATTTTGATGAGTTCAGATTTTTCAATACCCTTTATTTCTGCAAGTTTGGCTGCAGTAAAATCTATGAATGCTGGTTCATTTTTTTTTCCTCGATTTGGTGCTGGAGTTAAAAAGGGACTATCTGTTTCAATAAGAATTCTATCTAATGGAAGAAACTTAAATGTATTCTGAAGGTCAACAGAATTTTTAAAAGTAATAATACCACTTGCAGAAAAATGAGAATTAAATTTTAAAAGCTTTTCTGCAAATTTTTGAGATCCTGTGAAACAATGCATCAAAATTTTTAACTTCTCATCTTTATACTCATTTAATACTTCATAAGTTTTTTCTTCAGCATTTCTTGAATGAATAATTAATGGTATATTTGCTCTCAATGCGGCTTTAATATGCATCTTGAAACTTTCTATTTGTTTATCTCTATCTGAATTGTCATAATAAAAATCAAGACCAGTTTCCCCTACTCCAATAATTTTTTTATTCTCATTTAAATTTTTTGTAAAAAAATCTGAGTCAACATTATTTTTATCTGCTTCATGTGGGTGTATACCAATTGTACCAAATATAATTTCATCATTATTTACTATTTCTTTTACTCTGGAAAAGCTTTCAATGGATGTTGAGATTGTTAATAATTTTTT
>CABZHM010000001.1 GCA_902525625.1 uncultured Pelagibacteraceae bacterium | reverse complement strand
AATATTATTATTCAATCAAGAATTACAAAAAGTAAAGCATATTCAGTGAAAAAAGTTTCATTTGAGGAAAATAAATCTTTTAATAAATCTAGCGTTGAAAAATTTATAAATTTTCACAAAAAAAAATTGAAATAACTCAAGAAAAATTGACAATTTTTTACATTGTTAATTCTGAAAAAAAACATAACTTAGTTTTATGGATGGTTTAAAAAAATGGATGCAAGACTCGGCTAATATATTATTTGATGATAGTAAAAACGACTTAAGAGCTTTGCCTAAAGCTGTTAGATTGCAAATATTATTAGTCCTAAGTTTTATATGGACAACAGTATTTAGTTTGTATGTATTTTCATATACAACTTTTGCTTTTGGCTGGGCTGGAACATACTTAGCTCATGTGGGTCTTATATTTGCAGTCTATATGACATTCAAACAATTCCATAAAGCTGAAGAAAAATCGACCAGCGTCTTTCAAACAAAAAATTTTGATCCATTTAAAATTATGGTTATTGTATTTGTTATAGTATTTATTTTTGTTTTTTCTAAGGGTATAGAAGTTTTAACAAATACTAACTCGTATACTATTCCATATGATGGTCCATCAAAATCAGTGTTTGAAAAATGGTTGCCATTTAGTAAGGACAAATAATGGAAAAAATAGCTAAGAATTTACAACTTATACTAATGTGCATTATTTTAATAAGCACAGTAATTGCTGTAGGTATTGAAATTTATAAAATGTATCAAAACATGTCTGTAACATTAGCTGACTTGTTATTAATGTTTCTTTATTTAGAAGTTCTTGCAATGGTTAGAGTTTTTTGGAACCAGCAATCAATCAGTATTACATTGCCACTACTAATAGCAATTACTGCACTTGCTCGATTTATTATTCTTCAAGGTAAAGAGATGGACCCTACCGCATTAGTTTACGAGGCAGTTGCAATAGTTCTAATCGCTGGTGCAATTGTAATCTTGAGATTAAGACATAGTGATAAATTAGGTCTGAAGAAAAAAAAATCTAAATAGTTTTAAATGAATTTTAAACCCTCAAGGGCCAAGGCCTTAGATCGATTAGAAAGTTTTGTTGAAAATAATCTTGCAGAATATTCAAAGCTTAGGAATTTTGATTTTGGTCCAGAAAAAAGATCAAATGTTTCTTGTTTGTCACCATATATTTCTCATGGAATTGTTAATGAACAGGAAATCATCAAAAAATCGCTAGGCAAATTTTCTTTTTCAAAAAATGAAAAATTTATACAAGAAGTATTATGGCGTACATATTGGAAGGGCTGGTTAGAATTAAGACCAAATGTTTGGTCAGATTATTTGATAGAACTAAATAAGATTAAGGAAAATTTAGAAAATAATCAAAATTATAAAAATGCAATTGAAGGGAAAACGAAGATAGATTGCTTTAATCAATGGGTAATCGAACTTAAAGAAAACAATTATTTACACAATCATACGAGGATGTGGTTCGCTAGCATTTGGATTTTTACTCTAGAATTACCTTGGCAATTAGGTGCAGAATTTTTTATGCAACATCTTTATGACGGTGATGCTGCGTCCAATACTCTTGGATGGAGATGGGTTGCTGGAGTTCAAACACAAGGGAAACATTATTTGGCGAGCGAATGGAACATTAAAAAATTCACCGCTAACAGATTCAATAATATTAAGTTAAATGAAAATGCTCCTCCAAAAGTATCTGAAAAAACTTACTCAATAAAAAAACAAGATTTTAGTAATCCTCAAAATATTGAAGATAAAAATCTACTAATTTTTGATAATAATCTCTCTTTTGAAATTACTGATTTTCAAAATCACAAATTTAAAAAAATTTATTTAATTTCAAATGAAAATGATAATAGATCTATCAAGCTGAGTGAAAAAGTAGTAAAATTTAAATCCCTTTTAATAGAAGACCAAAAACAAAGGTTAAAAGCTAAATCTATTGATTATGAGGTTATCAGTATAAGTGAAGTAAAAGAAATTCAAAACTGTTATAGTTTATATCCCTCAGTTGGTGAAAACTTAGATTATTTAAATTTAAATAACTTAAAAATAACTTTTTTATATAGAAAACTTGATCAGTATTCTTGGCAATATTGCAACAAAGGTTTTTTTAATTTTAAAAATTATATTCCAAAAATAATTACAACTTTTAATTAAAACCACCTAAACATTCCAATAATTCCTGCCGTTGCGTAAAAGAATTGTAAAAATAATATTCCTCTATGACCTCCTCTATACGCCCAAATTCCAATTAAAATCGCAGATAAAAGTAGTAAGCAAAAACCAAAAAATTCAATACCAATATTCATAGCTACGAATAATGAATATAATATTGCTGTTATAACTCCTGCCCATTCAAAAATCTTATTATCCATAATTTTTATCTCGCAAGTTTAATAAAAATATCACCCATGCCTGCCTCTAAATTCTCTATGGGTGTATTATTTCTAAATTCACAAAATCTACCAGTTATTTCATGACTTTTTACAAAATCTATCTCATCTTTTTTGCAGCTTTTACCGTTATGCAATAAACCAATTACTATTCGGCCATTCAGATCATAAACTTGTTTGTTATTTATTTTCTCTCCAACACAAAAATAATCTTTATTAACCCTATTTGGAAAATCTTCTTTGTTACAGGGATTTTTAATTGTGAAAACAAAAAACTCCTTGATACCGTCTTTAAATTTATATTTCATTCTTTCAACTTCGGAATATTTCATAATATCACAAGAGCACGGAATACAGCATTTATAGTAATTACCACAAATTTTATTTTTAGTTCCTCTTTCACTTATAAACAAAAAATCAGGGTCACTATTAGGATCGATCAATGAACCAGAAACAGCACAATAAAGTTTGTTGTATTCTATGAAATCTTTATAATTTATATCTTTATCAATTATATATTTGAAGAATTTTGGACCAGCAGCATTTCTGTTGCTGTCAGGAAAGATTCTAGACCAATCTGTTATTAAATCTTTATAATAATTTTTTTCTTCTGAATTCGAAATATTGGAGAAAGATAAAGTAAAGAAGAAAATAATTATAAATTTAAAAATAGTTTTTGAAAAATTCATTGATTTTATTAATTTAAAAAGTTTTTATCATTTGTCGCACCTAATTTACTTTCAAATTATAAATTTAAAGTTATTAAAGTCCAATGAAAAAATTTTACGTAATATTTTTTACACTTACCATGATGATTATTCCATCAATAACATTTGGAAATGTAATTGATAAATTAAACGAAACCGGTAAGTTTACAAAATTAAACGAAACCTTGGTGAAATCAGGATTAAGTAAGAATTTAAAAGGTGAAGGACCTTTTACTGTATTTGCACCTTTAGATGATGCATTTGCTGCAATAAGTGCACAAACGTATTACGGATTATTAAGAGAAGAAAATAAAGATAAACTTGTAAATATTTTAGGACGACACGTTTTTTCAAAGAAATTAACTTCTTCAGAAATAAATAATGAGATTAAACTTAAAGCACTTAATGGTGAGGAAGTAATAATCAAAAAAGTTAATGGGATAGTTTATATAAATGAGGCTGAAGTTGTAACAGCAGATATTGAAGTATCAAATGGTATAATTCATTTTATAAATAGAGTCCTTCAACCATTAAATTAATCATTCTTGTTTCAAAGTAATTGTTTGATTTAACTCATTAATTGAAACAGTTTTAACTTTTCCATTAGTCCATTTAATTTGAATTTTTATATCTTCCTCATTTTTTCTAATCCCGTAATGAGCCACTGGCTCCATTTGACAAAGATAACCAGATCCAGAGTCAATTGTTTTAGAATGTTTTCGCAAATTCGAAATTAATGTTACTGTTGCCCCTCTTGCAGGTGCACCATGTTTATTTAAAGGTTTTATTCTTATATATTTATTATTAGGATTTACTTTTGCTTTATACAGGGATAATGGCTGGTCTACACTTTCTCCATGGGAAACTAATAATTCCAATATTCCATCATTATCTATATCAGCTACAGCTGCTCCTGTTCCATATCCATCTGGTTCTAGACCAACATCTATTGGTATTTGTTGAAGTAAGCCATCATCTAAAATTTTAAAAAGCTTATTAGGTTCGCCAATATTGTTCAAAAAAACTTCATCATAACCATCATTATCTAAGTCAGCTGAAATAATCGTTCTTATTCTTGATGGCTCATCAAAAGGTGGTTTTGCAATATCCTCAAAAATATTATCTTTTAAAACATAAGCTCTATGAAATCCCCGCCAATTCCCATTTAAAATATCAAGTCTTCCTCGATAATAAATGTCTGATAAAGCAGTGCCCCTACCATTTTGGCGTATATCTTGCACTCTATATTCGTAAGCAACATCTAAAAATTTTCCTCTATTATTTTTATACAAAAAATTTGCCCCTCTTTCGTTAGCAGCAAAAATATCTATCTTGTCAGAAATAATATGCCCAGCAACTACTGCACGGCCACCAGTAATCTTAGCTAAATTTAATTCGACAGATTTATCAACTATAATTTTTTTATCATATTCATAATACCTGGTTGGTCCTCCATAATTAGCCACGTAAACACCATATTTTCCATCTCCCTTTCTGTCTACGCAAGCGACTGATCTACCAGCAGTTAAATTCAAATCTTTTTGATTTTTTTTAATTTCAAATAGATCTATGAAATTACCACCATCAAGATCTATTAATCTATCTGAATATTTTTTTGTTCCGCTATACGTATCAGTGTTGAGAAAATATATTTCCTCATATCCATCTTTATCCATATCGCATGCAGCGACACCAATTGTTCTTCTAAATTCATCCGAAAATTTTTTTTGATTTACAATATTAATCAGTTTTCCATTCTTGTATGATAAAGCTAAATTCAGATAACCAAATCCAGTAACTATGAAATCAAAATTTCCATCTTGATTTACATCAGTGACGGAAACTCCATAACTAAGTCTTTTAGGATTCTCAACAATTTGGCTCGTGATATCCTCAAAAAAATCAGCATTCAGATTATTTGGGATTAATAGAAAAAATAAAACTACCAACTTCTTTAAATAACTAATTATTTTAATTTTCATTTTTTTTTACTTTTATACTTTTTCATCCAATCACCAAATATTTTTATAGCATCCTGCATATCCCCAGTTTTGTTAGGATGGTTCTTTGCTCTACCCAGCATGGTTGCGACAACATTTACCTGATACTTAATTGAACGATTTTTAATAGTTTTAATTGTGTAAAGAGCTTTTTCCTTATTTTTAAATCCTAACCCATGAGTAGTAGTTTTAGGATTATAATCTGAATACAGCGATAAATTTATAGGTTTAAATTTTTTACTTAAAGGCATTTTGTCTATAATTTTAAAAATTGTTTTATGATTAAAGTTGTTCATCTTCTTTTTAGATTTGCCATCAAAACCAATTAAATTTATTGATGATTTTTCCTTTATATTAATTTTGCAAATTAATTTTACATATCTTTTATGAAAATCTTTTATTTTAGCTTGATATATTTTTTTCACCTCTAGATAAATTCTATCCTTATAATTTGGTATAGAAACAAGTAAAATTCTACTTTTCCATTTGTATTTTTCTAAGTTCATATTTTTTTACCTGAACATCTTTTTGAGCAATACTTAACTCTTTCCCAATTTAGCTTCCATTTTCTTCGCCAATTAAAAGGTTTTTTACAAACAATGCAGATTTTAAATGGAAGATTTTCTTTTTTCACTAAAGTGTATTTTGTTTGATAAATTTTTCTGCAGCAGGAAGAATTAATTTTTTTCTATCACTTTTCATTTTATCAAAAATTCTAACCATCATAGATAATCTTGGATTTTTCAAAAAAAATTTTCTATTTCTATCAATGAATCTCCAATACAACCCATCCATTATGTTGCACCAATCGCCTTTTTTAAAATCCATCATTTTCATAAAGTAACTCGAACCACAAATATATGGTTTTGTAGCAAATATTCCTCCATCACTAAATAATCCCATACCATAAACATTAGGTACCATTACCCAATCTGAGGAGTCTACAAACATTTCCATAAACCATTTATAAACAATGGTGGGTTTTATTTCACAAAGATTCATGATGTTAGATAAAATCATCAATCTTTCAATGTGATGAGACCATCCATGATTTAAAGCATTATTGATTGCATAATCTAGTGGCGGTAAACCAGTCGTACCTTCGTACCATGATTTTTTCATTTTGCGATTTTGTTTGAAAAAATTTCCAGTTTCCATTTCGTTTGAATAACTTTGATAAATTCCTCTCATAAATTCTCTCCATCCTATGACCTGACGCACATAACCTTCTAAAGAATTTAATTTGATTTTTTTACTGTTATGGAAATCTAAAACTTTTTTTATAATAAATTCAGGCGTGATTAATCCTAAGTTAATATAAGGACTTAAAGCACTGTGAAATAAAATATTATCTTTTTGATCAACAGCATCCTCATAATCACCAAATAAATTAGATTTCTCTTTAATAAAAAAATTTAATAATTTGACCACATCATTATATTCTGTAGCAAGCCAAAAGTTTTTGGTTGTCCCTGGATGATCTTTGAATAGTTTTTCAATAATAGGTTTTAATTTTTTAGTGTGGTTAGTCTCATTAATTTTTGGGAATTTTGGAATAGAGATATTTTTTGGTAACTTATTTCTATTATCTTCATCAAAACTCCATTTACCTCCTATAGGATTTCCATCTGAACCCATTAATATGCCAGATTTTTTTCTAACTTCTTTATAAAAAGTTGCCATAAAAGGTTTTTTTGATTTTGATAAATATTGTTTAAATTCATCTCTCGAATTTAAAAACATAGGAGTTTGCACAATATTCCATTTAATTTTTTCTTTTTTTGTGAATTGATCAATTTTTTTCTCAAAAAATTTATCCTCAATTTCAAAACTCGAAATTTCTTTTATTTTTTTAGAATTAACTAATTTCTTTAATTTTTTTAAATAGTCATCTTTAAATTCTTTATCTTCAATTCTCAAATATTCTAATCTGAACTTATCCTTTTTAAGAGACTCTGCATGTGAACGCATTGATGATAAGAAGAGAAGGATTTTATTTTTATGATGCTTTTCATAAGTACATAATTGGTAATCTTCTGCCATAAAAAATAGGTGGTCTTTTTTGAAGCGGTCCAAGTATTTTGGTGGAAATAATTGATTGCCAAGTATAAAAAATAACTTCATATTTAAATATAACTAATAAAAATTTTTATGTCAGAAAAATATCTTATTTTTGGTGCGACAGGATCCATCGGTTCTAGTTTGGCTGAACAATTAGTAAATTCAGGGAATTCAGTTCATTTAGTTGGTAGAAATGAAAATGAAACTAAAAATATTTCTGAAAAATTAGGTTGTGCATTTACAATAGCTGATGTTTTGCAAGATGGATTTGTGGATAAGGTTAAAAGTGATATTTCCGATGTAAAAGGTATTGCTTATTGTGTGGGTTCAATTGATCTGAAACCTTTAAGAATGGTGAATGAGCAAGATTTTAACAAGTGTATGAAATTAAATTTATACTCGGCAGTAGAGGTTATAAAGGGATATCAGGATATTTTGAAAAAAAATAAAGGTTCGGTTGTTTTATTTTCTACAGTTGCTGCTCAAAGAGGTTTTACAAATCATGCAATAATTGCCTCTACAAAAGCTGCCGTTGAGGGTTTAACAGTTTCTTTGGCTGCAGAATTTGCTCCAAACATAAGAGTAAACTGTATTGCACCAAGTTTAACCAATTCTAAAATCGCTGAACCAATGTTAAAAAACAAGGCTTTAGCAGATGGAATTGCAAAAGCTCATCCATTAAAGAGATTGGGTGAGGGAAAAGACTCCGCCTCTTTAGCTAAATTTCTTATTACAGATGATAGCTCATGGGTGACAGGTCAAATTATAGCAGTTGATGGTGGAAGATCAAAGCTCTCGTAAAGTGAAAAAGTTTATTTTCTCAGTATCTTTATTCTTACTCTTAACAAACCTCACATTTGCAAAAAATTTTAATTTAGAAAAAATTGTGGATTTAAATGGTCCTTGGGGTTCATCATTTATTAATAATGAAGAGCTAATTATAACTGAAAAAAGTGGAAAAATAAAAGTTGTAAACATAATTTCAAAACAAATTTCTGAAATAAAGCACAATCTGAACTTTTTAGAACATGGTCAAGGTGGAATACTAGATATTCTTTTTAAAGATAATTTTATTTATGTATCTTATACAGAAAATAGAGGTAATGGTAAAACCAGCACCTCAATTGCAAAAACAAAATTTGCCAAAAAAGAATTAAAATTTGAAAATATTTTCCAAGCAAATCCTCCTATTAATTCTGGTTATCATTTTGGATCAAGATTAGCGATTAAAGATGACTATCTTTTTGCATCTGCTGGTGAAAGAGGTGAGGGTATGATTGCGCAAGATCCAACAAAACATCCAGGAAGTATTATCAGAATAAATTTAGATGGCAGTATTCCACAGGACAATCCTAGATTTAAAGGGAAATCCAACTGGCTTCCAGAAATATATCAAATCGGTATTAGAAATCCACAAGGTTTAACTTTATCTCCATTTGACGGAAAAATTTACATGAGTAATCACGGAGCAAGGGGTGGAGATTGGTTTGGTGAGGCTAAAGAGGGTGAAAATTACGGTTGGAAAATTTTAGGATGGGGAGGGACAAATTACTCTGGTATCCCAATTGGACCTAAATGGAAGCCAGGCTTCACAAAAGCAATTCATTATTGGGTACCCTCAATTGCCACAAGTGCCATCACAATTTACAAAGGTAAGGAATTTAGTGAATGGAATGGTCATGCACTTATAACATCATTGAAAGATCAATCACTAAGAAAACTGATATTTAAAGATTTATCAAATGTAAAAGAAGATATTATTTTTCAAAAAAAAATTGGAAGATTAAGAGATATTCAAGTACATCCAGAAAATGGTAAAATTTATTTTTTAGCAGGAGATAGTTTGTGGCTAATGCAAAAAATTCAATAGTTTTAAATGACTATTGATTTCTTATAAGTGGATAAACTTTTGGATTTAAATATTTGATGTTAGTTAATAATATCAATACTAAAGTTACCAAACCAATAGAGAGTCCAAGGTAAATTAATACTTCAAGGTTAAACTTCCAAGATAACTCAAATATATTTTCAATAATAAATTTCGAACCAACCACAGCAAACAAAATCGCAATCATTATTACAGATATAAAAATAATCATAAATTCAATCAGCGAAGAAAAAATAATCTCTTTTCTTGAAAAACCTAAAATTTTAAAAACCAAATTTTGGTATTCTCTTACTTTTCCTTGGACCATTATTGCACTTGATATTACTATTAAACCAATGACGATAGTGACTGTTGAAATTACAATAACTGCTATGAAAACTTTATTTAAAACATTTGTTACCTTATTTAAATAATCAGCAATTTTAATCATTGATAAACTAGGGAAAATTTCAAGCATTTTTGTTTCATCAAATTCATTTAAACTGTAGAACTTTGTGGTTGCTAAATATTCGTGAGGAATATTTTTTGCAAAGTCAGGATTAAAGAGCATTGCAAAATTTATATTAAGATCTCTATAATCAACTTTTCTAAAGTTGACTATTTCACCATCAATTTCTCTACCATAGATATTTAAAGTAAATATATCCCCTAATTTAATATTAAAATCTTTTGCAACCTTAGCATCTAATGATATCTGAAGTTGGTTTGGTTTAGACAAATCCCACCACTTACCATCAATAATTAGATTATCCTCAGGAACTTCTTTTGTCCAAGATGATCTTCGTTCACTTCCTATTACCCAATAACTATCATTTTCAGGTGTAATATATGTATTTGGATTTATACCATTAATCTTTACTATTCCTGAAGAAACCATTGGCACAATTTCAATATTTGCACCAGGATCCATTGATAAAATTTTTTGTTCAAACTTTTCACGCTCTCCATTTTGAATACCCACAAAAAAATAATCAGGAGCGATGTCAGGTATTGATTTTGCTATTTCTCTTTTAAAATTAGTTCCAACTAATGCCAAGGTCAAAAGTAATGTAACACCAAGGCCTAAAGACATAATTGTTATAGGGGTAATACTTTTTGATTGTGTAATATTTTTAATAGATACTTTTAAAGGAGTGCTCGAATTAAATTTTAATTTTTTTAAAGAAAATATGATTAACTTAGAAAGTAGAAAAAAGATAATCAAACAAATAAAAAATGCCCCAAAATACCCAAGACTATAAGCAAGATTTTCTGACCTGTAAGTAAAAATTAAAATCAAAATCGATAACATAATAATACTCATGCCAATTAATTTTTTTGAATAATAAAATTGTAAGTTTTGGAATATATTTCTAAATAGACTTGAAGCTTTTACTTGATCGATAGAACTAATTGTAGGAATCGAAAAAATTATCAAAACTAATAAACCTATTAAAAATATTTTTAAAAAATTAAAAAAAGAAAAAAATAAATTTATCTTAAGTCCAAAGCTACTTGACAAATATTTGTCTGCCAATGGCACAATTAGTAAACTACTAAAATACGCCGAAATAGTAATTATAAATAATAACATTACCAATTGTAAATAATAAAGTTTTTTAATGTTACCAGAATAGAAACCTAAGGCCTTTCTTACTGCTATAGATAAATTATTTTGATTTATAAAAGACAAAAGAGTATTGGCAATACCAATACCAGCAATAAGCATCGCACTTATTGAGACAAGGGATAAAAATTGTGAAAAGTTACCAATTACTCTTTTTAATCCACTTGCTGCGTTTTCTGGATATCTAATTTTTACCTTTTGATCGTCTTTAAAAATACTTTCGATTTTTTTTATAATTATTTCTGGGTTATCATTATCATTAAATTTTACTTTGTATTCATAATTTAAAAAATTTCCTATTCCATTAAGTTTTAAGATTTCCAAAGTCTGTTTACCTGTTAAAACCCAATCTCCAAAAGTCACAAATCCACTTACATCTGGAACAGATCTTACCTTACCAATAACAAGAAATTCTTGATCTTGAATTTTTACATTTTCATTTTTTTTGATATTTAAGGTTTTTGATAAACTCTCATTAATTAAAATTGTATAAGGTTCACTTTGCATTCTTTCATAAGCATCAGCAGGTTCATAAGTTACCTCACCATATAAAGGATATTTTTGGTCAACAGTTTTTATTCTAGTGAATAAAGATTTATTTTTCTTTCGATTAGTTGTCGAAAGCATTGTGCTGAATTCAACCATCTCTGTTATAGTAGTAAACTCTTCAACTTTATTTAATAAATCTATATCTCCTTGATTTCTATTATAATCAATTTCTAGGTCTCCACCTAAAAGCTCTTTAGCATTTTCTTTTAGTTCTTTTTTTAAACTATCCTCAATAGTAAATATCGCACTTAAAATAAAAAGACTGATGAACAGAGAGATGATTATACTTGAGATTTTTTTATAGTTCCTTTTTAAATCTCTCAGGGCATATATTAAGATAAACTTATATTGATAAAAATTATTTAATTTTTCCATCTTTAATTTTAATTTTTCTACTTGCACGATTAGCAAGTTTTGGGTCATGTGTTACCATAATCAATGAGGAACCTTCTTCTTTAACATACCTAAATAAAATTTTAGAAATCATATCAGAATTTTCTGTATCTAAATTTCCTGTAGGTTCATCAGCTAAAATTAGCTCTGGCTTCATAGCAATAGCTCGCGCGATAGCGACACGCTGTTGTTCTCCTCCAGATAACTGGCTAGGTAAATTATTTAGTCGATGTTTTAGGCCGAATCTATCTAAAAGAGATTTTGCTTCTTTCTCAGGATTTTTAAATTTATTCAATTCAAGAATTAAGGTTACATTCTCTAGAGCTGTATAATTTGGAATTAAATAAAAAGACTGAAAAATTATACCAATATTCTTTTTTCTAATTTTTGATACTTCATCCTCACTTAATTTTGTCATTTCGTGGTCTTGAAAGTATATCTTGCCTGAAGTTGGATACTCTAAACCGCCAATTAACATGATTAAACTTGTTTTTCCTGAACCACTTTCACCTACTATTGAAATAGTTTCTTTTTTTTTTGTGGTCAAATTTATATCTTTTAAAACGCTGATATTATCTTTACCAGTTTGGTATTTAAGATTTATCTTTTTTAATTTAAGAAGAATACTCATGAGCAAAAGTTTTATTATTAAAATAATTATTATCTGTCTACTAACCATTAATGCATATGCAATCGAAAAGGTTGTATTATTTGGTGATAGTTTAATGGCTGGTTATGGTTTGTCTGATGACAATAGTTTACCAGTCATTTTAGAAGAAAATTTAGAAGCAAAGGGTTATAATATTGAGATTATTGATGGCAGTGTTTCTGGTAGTACATCGTCAGGGGGATTAAATAGGGCTGATTGGACTTTTAGTGAGCCAGATATAGATCTAATAATTTTATGTTTAGGGGCTAATGATATGTTAAGAGGCATCCAGCCAAAAGAAACAAAAAGCAATTTAGAAAAGATTATAAAAATTGCTCAAGACAAAAATATTGAAATTATCCTAGCTGGGATGATTGCTCCAACCTCGCATGGTTTTTCTTATAAAAAAAAATTTGACAAAATTTTTCCTGATTTAGCAGAAAAATTTAAAATAGAGCTTATTCCTTTTTTACTTGAGGGAGTTGCTATGAAGCCCGAGTTTAATCTAAGTGATGGTATACATCCAAATGAAAAGGGCACCATAATAATAAGTAGAACTTTGGAAGAAACAATTATAAAAATTAACAATTAAAAAAATAAGTTTTAGTGGAAAAAAAACCTTATCACCATTTACCAGACGGTACTTTTAGAAATCCTGAGGGTTCACCAAAACCAGATCCTAATGTTAAATGGTCCTTCAAAATTTTTAATAGAGAGAAAAAAAAGCTTAATATGAAAGTTCCCAAAGAACATGTTATTGAAAAAGAGAAAGTTTTAACGGACCTAAAAAAATTTCAGGAAGACGACTATGTAGTATGGATTGGCCACGCAACATTTTTAATTAAGCTTGGTAAAACAACAATTATTACAGATCCAGTATTTTCAAAAAATGCTGGGCCACTAATTTTTGGACCCAAGAGATTTACCGAACCAGCACTAAAATTAAACGAAATTCCTAAAACAGATATTTTTTTACTCACCCATAATCATTATGATCACCAAGATATGATGACGATCCGAAGATTTCCTTTTAAAAATTCTAAAGTTTTACTCCCATTAAAACTTGGTAAATATTTTACCAGAAATGGTTATAGTGATGTGAATGAAATGGACTGGTATGATAAAATTGTAATAAATAAAAATTTAAAAATTACTTTTTTACCTGCTGTTCATTGGTCAAAAAGAAGTCTAACAGATACTAATAAAACTTTATGGGGAAATTTTTTAATCGAATATAAAGATAGAAAGTTATTATTTGGTTGTGACACTGGAGTAGGAAATATTTATAAGGATATAGGTAATAAATATGGCCCAATTGATTTAACCTTTATAAATATTGGTGCCTATAATTTTTATCCAATAATGCCTAATAAAGATAAGTCGGTTTATCATACTAATCCTGAAGAAGCTTTAGAGCTTGCTCAAAATTTAAAAAGTAAAAAAGTAATCGGAATGCATTGGGGAACTTTCGTTCTATCTTTAGAACCTATAATGGAGCCACCAAAAAGATTTAAAGCCAGCGCCAACAAGTATGGTTTTAAAAAAGAGGATGTTTTGATTTATAAAATTGGTGAGTTTGACTCACTTAAAAAGTTACTTAGTTACAATTAGTTGTCTAAAATTTTTCTTTTTGCTTTCTCAAATTCTTCCTGGGTCAAAACTCCATCTTTTAAAAGATTATTTAATTTTTCAAGCTCATAACTTAAACTTTCTTCATCAGATAAAGGAGGATCAATTTTTTCATTTTCAGAGTTTTCAGTTATTTTATTTGCACTTTTGGCACTAAAACCATTCATTATTGCAGTTGCGCCAAGATATAAAACAAATCCAATAATTGGTATTACTAACCCAAGAAAGATAATTTTTTCCATTAGTTAATCCTCATCTTCCTCTCTCCAATTTTTTTCATACATCAGCCATGCTACCAATATTACTGAAAAAGTTCCAATAATCATACCATAATCAAATCCAGTCTGCTGATCATAAAGATACCATCCAAGTTGAGTTGCTCCAATTGGGGGGACTGTAAGTATAGCCATTATAATTAAAATTCTGTATGGATATTTTGGTTTTTTCATTACATAGCTTACCAAAAATTTTTTAATGATTTAAATATTAAATTTGCGATCTTTTGAAACAGTCAATCGTATTTTTAAGCAAACACGCGATTGTCATTGGACCAACACCCCCAGGAACCGGCGTAAGGGCTTTTGCGTTTTTTGAAACTTCATCAAATGCAACGTCACCAACAATTCCCTTTTCAGTTTTATTAATACCCACATCAATCACAATTGCATCTTTTTTAACCCAATCTCCTTTTACTAACTCAGGAATACCAACGGCAGCTACAACAATGTCTGCCTCTAAACACTCAGCTTTTAAATCTTTAGTTTTTGAATGAGTTATGGTTACAGTACAATTTTCTTTCAAAAGAAGTTGTGTCATTGGTTTACCATTTAAATTCGATCGACCTATTACAACAGCTTTTTTACCATTTAAATTCGGTTCAAATTTTTTAATTAACAAGTAGCATCCAAGAGGAGTACAAGGTACTGAGCTCTCGTAACCAGAAGAAAGATTGCCGACATTTATGGGATGAAATCCATCAACATCTTTTGTGTGATCAATCGCCTCAATAACTTTTTTTTTATCTATGTGTTTTGGCAAAGGTAATTGAACCAATATACCGGAAACACTTTTATCATTATTTAATTCATTTATTTTTTCTAAAATTACTTTTTCTTCAACACTATCGGGATACTTTATTACTTCGGACTTTAATCCAACCTCATTAGCTGATTTTTCTTTATTTCTAACATAAATTTGACTTGGAGTTAAATCTCCAATTAAGATTACTGATAGACCGGGAACTTCATTGTATTTTGATTTAAGTTCAGAGACCTCTTTTTTAAGCTCTTCTCTTAATAATGCAGCTTCTTTTTTTCCATCAATTAAAATCATAATTTATTTAAAATATCATTGGTGCAACATAAAGCTTCATACACATTTCTATAAACCAAATCAATAAAAGTAAAATTATAGGTGAAATATCCAAGGCACCTAAATTTGGCAAAAAACGTCTTATCCTATTTAAAATTGGATCAGTTAGCCGATAAGTAAATTCTAAAACCAAATAAACAAATCTACTTTGGGTATTCAAAATATTAAAGGCGACTAGCCAACTGATTATTACATTTGCAATTACAACATAGGAATAGAGTTTTAAGATCTGTAAAACTAAATAAAAAATAGCTATCATTTTTTCTCAACATAAATCGACTGACTTGGAAAAGCAAAAGAAGCTTTATTGCTTTCAACAATTTGTTTAATTTCTATTGCTAAACGCTCTTTTACAGACAACCAATCATTCCAGCTGTTTGTTTTTGTAAAACAACGAACATACATATCTATCGAACTGTCTGAAAATTTATCAACTCTGACCGCAACACCAATGCTTTGCTTAAAGTCATCACTTTTATTGATATGGTTTTCTATTTGATCTCTTATGGTTTTTAATTGATCGACAGTCGTGTCATATTGAAGTGTGATAATCCAACTAATCAACCAGTTTGAAGTTTCACTTACATTAATAACCGCATTTTCTGCAAACTGAAAATTAGGAATTATTGCTAAAGATTTATTAAATTTTCTAATAGTCGTAGATCTAAAACCAATTTTTTCAACTATGCCCTCTATTATTCCATCGACTAAAATCCAATCTCCTATTTTAAATCTTTTTTCAACTAGAACTAAAATGCCTGATATTAGATTTTTAAATAAATCTTGTGCACCTAAAGCTACAGCCACACCAAATAAACCCAAACCAGCGATAATGGGACCAATTTTGATACCCCATAATTCCAAAACAGCAGCTAAACCTAAAATAAAAATTAAAATTTTTAATGATTTAATTATCCATCCAATTAACTCCTTGGTTAAAATTTTATCAAGACCACTTAGAATATAAGAAACGGGTTCAATAACTTGATGCATTACCCAAAAAATTAATATCGTTATTAAAGTTCTGTTAATTGTATCAACAAGATCTCTACTTTCGGCAGAAAAAGTCATATAATAACTTGCAATAAAAAATCCTAAAACTATTGGTAAAAATCTTGCTGGTCCTTCAAGAGCGTTTACAAAAGTATCATCTAATTTATTGGTTGTTCTTTTTGAGATTATTTCTAATTTTTTTATTATTAGTTTACTTAAAATGCCTCTAAAGATTAAGAAGATTAAAAAAATTCCTAAACCGATTAATATTTGAAAAATGTCAACACCTAAAATCCCTTTATTCCAGACCGATAAAAAAATTTCTGAAAAATTATTTATTAAATCCATAACTAAATTTTATATAACAAAAACTCCTCTTCTCCAGGATTAAAAAGAAATATTTTTTTCCATTTAATTTCATTCAATATAGACGAGGTTTTCTCACCAATACACATCAAATTTGTATTCATCCATAAAGTCTCGGTTTGATATATTTTTATAAAATTAAGAAAACTTGAGGCACTATTTTGTGAATAAACATAAACTATATCAGGTAAATTTTCTTTTAATTTGAATATAAACTCATCATCAAATTTTTGATTATATTTTGCTCTATAATTAATAATTCTTTTTACAACAAAACCCTCTAAAGCCAACTGCTGATCTAAGTCAACAGATATTGTTTCACTACTAACATAAATAAGTTTTTTATTTTTAGTATCGTATGTTCTTAAAATTAATTCTTTTAAATTTGATACATTTCCCTCGGCAGGAAATGTATTTTGAAAACCTAGATCACGAGCTTTTTTTTCTGTTACATTTCCCACACAAAAACACTTAATTTTTTTATCTATATTTTTTAAATCTAAATACTTAACGGCGTTTGCACTAGTGAAAATTATTCCTCCATATTCAGAAAAGTTAATTTTATCATAACTAATCTTTTCAATATTAAGTAAGGGAAGATGGGATATTTTATGGCCTAGCGATTGAAACCTCAAAGCTAGTGCTGAGCAATCTTCTAATGGTCTAGTCAACAAAATATGCATATCATTTCTTATAAGAATTATTAGATTTTTTTTTTAGAATCTCACCAATCTCTGCACCAATCTCTCTAAACTTTGATTTTTCAACAATTTTTTTTTCATAGTACCTCTCCAATCCATCTAAAGAAAAAAGCTCAGCTTCTACTATAAGCTGATCGCCTTCTATTTTAGAATGAACACCAACTGCAGTTTCACAGTTGCCCTCTAAAACTTTTAAAACATTTCTCTCAGTATGTGCTCTTCTGTAAGTTTGATCATCATTAATCTTTTTTAACAATGAGATAACTTCATCATCTTTTTCTCTACACTGAATAGCAATAATTCCTTGTCCAGCACTAGGAATAATTTCCTCAGTTTCAAAAGTTTCTGTAATGTATTCGTCAAATTTTAAAAATTTTATTCCAGCGCTTGATAAAATTATTCCGTCATAAAGGCCATCTCTTAACTTTTTTATCCTGGTATCTACGTTTCCTCTTATGAGTTTACAATTAAGATCAGGTCTTTTTTTTTTAATTTGAAACTCTCTACGATAGGAAGATGTTCCGATTATAGAATTAACATCTAAGTCTTTAATCTTTTTTTTATTAAATGTTATAAGAATTTCCCGTGGATCATTTCTCTCGAGAAACGAGTCAGTGATAAGTCCCTTAGTTTCATTTACAGGCATATCTTTAAGAGCGTGGACAGCAACATCAATTTCTTTTTTAAGAAGTTGTTTTTCTATTTCACTTGAAAATAAACCTTTACCGCCAACCTCTGATAATCTTATATCTTCAATCTGATCACCTTTTGTAGATATTGATTTTATAGAAACCTCCTCCTCCCTAAAACTGGCACTTTGAATAATCTTATCTTTTACTTTTTGTGCATAAAGTATAGCTAACTTGCTTCCTCTTGCGCCAATTATTATTTTTTTTTTCATAAAAATATATTTCTTACTTGTATTGAGATTGTACAATTATTAAAACTAATTTGAATGAACAAAAAACCCTTAATTCTTGGAATAGAATCGAGTTGCGATGAAACTGCAGCATCTTTAGTTACTGAAAATGAGCAAGGTATACCAATTGTTTTATCTAACATTGTTTCCAGTCAAGAGGATGTTCATAAAGAATTTGGGGGAGTAGTTCCTGAATTAGCAGCAAGATCACACATCGAAAAAATAGATTGGATTGTTAAAAAAGCTATTAATAAAAGTGGAAAAAAAATTGATGAAATTGATGCTATAGCTTCTACAGCAGGGCCTGGTTTAATTGTATGTCTATCAGTCGGGTTAAGCTTTGGAAAAACTTTTGCATTTACAACAAACAAACCATTTATAGCTGTAAATCATCTTGAAGGACACGCCTTAAGTCCAAAATTGAATTCTAAACTAGACTACCCATATCTACTTTTGCTGATTTCTGGAGGGCATTCTCAATATTTAAGTGTTCAGGCTCTTGGCAAATATAAAAGATTAGGTACAACAATTGATGATGCCCTGGGAGAAGCGTTTGATAAAACTGCAAAACTTTTAGAAATAGAATTCCCTGGTGGACGTAAAATCGAAGTTTTGGCTAAAAAAGGAAATCCAGAAAAATTCGAATTGCCTAAACCAATTATAAATAAAGGCGGATGTAATTTATCTTTTGCAGGATTAAAAACTGCCGTGCTTAAAATATCTAAAAAAATTAAAAATGACCAGGAGAAATTTGACCTTGCTGCTTCTTTTCAAAAAACAATTGAAGAAATTTTGTATAAGAAAACAATTATTGCTTTTAATGAATTTGAAAAAATGAATAACCCAAAAGAAAAAAAATTTGTGGTTGCTGGTGGAGTAGCTGCAAATAAAAAAATAAGAGCAATGTTAATGAAATTATGTAAAGAAAAAGATTACCAAAGTATTTTTCCTCCTATAGAATTATGTGGTGATAACGCAGCAATGATTGCGATGGTTGGTTTAGAAAAATTTAAGCTAAAACTATTTAATGATTTAGATTATCCCGCAAAACCAAGATGGCAATTAGATGAGGATGCGGCATTTCTTAAAGGAGCTGGCGTCCAATTATAATGAGTTATTGGCTACTTAAATCTGAGCCAGATGTTTGGTCGATTGATCAACAAAAAAAAGCTGGGAAGAAAGGGGCACCTTGGGATGGTGTTAGAAATTATCAAGCCTCAAAAAATTTAAAAAAAATGAGAAAGGGTGATAAATGTTTTTTTTATCATTCAAATATTGGAAAAGAAATTGTGGGTATTGTTGAAGTTATTGAAGAAGCTTATTTAGATAAAACAGACAAAACTGGTCGTTTTGTAGCTGTAACAGTTAAATTTAAAAAAAAACTTAAAACACCAGTTTCTTTAAAAACTATTAAAAAAAACAAGGAATTAAGCCATTTATCATTAATAAAACAAAGTAGACTTTCAGTTATGCCAATAGACTCTAAAAGCTGGAAAATCTTGAATAACATGGTTAAAATTTAATAATAAAATTAAAGCTATGCTAAAAAGAAAAAAAAAATCTAAATACAAAAATAAAAACAAAAAAAAGACTAAGAGAAAAGTTAAAAAAAAAACAGCGAGAAATAAAAAAGTAATTAAAAGAAAGACTTCATCAAATAAGAAGAATCAAATTGTAAAAGAAAAATCATCGGTCTCTGAATTAATAGTTAAAACCAGGCCTGAATGGATTAAGAGTAGTCTGGCAAATAAAGTCCAATACCTAAAAAAGTACAAAGACTCAATTAAAAATAATAACACCTTCTGGAAAAAAGAAGGTAAAAGAATTAATTGGATAAAGCCTTATAAGAAGATTAAAGATGTTAAATATAGTAAAGATGATGTTAGAATTAAATGGTTTGAAGATGGAACTTTAAATGCATCAGCAAACTGTATTGATAGACATTTAAAGGATAAAAAAGATAAGACTGCTATCATTTGGGTTGGTGATGATCCTAAAGACAGTCAAAAAATTTCCTACAATCAATTACACCAAAAAGTATCAAAAGCTGCGAATGGATTAAAGAAACTTGGAATTCAAAAAGGAGATCGAGTTACAATTTATTTAACTATGATACCGGAATTAGCAATTTTAATGCTGGCTTGTGCAAGAATTGGTGCAATTCATTCTATAATATTTGGAGGATTTTCTGCAGAATCAATTTCGGGAAGAGTTAACGATTGTGAGTCAGAGTATATAATCACTGCGGACGAAGGTGTTAGGGGCGGAAAAAAAATACCTCTAAAGGCTACTACTGATGAAGCATTAACAAACTGTCCGAATGTCAAAAAATGTATTGTTGTAAAAAGGACAGGTAATTACGTGTTTTGGAACGAAGATAGAGATGTTTGGTATCATGATTTAATTAAGGACGTTCCTGCTAACTGTGAGCCTGAAGAGATGAATGCTGAGGATCCATTGTTCATACTCTATACTTCAGGATCTACTGGAAAACCCAAAGGTGTTTTACATACAACTGGTGGATATATGGTCTATGCATCAATGACTCACCAATATATATTTAATTACAAACCTAAAGATATTTATTGGTGCACAGCAGACATTGGATGGGTAACTGGACATAGTTATATTATATACGGACCGCTTTCTAATGGTGCTACAACTATAATGTTTGAAGGTATACCTAATTACCCGGATAGCTCTAGATGGTGGCAAATAGTTGACAAATACAAAGTAAACACATTTTACACAGCACCAACTGCTATCAGAGCTTTAATGAGAGAGGGCACTGAACCTGTCAATAAGACATCAAGAAAATCCCTAAAATTATTAGGTACTGTTGGAGAGCCAATAAACCCCGAAGCTTGGATGTGGTACTACAAAACTGTTGGTAATTCAAAATGCCCAATAGTTGATACGTGGTGGCAAACAGAAACAGGAGGAATACTTATCGCACCGCAGACAGGAGCTATTCCACTTAAACCTGGATCTGCCACAAAACCTTTTTATGGTATAAAACCATGTTTAGTAGACAAAAACGGAAAAGAGATTAAAGGAGCAGGTGAAGGTAGACTTTGTATTTCCCAATCTTGGCCAGGGCAGATGAGAACGGTTTACGGTGATCATCAAAGATTTATTGACACTTACTTTTCTCAATTCGATGGTAAATATTTTACTGGAGATGGATGTCGTAGGGATAAAGATGGTTATTATTGGATAACTGGAAGAGTAGATGATGTTATTATTGTATCAGGTCACAATCTTGGAACGGCGGAAATTGAAAGTGCTTTTGTTGCACATCCCAAAGTTGCTGAGGCAGCTGTTGTTGGTTATCCTCACGATATAAAGGGTAATGGACTTTATTGTTATGTTACACTTAATGTTGGGGAGACTGAAACGGGTGATCTTGAAAGAGAATTAAAACTATGGGTAAGAAAACAAATTGGTCCACTGGCAACACCTGATCTTATACAATTTACCCCAGGTTTACCTAAAACTAGATCAGGTAAAATTATGAGAAGAATTTTAAGAAAAATTGCAGCTAATGAGCATGGGCAACTTGGTGATACGACCACTTTAGCAGATCCAAATGTTGTTGATAGTTTAGTTGAAAATAGAAAAAATAATTAAAAATTTATTCTTTCTTGAAATTCTTTTTTGACAGTATCCCATTTTAAGATAACTGAATTTAGAACAATTTTTCTATCTAAAGTTTTTAATTCTTCTGCAATTGGTGCCCATTTATATAATGATAATGCACTTGGGTTAAATGGAAGGTCATTGTAATAATTATCCCAATTTATATTGTGTAACCTATCACTAAAATTATTTTTTGCACTTTCTATTATATTAAGGGGCATCTTGTTGGTAATTTCATCATCTAAAATTTTTAAAAAAATTTCTTTAGATTTTTCAAAATCATCAAAATTGAAATTATTCTTAAGGTAAGAAAAGGTATAGAGAGTTAGGTCTTGTAAGGCTACTGAATAGATATTCCATTTTGCTAAGTTAACTGATGACATAAATTCATCATTTTCAAAATGTAGAACATAGCGTGTTCCCATTCTAGTTTTCAAATACCCATAAAGTGTAACTTGGGTTACCCAAGCTGACTTAGATTGAATAAATTCTTCAAGATCATCAAGATTTTTAATCTTTTTTTTTGGGATGAAAGCTTTGAAAAGAGCAAACAGGTAAATTTTAAAATCTCTCCACGTGAGATCTCTCCAAGTAAGCTTATATTTACCCATAAAATTAGATATTTTTATTATATATATCCCAAAAATAGAGAGATTTTGAACAATTTTAACACTTTAAATCTCTTTGATAATGGTTATGGTTTTATGCAGTTATAACTAATAAGAGAGAGGTATAAATGTCAAAACAAGAACAACACTGGGAAAAATCCAAGGGTTTGCTAATGATGACTTTAGCAATTTGGTTTGTATTCTCAATTGGCATCTTCCTTTTCGGAGCAGAAATGAACGAAGTCACGGGACCATTCGGTTATCCATTGACTTATTGGTTCACATGTCAGGGATCTCTTGGAATATTTGTAATACTAATTTTTTGGTTTGCAAATAGACAAGAAAAAATTGACGAAGAATTCGGCTTCAGTGAAAAAGGAGATGACTAATGATTAAAGGTAATTTTATAGACAATCTTCCTAAGGTTTATGGAATCTACACAGGAGGTTTCCTGGCTTTCATAATAATTATGTCGATTGCCGAACAGATGGGCGCAACTGCAAAAATAATTGGAATTTGTTTCGTTGCTTTTACAGTAGCCATCTATGCTATAATTGGTTATCTATCACGTACAGCTCAAGCTGATGCGTATTACGTAGCTGGAAGACAAGTGCCAACTGTATTCAACGGAATGGCAACTGCAGCAGACTGGATGTCTGGTGCATCATTCGTTGCAATGGCAGGAGGTATTTACTTCAAAGGTTACGGATATATGGCACTTCTTGTAGGTTGGACTGGTGGATATGTTTTAGTTGCATCTTTATTAGCACCATACTTAAGAAAATTTGGCTGTTACACAGTTCCAGATTTCATTGGTACAAGATATGGAGGTAATCTAAGTAGGTTTATGGCAGTAGTCGTTTTAACGGTTGCTTCATTTACTTATGTAACTGCACAAATTAACGCTACAGGTACTATTGCATCTGTTGCACTTGATATTCCATTCCAATACGCTGTCTATGTTGGACTAATAAGTATCTTATTATGTTCTATGTTAGGTGGTATGAGAGGAGTAACTTGGACACAGGTCGCACAATACATTGTATTAATCATAGCTTACTTATTGCCAGTATTCTGGATCAGTAACAAAATAGGTGCAGGTTTTTTCCCGCATTTTATGTTAGCTGATGAGGTATCAAGAATTGCTGAATTGGAAGCTCAGTTTGGTTTTGTAAAAAACTCTGCTGAAAATCTAAAAGAAGTGCCAAAAGGTTTGGCTGGAATAACGAAAGCTCACTCAGCGGTTAATGCAACACCTTGGGCGTTTATTTCATTAGCGTTAGCGATGATGATGGGAACAGCTTCATTGCCTCACGTGATGATGAGATATTTCACTACTCCAAGTGTAAAAGCTGCTAGAAAATCAGTAGGTTGGTCTTTATTTTTTATCTTCCTGCTCTATTCTTCTGCTCCAATGTTAGCGACACTATCTAAGTTGTCATTGATGGATCCAACATTATCAACCGGTATTATTGGTAAATCAATTACAGAAGTTCAAGCGATAGATTGGTATCAAAACTGGAACAGCGCTAACCTAATGTTTATCAGCGACTTTAACGGTAATGGAACTCTCGAGTTAAATGAGTTTTTCATGGGTGGTAAGGCCGTTGTGTTAGCAACACCAGAAATAGCTGGATTACCATATGTAATTTCAGGTCTGGTTGCTGCTGGAGGTATGGCTGCTGCCATGTCAACAGCTGATGGTTTGATCTTAGCAATTGCAAACGCAATCTCACACGATGTTTACTATAAGATCATCGATCCGAAAGCTGAGACTGCGAAGAGACTAGTTGTTGCAAGGGTATTACTTGTAGTAATTGGTTTTGCAGGAGCAACAATCGCAGCTCTTGAGATCCAAGGTATTTTAGGTTCAGTAATCTGGGCTTTTGACTTTGCGATGTCAGGACTATTCTTCCCACTAGTACTTGGTGTATGGTGGAAGAGAGCTAACAAAGAAGGTGCTGTAGCTGGTATGTTCTTAGGATTAGTTTCCGGTGCTGCTTATCTAGTTTGGGTAAGATCAGGTGGAAGCGGATTCTTAGGTATTACACAGTTAACATTTGGTATCTTTGGTTCAGCTGTCAGCTTAGTAGCTATGGTTGTGGTCAGTTTGATGACACAAGCACCTAACGCTGCAACGCAAAAAATGGTTGATGAGGTTCGAGTACCAGCTGGTAAATCGATCCTTGGCAAGCAACACTAAATAATTATTTAAAGGGGCGATTAATTTCGCCCCTTTTAATTCAACTCTTTTTCCAATATAAATTCTCAAATGTCGGCTAATTTTCACCCAATGGTGTACATTATTGATTACATACTTGGGGTAATAATGTGGACATTAATTGGCAGAGTCGCAATGAATATTTTCCAAAAAGAAGACTCTCAATTTTTTTTCATGAAAGTATTCGTAAAATTTACTAATCCTCTTATCAATTTATTTAAGCCCATAACTCCATCCTTTATAATTCAACCAATCGTGCCCCTTTATATTGCTTGGTTTTTTTTTATGATAAGATTTTATTTAATGCCTTGGATTTTGGGATATTCCATAATGGGTATGCTATCATTTCCATTGGAAAGCGAAATTTCGAGACAAATTTACCAATTTTTTAATTCAATTAAATTTTAAAAATTGATACTAGTAAATTTGTCATAATGAAAAAAATACAAATTTCACCTTCAATATTATCTGGAGATTTCAGTCAATTAGGTAATGAAATCAAAAAATTAGAAAAAGCTGGTGCAGATATGATACACGTTGATGTTATGGACGGCCACTTTGTGCCTAATTTGACTATTGGACCTCCTGTTATCAAGGCATTAAAAAAGAATTCATCACTACCCTTTGATGTTCATTTGATGATATCACCAGTTCATAAATATATTGAGAGTTATTCCAACGCTGGTGCAGATATTATAACAATACATCCAGAAGCAACTGATAATCTTTTAGACTCTATAAATAAAATTAAGGAACTAAAAAAGAAAGTGGGAATATCATTAAATCCTGAGACTAAAGTTGAGGTTGTTGAAAAATTTTTAAATCAAGTAGATTTAATTTTAATAATGAGTGTAAATCCAGGTTTTGGTGGGCAAAAATTTATGCCTGAAGTATTAAAAAAAGTAGAAAAACTTAATAAGATTAGAAAAGAATTAAAATTTCGTTTTGAGATTGAAATAGATGGTGGAATAGATTTTGAAAATTATAAGTTAGCGATAAAGTCAGGAGTAGATATTTTAGTTTCTGGGACAACCATTTTTAAAAGTAATAATGGAGATATTAAAAAAAATATTGATTTGTTAAAATCGATTTAATTATTAAACTAAATTGATTTTATTCGAATATGTTTGAAATTATAAAACAGGTTTATCTAAATTCTATATTTTACGATAAAAAAATATCACCTAAGGCAATTTATGAATTAGAATATAAACCAAGCTCATATTTGTTATCATCTATAGTTAAAATTAAATCAAAAAAATTTAATATTGATAATTTTTCATATAATAACTTCTGGTCGGATAGAGAATTAAACCAAAAACAGTTACAAAAATTAAATAATTTTTATTGGCTTTTTAGTCTTGATTTAAAGTCATCAAATAAATCTGTTCAAACAGTGATCAAAAATTGGATAGAAAAAAATTATAAATACAATTCAAAAAATTGGAATTTTGAAGTAACATCAAAAAGAATTATATCTTGGTTATCTAACACAGTTCTTACTTATGATAATGCAGGAGACCAGTACCAAAAAGATTATAGTTCAATCATACATAAACAAACATTTCATTTAATAAACCAAATAGATAAAGAGAGTAAACTTGATAATAAAATCAGAGGTGCTGCAGCAATTATCCTCGTGGGTTTATCTTACAAAAATGAAAAAAATTTTACGATTAAAGGCTTAGAAAATCTTAAAAAAATTATCAGATATACAATTGATAATAATGGTTTTCCCAAATCAAGAAATATTAAATCATCTGTGTTTTTTCTAAAATATCTAATACTCATAAGGGAATGGTTCAAAGAGTCCCAATCAGAAATACCAAATTTTATTGATGAAAGTATTTTTAATCTTGGACAATCCTATGCCTTTTTTTGGAAAAATTTAAAATTTGACCCTTTATTTAATGGAAACAACAATTCTAATAATCAAGAATTCGATACTTATTTAAAAAGACTAGGTTATTCATTTAAGAACAGCAATTATGAATTTTCAAATTATGTGAGTTTTAAAGATAAGAAAGCAAATCTAATAATGGATGTTGGTTCATCACCAAATAAAAAATTTTCAGATGAATACCAAGCTGGTGCTCTATCATTTGAATTTGTTTCGAATGGGAAAAAAATATTCACTAATTCAGGTTATTATGATGATGAAAATTTTGACTTCAAAGAAATGTCAAGATCTTCAGCAGTACACAACGTTTTAGTTGTTGATGATAATTCATCTTGTAAATTTATCAAAAATTCACACTCTAAATTTGAAATTAAAGATGGTTTAAAAACTGACATAAAGAAAATAAGCTTTGAAAAAGATGAATGGAAAATAGCAGCTTCACATGATGGATTTTTAAAAAAATATAACCTAATTTATGAGAGGGAAATTCAATTTTTTCCAAAAATTAATAAATTAAAAGGAATTGAAAGACTTAACTCTAAAAAAATAATTACAAATGTTAAATTTGATATACGATTTCATCTAAATCCTCTTGCAAAAATAATGAAAACTCAAGACCATAAATCAATATTAATCGAAATGGACGCTGAGGGTTGGAGATTTACTTGTAATAATCATAACATTGACATTGATAATGGTTTATATTTCGGTAATAAAAAAACTTATATTGAAAATCAAAATATATTTATCTCAGGAATTGCAAATAAGAAAGATTTCAATATTGAATGGGAATTGAGTAAAATATGATGCGCAAAATTCGAAGGGCTTTAATTTCAGTATCAAACAAAGAAAACTTAAAACCACTTATAAATACACTCTCTAAATATAAGGTTGAGATCATAAGTACTGGTGGCACTTATAAAAAAATTAGAAAACTTGGATTTAAATGTATTGATCTTTCAAAGTTTACTAACACACCTGAAATTTTAGATGGAAGAGTAAAAACACTTCACCCAAAAATTTATGGAGGTATTTTAAATAAAAGACATAACAAAAAACATTATAAAGAAATAAAAAAAAAAAATTATGAAAATATAGACCTAATAGTTGCCAACTTTTATCCATTCGAAGATACTTTATTAAAAAAAAGAAATCACATCAAAATAATAGAAAATATAGATATTGGAGGTCCAACCATGGTAAGAGCTGCAGCGAAGAATTATAATGATGTGGTCGTTATATGTAATCCAAATCAATACGAACCGTTTATCAATGAAATAAGAATTAACAAAGGATTTACAAAATTAAGTTTTAGAGAAAAACTAGCTGAGGAAGCATTTATGGAGACTGCTTATTACGAGTCAATCATTTTCAAATATTTTAACAAGAAATCAAATAATACTTTTCCACAAAAAAGTATATTTTCTGGTAAACTGGTTAGGCAAGTGAGATATGGGGAAAACCCACATCAAAAAGCAGCGATTTACTCTAGAAATTATGATCAAGATATTGTTCAGCTTAGTGGAAAAAACTTAAGCTATAATAATTATAATGATATTTATTCTGCACTAAATGTTACAAAATTATTACCAAACAATAAAGGCGTAACCATAATAAAACATACAAATCCTTGTGGAGTTTCAATTAATCAAAATAAAATAAAATCATTCAAAGAAGCCTTAGAAAGTGATCCAATTAGCGCTTATGGTGGAATTGTTTCATGTAATTTTAAAATGAATAAAGATTTAGCTAAAGAAGTTAACAAGATTTATTTCGAGATAATAATGGCAAAAGGTTTTGATAAAAAATCAATAAGTCTCCTAAAGAAAAAAAGAAATTTAAGGATAATTGATACTTCTAAATTTAAGTGTGAAAATAAGCTTAATTTTATAAGTAAGTATAATTCGATTCTAATACAAAATTTAGATAATAATAATTTATCAAAAAAAGACTTTAAAGTAGTGTCTAAACGAAAACCAAGTAATGAAACTTTTAATAAACTAATTTTTGCGTTTAATGTTTGCCGAAATGTTAAATCGAACGCAATAGTAATTACCAATGATTACAAAACTATTGGAATAGGTTCAGGACAACCAAGTAGGTTAGATAGTTGTCAAATTGCAATTAATAAAATGAAAAAATTTCGAAATTTTAAAAAAAATATGGAACTTTTTGCAGCATCAGATGCTTTTTTTCCATTTGTTGATGGTATTGAAAAATTAATTCAATCTGGAGTTTCTGCTGTCATTCAACCGTCAGGATCAAAAAATGATAAGGAAATAATTAAATTCGCCAATCTAACAAATACTATTTTAGTATTTTCTAAAACAAGGCATTTTAATCATTAATTAACTAATCTTATCTATCTTAGCTGCCAGAATAAAATCACTTTCTGCTAAACCCTTTATGGCATGTGTAAAAATTTTTATTCTTGCATAACCCCATCCAAACCATAAATCTGGATGATGTCCCTCTGCTTCTGCAATCTTTCCTACACTATTTACAAATTCTTGACTTTGTAAAAAGTCATCAAATTTAAAATTTTTAATCAAATGAAATCCATCAATTTTGTCTTCAACAACTTCCCATCCATCTACTTGTTTTAGATAATTGTGAATTTCCTCAAAATTAAATGGAGGAATATTTCCTTCACAAGGAATACATTTTTTATTTGCTAAATCACTCATAAATTTTTACTAACATTTCATGTTAATTGGAGCGGGCAAAGGGGGTCGAACCCTCGACCTTCTCGTTGGCAACGAGACGCTCTACCACTGAGCTATGCCCGCACATGAGACAGTATATTAAGCTGTATTTTTTTATTCAAGCAATATTAACTATGATATAATTATAATCATGAAAAAAGAGAATTTACCAAAAAAAATTGCTGTTTTTCCTCTCAGTAATTTTATAATTTTTCCTAATACTACGGTTCCACTCAATATATTTGAGCCAAGGTATATAGAAATGATAAATGATTGTATGAAAACTGATAAATTATTAGGCATGATACAACCAAAAATACCTAAAAATGAAAGTCAAAATATACCTGAATTACATAAAATTGGTTGCTTAGGTAAAATTTTGGATTTACAAAAAACCGATGATGATAGGTATTTAATCGAACTAAAGGGAGTAATAAGATTTAATATCATAAGTGAGATTAATTCGAAAAAAAATTATCGAGAATGTGAGATTAGTTTTGACAAATTTTATGATGATTTAGAGAAAAAAGAAGAAGATTTGAAATTTTCTGATCTAGAATTGATCTTCAGAGACTTAAGAAATCTTTTTGAGAAGAGAGGATTCATAATAAATTGGAAAACTTTAGAAAATCAAAGTTTAGACGAAACCATTAATGCTTTAGCTATGGCGTCTCCATTTACATTAGAGGAAAAACAAGTTTTACTTGAAACTAAAAATTTAGATGCAAGAAAATCTAAAATTGCAGATATCTTAACAACATATACTTTTGATAATTATAACAATACAACCATCCAATAAATTTAAAATATAAAGCCATTATCAGCAACATTGGTAAAGATTTTGTTTATTTTACGACTCTTTCCCAAATATTTTAATGCTTTGCTTAGATAGTTTTTTTTTATTTTGTTTTCAAAATTAAAGTACTCATAAATGAAATCGATACTATTAGAAAAAATAAAGTTTTTATGTTTTGTTTTTTTTTCAAAATCAATACAAATTGAATAATCTAGATCTAACCCGTTTTCTTTCTTCAATATAATAAGTTTAAGAATTTCTTTTATATCTCTTAAAGACATATTAAAACCTTGTCCTGCTAATGGATGTATTTTATGTAATAAATCGCCAAATGCTAAAACATTTTTATTAAAGTATGACCTAAGATTTGATGATACTAATTTAAAACTTGATATATCCCTAAATGATAAAATTTCATATCTATTATTATACTTTTTAACACACTGTTTAAGATCTATTTTTTTATTGCCTTTATATGAAAAAACAATCGAGGTCTCTGTTTTCGAAAGTGGGAGAAAAGCTAATGGACCGTTAGACGTGAAAATTTGAGTCGCTATGTTATTTTCTAATTTTTTATGCTTTATAATCGTGGCATAAGCAATACTGTTGTAATCCTTTCTAAAATGCTTGTAGAAAAGTTTTTTTGTAAGTGAATTCGAGAAGTCAGTATTAATTATTAATTTATAATCGCTTTTCAATAAATCTTTTGAACTAATTGTTTTTTTAAAAATACATAAAAGGTTTTTTTTTAATTTTTTTTTAAGTAAATTATACAATTCATAATTCTTAACAATTGAAAAAAGTTTTTCTTTTTGGTTCTGAAAAGTTAAAATTTTTTCATTATTAAGGTTTTCACTGTAGATTTCTATTTTGTTTATATCCCACAATAAATTTTGTATATTCAGAATATTTTTGTTAAAAAAATTAGTATTTGATTTTGAAATTCCTAGTGTTTGTGTTTTTTTTTGATTTATTGGATTGTTTGAAGAAAAAATATCCACATATATTCCTTGCTTAACTAAAGTTTGTGCCAACGTTAAGCCTATTAATCCATCTCCTAATATACAAACTTTCATAATTATTTTAATTTTAACAACAAAAATTAGATGATACAAAGTGATATATTTGATTCAGCTGATATGGATATTAATAAATTAAGCAATTCAATATTTATTTTTATAAAAAGAAGATTAATAGAAATCTTGGGTTTGATTATATCAATTTTAGGAATTCTTCTTTTAATATCATTAATTTCTTACTCGCCTGAGGACCCAAATTTTATATTTCCACAAAATTATGAAATTAAAAATTTTTTAGGTTTTCATGGAAGTTACGTATCAGATCTCTTCTTTCAGTCATTTGGTCTAATTACTTTTCTAATACCAATTTCCTTTTTGCTGATAGGATTAAATATTATTAGAATTAAAAAAATTTTGTCTATAATAGAAAACGTATTTTATATAATTGTTTATTCAGTTGTAGGTTCACTTTTCTTTAACCATTATTACAACAATGCTTTTAAACTTTATATTAATGGAAACGGTGGCTTTATAGGTAGATATCTTGATGAAACCTTTTTAAGCTTGATTATTAAAACAAATGAATCAATTTCATTCTATATTTTAATTTTAGTTATATTGGCATTCTTTTTATTGAGTATAAATTTCAGTATAAAAAGTTTTATTTTGGTAATCAAAAAAATTACTGATTTTTTTAAAAGAGGAAATAAAAATTACACAAATGAAAATGAAGTCATTAAAGAATATATACCTCAGGATGAAATAAAAAATTTAATACAAGAAGATTTGCCATTTATTAAGGCTGAAAATTTCCCTAATATAGCCAAAACTAAATTCAAATTACCCTCGGTAGAATTATTGAAAATACCCAAGAAAAATGAGAGATCAAAATCTATTAAGAATGATAATATAGATCCTTCTTTCCTTGAAAAAATACTTTTAGATTTTGGAGTAAACGGAAATATAAAAAAGGTAAGTCATGGTCCAGTCGTGACATTAAATGAGTTTGAGCCTGCTGCTGGAATAAAAGTCTCAAAAATAATAAACTTATCAGATGATATAGCAAGAAATACTAGCTCAGAGTCAGCACGAATATCTACTATTCCTGGCAGTAATACTATCGGCATAGAGTTACCAAATCAAACAAGAGAAAATGTTTATTTAAGCGAGATTCTCAATGATTTAGTTTTTAAAAAAAAAGATATAAAATTACCTATTGCTCTAGGAAAAAATATTTCTGGAGAGCCAATCGTTAGAGATTTAACCTCAATGCCTCATCTATTAATAGCAGGAACTACTGGCTCTGGAAAGTCAGTGTGTATAAACACTATTATCCTCTCACTTTTGTATCGACACAATCCAGAAAATTGCAAATTTATTTTAATAGATCCAAAAATGCTTGAGCTATCTACGTACGAAGGGGTTCCTCATCTACTTTGTCCCGTAATTACTGAAGCAAAAAAAGCTACCTCGGTATTGGGGTGGGTTGTTAAAGAAATGGAGAGTAGATACAGATTAATGACAAAAGAAGGTGTAAGAAATATTGACGGATACAATTCAAAACATAAACTCCCAATGCCTTACATAGTTGTAGTAGTTGATGAAATGTCAGATTTAATGCTGGTTGCAGGGAAAGAAATTGAGAATTATATTCAAAAATTATCTCAAATGGCTAGAGCTGCTGGAATTCATATAATAATGGCGACTCAAAGACCTAGTGTTGATGTGATAACTGGTACAATTAAAGCGAATTTTCCAACACGTATTTCATTTCAGGTTACCTCAAAAATAGATAGTAGAACTATATTGGGTGAGCAAGGTGCAGAACAACTATTAGGCAAGGGAGACATGTTGTATATGTCCTCGGCTAATAAAATTATGAGAATACACGCACCTTTTGTATCTGAAAGTGAAATTGAAAAAATAAATAATTTTTTGAGATCACAAGCTAAGCCAGATTATGTTGATGAAATTCTAAATTTTGCAGATGAAAAAGAAATGAGCGAAAATTCAAAAAATTATGGAGATAAAGATGAATTATACAACACAGCTGTGGAGATAATAAGATCTGAGGGTAAAGCTTCAACTTCTTTTTTACAAAGAAAATTACAAATTGGTTATAATCGTGCAGCAAGGATTATCGACATGATGGAAGCTGATGGGATTGTAAGCAAAGCAAATCATGTTGGAAAAAGAGATGTGCTTTAATGAAAAAAATAATTTTATTAATTGCTATATATTTTTTTATCAATGAGGTTCAAGCATCAACAAAATCTAATATTATAAGTAATCTTAAAAAAATAGATAATCTATCATTTAAGTTTGAACAAAATATAAATGATAAATTAGAGAAAGGTAATTGTATTGTCTCCTACCCAAAAAAAATATTTTGTAAATATAATTCAAGTAACCAGAAAATATTAGTTTCAAATGGTCAATCATTGGTAATTAAAACCATCAGTAGTTACTATTTTTATCCACTTGATAAAACACCTTTAAATTTAATTTTAGATAAAAAATTCTTAATTGATAATATCAGTAAGATGCGTAAAAAATATGAGGACTCAAAGTTTATTAGTTTTGAATTTAAACATGATGAGAACAAAGTAAATATTTTCTTTAATAAAAAAAATTATAATTTTATGGGCTGGCAGACTGTAGACATTTATCAAAATCTAAGTATTACATACTTGACCTCAGTAAGAACTAATTTAGAAATTGACAATGATATTTTTAATTTGCCAAAGCAAAATAATTAAATAGTAACTGTCTCTCTTTTAAAAATTTTCATTCCTCTTGAAAGATAATTATTTAGAGCATTTTTGTGATCTAAAGAACAAGTATGTACCCAAACTCTCTTAGATTTATCTTGAAAAGATTTTTTAATAGCAATTGATAATAAATACGAACCTAATTTTTTATTATGAAATTCTTTAAGTAATCCAAAGTAAGCAATTTCAGTTTCTTTCTTTTGATTGTGGTATATCAACTCAAAATAACCTACGAGATTAGCATTTTTTTTCAAAACATAAGTTTTCACATATTCATTTGTAGTATAGTCAATCCATTGTTTTTCGTTCCACATAAGACGGTCGACCCAACGATGATCATTACCTATATTTTTATAGAAAAATTTATTTAATAGGAAATTTGGGGGATTAATAATCTCTATAAAAAATTCTTCTGAGGGTTTTTTAACATCTACTAAATCTTTTAGTGAAAATATTTCAAGATAATTTCTGCTAATATTTTTTTTCACAGAACCATCTTACCAATTTTTTCACCCCCAAATAAATGGAAATGTAAGTGTGGCACCTCTTGTCCACCATGTTCACTTATGTTAGCTAAAGCCCTGTAGCCTTTTCCAGTATCAACAGAGATATTCAATTTTTTTGCAACTTTATTTATACCTTTTACCAATCCTACAATTTCATTATCAGAAGCATTGATGGCAAAATCATCTAAATCAATATATTTTCCTTTTGGTATAACAAGTGCATGAATTTTTTTTTGAGGATTTATATCGTAAAAAGATAATACAAACTCATCTTCATAAATTTTTTTGCATGGGATTTCACCCTTCAAGATTTTTGCAAAAATATTGTTATTATCATATCCCATTAAAAAACCTCTAGTTCTTCATTTATGCTAATAATTTTTCCACCTTTTAAATTAGCGTAAACGATTGCACATTCATAATATGCGAAAGATGTTTCCTCAGCTATTTGCTTCATTTCCAAACATTTAGACTTATTTTTAACAAATAAGTGCTCGTTTAATTCTGGAGGATCACCTAAGTACATCATAAGAGCTATCACTTCTCCTTGTCTTTCAAGATCTGCTGCTTCCTCAAGCTCAACGATCCTTTCAGAAACTCCTATTTCAAAATCTGTTAAAGCAACGTAACCTTTGTAAAGGCCAAAACAAATCAATAAAAGAATAACCACTTTAATTTTACTCACTTTTTTTTCGTCTCTCTAATTCTAATTCAACATCTTCAATCTGTATATTATTAGCTTCCAAATACATTATTAAATGATAAAAAACATCTGCTGCTTCATGGATCTTATTTGTATTTTTTTCAACAGCCTCTATTAGTTCATTAATCTCTTCTAAAACTTTTTCCTTACACAAAGATTTGTTCCCTAGTAATTTATTTGTATATGAATTACTTACAGGATTAGTTTTCCTATCTCTTGCAAGTTTAAATAAGTTTTCAAGCGTTTTTAACATTGAATAACTCTAACAGTAACCTTTTATAACTTCAATCAGTTGATAAAAATTTTTAATTAATGTAAAATTACCATTATGAGAGAAGCAGGATATGTAACAGCCAAAATATTTAATAAAGAGCAAATAAAACTTTTAAATGAAACAATACAAAAGAACCTAGTAAAAGGGACAGATAGTCCAAACCAAAAAGCTATAAAAACCTCACAGGTAAAATTTGTTAGATTACTATCTATTCAAAAAATACTTTTACCATTGATGGATTTTATAATGACTACAAATTCTCATCATTACGGATTTGATTTATTCCAGTCAGCTCCTAGTAAAGTATTAAATTTCAATACTTATCAACCCAATGAAGAATATACTTGGCACATAGATGCCTCGATGCACTCTGCGGTAAGAGATATAAAACTTACTTGCCTGCTTAATTGCTCTGAGGAGGAATATCAAGGTGGAGATTTGTATTTGTTTAGAGATGGAGAGGTAAAAATTGAAAATTTCAATCCTGGTTCAGCTGTTATATTTCCATCTTTTACAAATCATAAAGTTGAAAAAATTACTTCTGGATCAAGGGCCACATTAGCACTTTGGATGGATGGACCAAAATTTAGATAATTTTAAATTCTTACTGGAACTCCTTTTGTCTTCAAATATTTTTTTGCTTGGCTTATCGAATATTTTCCATAATGAAATATCGAGGCGGCTAACACGGCACTCGCTTTTCCCAATTTAATACCATCAACCAAATGATCCAAATTGCCGACTCCACCAGATGCTATTGTAGGAATATTAACTTCAGATGAAATTCTTAACATCAAATCAATATCGTATCCAACCTGTGTACCATCTCTATCCATTGATGTTACTAATAATTCGCCTGCACCATTATTTTCCATTTCTTTAGCATATTCTATTGCATCAATTCCGCTATTATTTCTTCCCCCATGAGTAAATACTTCCCACTTATCTCCATTTCTTTTTGCGTCTATTGCAACTACAATACATTGAGATCCAAATTTTTTTGAACTATCAACAACAACTTTTGAATTTTCAACTGCGGCAGTATTTATGGAAACTTTATCTGCACCACAATTTAGTAATTTATTAATATCTTCTACGCTTCTTATACCACCACCAACTGTTAAAGGCACAAAACATTTTTTTGAAGTTTTCTCCACAACATCGTAAATAGTATCTCTATTTTCATTAGAAGCGGTAATATCTAAAAAACAAATTTCATCTGCTCCACCATCGCTATAAATTTTAGCTTGTTCTACAGGGTCTCCCGCATCTTTGAGATCAACAAAGTTAATACCCTTTACAACTCGACCATTTTTAACATCTAAACAAGGTATTATTCTATTTTTAAGCATCTTCTTTCACTAGTTCCTCTAATTTAATATCTCCATCATAAATAGCTTTACCAACTATTATACCTTCAACATTTTTTAAACTCTTTGCTTTTTTAATGTCATCTATTGATGAAACTCCACCGGATATAATCACAGGACAATTTGATATGTTAGCAACCTTTGATGTCACTTCAAAATTAGGACTTTGCTTCATCCCATCTCTATTAATGTCTGTATAGATCAATCTGCTTACACCATAATTATTCACCTCTTGCAAATAATCTAAAGTTGATTGATTTGAATTTTCTTTCCAACCTGAAACCGATAAATATCCATCTTTTGCATCTAAACCTAAAGCAATTTTATCAGGAAATTTTCGACAAGCATCTTTTAGAAAGTTTTTATCTTTTATTGCAGCACTTCCTAAAATTACTTTTTCAACACCAACATCAGTGTATTTCTTAATACTTTCAAAATTTCTAATGCCTCCACCAATTTCAATTTTAAGATCAAATTTTTTAACTATTTCTTGAATAATATCCAAATTAACTGTTTCTCCTGTTAACGCGCCATCTAAATCGACTATATGTAAATTTTTAAAACCATGTTCCTTATATTTGTTAGCTTGTTCAACTGGAGAAAGTTCATACTCGGTTTTATTATCAAAATTTCCTTTAACTAATCTTACACACTTTTTATCTTTAATATCTATTGCAGGAAATATTTTCATTTTTGAATTATTTGATTAACTAAATATTTAAATTTAATTAATTCTTAATAACAAGTAGTAATTCCAAGTGAATTTGTTGAGCAAGAAAAAGAATTGCCACCTACACTTCCAGATGTAATACCTAAAGAATTAGTCGAATAAGAAAATGTTTCGCTTCCAATTGAACCTGATGTAATTCCAAGTGAATTAGTTGACGATGAGAAAGATTGACCGCCCACACTTCCAGATGTAATACCTAAAGAATTAGTCGAATAAGAAAATGTTTCGCTTCCAATTGAACCTGATGTAATTCCAAGTGAATTAGTTGACGATGAGAAAGATTGACCACCAAGTGTACCAGATGTTATGCCCAAAGAATTAGTGGACCAACTATCGGCATTAGCAATATTAAAAGTAAATATAATTGATGCGAGTAAAATTAAAGTTTTTAAAGATAATTTCATTAATTTATATTAACAAAATTCCGTGAACGTTTCAATTTATAAACTTAAAAAATTATCAATAATTTTCAGTCCAATTTTATCACTTTTTTCAGGGTGAAATTGAGTTCCAAAAATATTTTCTTTCTCGACTGAACAAACAATATGTGAAGAATAATCTGTTATTGCTGAAATTACATTTTTATCATTTGGAATAAATTCATAACTATGAACAAAATACATATGAGAATTATTTTCTATATTTTTAAAAATCTTACTATCTTTGACAATATCTATTTGATTCCATCCAATATGAGGAAGCTTATATTTTCCGTTTTGATTATTAATTTTTGACACTTTTCCAGGTATCCACCCCAACCCTTTTGTTTCAGTTTCTTCATACCCAACATCAGCAAACATTTGTAAACCAACACAAATTCCAAGAAGAGGTTTTTTATTGTTTATTGCAAATTCGTTGAGAGTTTCCTTTAAACCATCAATTTTATTTAAGGCATCTACACAACTTTTAAATGAGCCCTGGCCTGGTAAAACTAATTTATCACTTGATTTAATCTTACCTAGATCTGAAGTTACCTCGATATTTACTTTATTTTTAGCAACTTCTTTAAAAGAGTTTATCACCGAGCTAATATTGCCCGAATTATAATCAACAATTGTGACTTTCATTAAACTTATAAAGAACCTTTTGTAGAAGGAATTGTTTTTTTATTCCTAGGATCTATCTCTAATGCAGCTCGTAATGATCTTGCTAAACCTTTGAAGCAAGACTCTATTATGTGGTGACTGTTATCACCATAAATATTCTCAACGTGTAAAGTAATTCCAGCAGATTGTGAAAATGCCTGAAACCATTCTTTAAAAAGTTCAGTATCCATTTCACCAAGTTTTTCTACTTTAAGATTAACGTTCCAAATCAAATAGGGTCTATTAGAAATATCAAGAGCTACACGCGATAAAGTTTCATCCATAGGTATCATTGCATGAGCATATCTTCTGATACCAACAGATTTTTTCAAAGCTTTCTTTAGAGCCTCACCTATCGCAATACCAGTATCTTCAGTAGTGTGGTGAAGATCTATATGAGTATCGCCTTTAGCTTTAATAGTCATGTCAATAGAGGAATGTTTAGATAGCTGTTCTAGCATGTGATTTAAAAAACCTATGCCCGTATCAATTTTATATTTACCTTTTCCATCAATATTCAAATCAACACTAATGCTGGTCTCTTTGGTTTTTCGACTAATTTTGCCTTTACGCTTCATAACTAAAAAGAGGTATACATATATTATTCAATTATGGCAATAATACTAACCATGGTCTTGAAGTATCAAAATTAGTATCCATTTATAAGCTATGACAACAATTGTATTAGTAAGAAAAAACAAAGAAGTCGTAGTTGCAGGTGATGGGCAGGTAAGTATGGGAAATACAGTCGTAAAAAGTACTGCCTCCAAAGTAAGAAAAATTGATAAAAGAGGTGTAGTAGCAGGATTTGCTGGATCTACAGCAGATGCTTTAACTTTGTTTGAAAGACTTGAAGCAAAATTAGAAAAACACGCAGGAAATTTATCAAGAGCAGCAGTAGAGTTAGCAAAAGATTGGCGAACAGACAAATATTTGAGAAGACTTGAAGCACTGATGGCAATTGGTGATAAAGAAAACAGTTATATAATTTCTGGCACAGGAGATGTTTTGGAACCTGAGGGAGATATTATTGGAATTGGCTCTGGTGGAAATTACGCGTTAGCAGCAGGAAAGGTTTTAATTGGAACTGAAATGAATGCTGAACAGGTTGCAAAAAAAGCAATTGAGGTTGCAGCAGAAATTTGTGTTTTTACTAACAATAATGTTAAAATTGAAAAAATATAATGGATAAATCAAACGTCACACAGCTACATCCAAAAGATAAAAAAGACTCAAACGAAGAGTTTTTAGGTAGTTCTCTTTCACCAAGAGAAATAGTATCCGAGTTGGATAGATTTGTTGTTGGTCAGAATAAAGCAAAAAGGGCTGTAGCAGTTGCATTAAGAAATAGATGGAGAAGACAAGCACTTAAGGGTGAAATGAAAAATGAGGTGCTACCAAAAAACATTTTAATGATTGGCCCAACTGGAGTTGGTAAAACAGAGATATCAAGAAGATTATCAAAATTGGCTGAGGCACCATTTGTTAAAGTTGAAGCAACAAGGTTCACAGAAGTTGGTTATGTTGGAAGAGATGTTGAACAGATTGTAAGAGATTTAGTTGAAATAGCAATTTCCATGGAAAAAATAAAAAAAAGGCAGGAGGTCAAAGCTAAAGCACAAAAGCTTGCTGAGGAGAAAGTATTAGACGCACTAGTTGGAAAAAAAGCCAGCGCTGCAACAAGAGAAAGTTTCAGACAAAGACTTAGAAATGGCGATTTAGATGACAATGAAATTGAAATTGCAGTTAGCGATACTGGAACTAACTCTACTTCTTTTGAAATTCCTGGAATGCCGGGTGCTAATATTGGGATGATTAATATCGGTGAAATGCTTGGAAAATCTATTGGTGCTAAAGAAAAAAAGAAAAAAATGACTGTTAAAGAGTCTCATGAAATTTTAATAAATGATGAATCTGACAAATTAATTGAACAAGACAAGATTATAAAAACTGCAAAAATCTCCACAGAAAATAATGGTATAGTTTTCTTAGACGAGATAGATAAAATTTCTGGAAGAACAGACAGAGTCGGTGGTGATGTTTCAAGAGAAGGTGTGCAGCGAGACTTATTACCTTTAATAGAAGGAACTACTGTAAATACCAAATACGGTCCAATCAAAACAGATCATATTTTGTTCATAGCCTCTGGTGCATTTCAACTTGCCAAACCATCAGATTTATTACCAGAGTTGCAGGGTAGATTACCTATAAGGGTTGAATTGGAGGCATTAACAAGTGAGGATTTTAAAAGAATATTAAAAGAGCCAGATTATAGTCTTATTAAACAATACATTGCTCTTTTAAAAACTGAGAACGTAGATCTCGAATTTTCTGCAGATGGAATAGATGCGATTGCAAATATTGCTTCGGAAGTTAACTCTACTGTTGAAAATATTGGGGCGAGGAGGTTGCATACAATTATTGAAAAAATTTTAGATGAAATTAGCTTTACAGCTACTGACCGTTCTGGTGAGAAAATTATAATAGATAAAGATTATATTAACAAAAATCTCGATAATCTTGTTAAAGATACAGATCTATCTAAATTTATTTTATAGAAAATTTATAGGTAACTTAAATCTTGCATTTCTTGCTTAGAATTAATTTCTAGTTTGTTTTTTATATTTTTATCTAATAAATTTTGCCAATCATTACTCGGTCCTAAATAAAAAAATTTATTATTGTTTTTTGGAGCTTCTTTGAAACCCTTTGACTCCTCTTGTTTCTTTAAGTTTTCAAAACTAGTATTTTTAACTGCTCTTAATATATTTTTTTCATCAAATTTAAGATTTGAAATTTTATTTATAAAAATACAAATTTTGTTAAATTCACCTATAGGATCTTTTAATAAATCCTCATATTTGATCAAAATATATCTACTTTTTAAAGTAGTAAGATTTTTCCACGAATTATAATGTGTTTTCCAAGATGATACTAATGTTGGGAGATCCATTTCTTTTGTGGATCCTTTTATACCAATAATATTTTTTTCATCTTCCATAAAGTTAAGTGCTTTTTCATAATTTTCATAATTGTAATGGTTCTTAATTGAAGTAATCACATTTCTAGGATCTCTCACAATATGTATGATACCCGTAGTATTTTTATCATCAGTAAAAGAGTATTTTCCTGTTCTCCAAAAAGCGTTGTGAGTTTTAAAGAATTTAATTTTGTTATCTAGATTTAATTTTGATTGAGCAATATTACAATACTGCATAAATTCTCTCATATCATCAATATCATTGGTAATGCCATTAAAATATTTTCTACTTGGAAATTGCTCTATTTTGATATCGTTAATGTTTACGTTCGCATCTTTAGTAAAAATTAATGAGTTTAAAAAGAGTCTTACCCAGGTATTTCCACTTTTGGGATATGAAGCTAACCAAATTATCATTGTTGTAAACTATTTTTTTTTTTTTAAAAAAATATAGAATGCGCCACTTCCTCCATCTTCAATATCAGCGTCTTTTATTTCATTTATAAACTTCATTAAATCTAAATTACTTTTTATATACTCTGGCATAGAGTACTTTAGAATACCAAGATTTTTGGATGAATATGGATTTTTTTCATTATCTGAATGAATACCTTTACCTGTTACAATAACTAATTTTTTTATACCGCTTTCATAAGCATCTCTAATACACTTATTTATTGTTTCATTTGCCTCTGATAATGAAAAACCGTGAAAATCATAATGCTTTGATTTATTTTTTTTTTTTTCTGTTTTGTCTAAATCCTTATTTGGCAAAGGGCTATTTTCAGACAAAAAATTTTCCCAATCTTTTTTGTCTTTATTTGAAATCTTTTCAGTCAATTACGTAAGAGTATCAACTAATTGCCAATTTGGATTGTTCGACTTTGTGTCTCTGGAGAAAACCCAGGTGTCATAAATCTTTTTAATTTTTTCAGGATTCCCTGATACTATTTTTTTTTCTTTATCTCTAATACACGTTATAACTTCACCTACAAAATTTACAGTTACCTTGAGGATAGTACCCATTCTTATATGTTCCTTAATACTAGCTGAATTAATTCCGATAAATGTTATTTCAGCAAAATGTCCTCTTTTATTTCTTTCACTCAAAGCAACTTTAAATTGAGAATAAATTTTTTCGCTAAGCAAAGGTTTGCTATTAGTAATTTTATTATCTTGATCACTAAAATCAGTAATTATAGTCTCATAAGCAATTTTAGCACCTTTTAAAAATTCCTTTTGAGCACTTTCATCAAAATTTTCATTTTTTTTAATATTATTATCTGCCTGAGTTTCTTTTAAAATATTCTCAAATTGAGGATTTATTTTTCCTTCAAAACCCGTTCTCTTTCCTAGTATTCCCCTCAACCTAAGAAATATAAAACCAGCTATCATAGCTAGGAGGATAATATCTATATATTCAAAACTATAATTCATAGGGTAATTGTAATTACTATGTTGAATAATTTCAACTAACAATTAAATTAAAGACAAATGAACACAGTTTTAGCAGCTATAATTTTAATACCTGTTATTGAAATTTTCTTATTTATAAAAATTGGCGCTCAAATTGGAGCATTTAATACAATTTCATTAATATTTATCACAGCAATTTTGGGGATTATTTACGCCAGATACGAAGGTTTAAATACCTTGAAATCTGGTTTTACCCAATTAATCAAAAACGAATTGCCCGCATATGAAATAATATCTGGAGCTGCTATAGCATTTGCTGCTTTATTATTAATTATACCAGGTTTTGCGACAGACATAATTGGATTTATTTTGATAATACCCTTCACAAGAAAACTAATTTTTAAAAGTTTTTCATCAAAATTCAAAGTTAAGGAAAAGACCAATAGAAACTTTATTGATGGTGAATATGAGGATATTGAAAACGAAGATGACAAAAAATTATAAAATTTTAGCAAAATTCATCAAAGATATGTCCAGTGAAACACCTGATGCTGAAACATATATGTATGTTAAAGATAACATTAGTCGTTATCAATTAGGAATTGATATAAACTCAAGAGCAATAAAAAGTAGGTTGATAGAAATTAATACTTCTATAAAGTTTCACGACAAAGAACAAAATGTCAAAAAATCAATTTTTGAATTTGTTCATACATCAATAGTACAAGTTGATGAAAATCTTAGGGATAAAAAAATATTGGAAAAAATTATTCTTGTCGATGTACAAAAAGATATTTATCAAGATGTTGAAAAAACACTAATAAATTTACTCCATAATTCAGGTTATCCTGCGATAAAAGTCGAAAAAAAAATAGATTTTGAGAGTTTGTATAAAAAGAATATCAAGTAAAAAAATTTTTTTTAATTCTTGATTTTATAAATTCTTTATGTTTTTTAAATTCGGCATCAGATGGTTTAATAATCTTTTTAAAATAATCAATCTTCTCCTTACCAATTATATCGCCTGATATTTCTTTTTTACTAAAGTCTAGAGTTGGTTCTTTTTGATCAATTAAGTTAATATAAACCTTTGCCAATAAATCACAGTCTACTAAAGCTGTATGTTTTATTCTTCTTGAATTATCGATTCTATATCTTTTACAGAGAGCATCTAAGTTTGAGGGTGAACCGGGAAATTTATCTCTAGCTAAAGTTAATGTATCTACTATTTCGTTGCTAATTTTGTTTTTACCTAGAATTTTTAACTCATTATTTAAATGAGACAGATCAAATTCGGCGTTATGAATTATAATTTTTTTTTTCGCAATAAACTCTAAAAACTTATCAGCAACTTCTGAAAATTTTTTTTGTTTAGCAAGAAATTCATCTGAGTAACCGTGAACTTCAAATGCTTTCTCAGAAACTTTTCTCTCAGGATTAAGATAACAATGAAATTTTTTGCTTGTAGGTATAAGATTATCAAGCTCAATACACCCAATTTCAACAATTCTATGACCATCTTTAATTAGAATACCTGTGGTTTCAGTGTCTAATACAATTTCCTTCATTATAGAATTTTATTTAAAATAAAATTTATATCTTTTTTTACTGAATTTTTAGTAAAATTATTTTTAACGACAAATTGGGACAAATGTTTTTTATAATCAAGTGGAAGTTGAGCCTTTCTAAATTTATTTAATAATTTTAGGTTAAAGTTTTTTCTTTTTTTTAATCTTTTCATTATATTTATTTTATTAGCATCAACAAAAATTAAAACATCATTTTTTTTATTAATTTTGTTTTCTAGCAGGAGTGGTATATCAAGTATTACAATTTTTTTATTCTTATTTTTTTTTAAAAAAAGATACATTTTTTTTCTTACTTCGATATGGATTATTTTTATAACTCTTTCTAAATTATTTTTATTACCCAAAATCGCATTCATAATTTCGCTTTTTTTAATTGGGAAAGAAATAATATATTTGGGTAAAATTTTTTTTAGTTTAAAAAAGATTTTTTTTTCTTTGTCGTAAATTTTTGCAACTTCTTTATCTGCATTAAAAACCGGGTAACCAAAACATTTAGCAACATAACTCTTGCCAGATCCAATATCTCCTAATATTCCTACTCTTTTCATTGGTCTAAAAATTCAATTAATTCTTTATTAATTTTTGGTTTTATGTTGTGCCAAATTTTAAAAGCTTCTGCCGCCTGATAAATGAACATTTTTTTTCCATTTTCAGTTTGATTGCCCAGATCTTTACCTGTTCTTAAAAATTTCGTTTCTTTAGGATTATAAGTTACATCATAAAAAAACTTATTTTTGCCGATATTTGAAAAGTCCAAGTCTAATTTTTGATCATTATTTAACCCTACACTAGTAGCGTTAATAACCATATCAAATTCAGGTATCACTCCCCAATTAACAACTCTAATCAAGTTTAGAGTATTTTTCTTAAGCATTTTCTCATTTGAAAATTTTTGTAGTTCCTCAGCTTTTTTTTTTGTTCTATTTGATAGAGTAATACTAGATACCTTCATTTTATTTAATGCAAAAATTATAGATGGAACAACCCCCCCAGAACCTAAAAGGAAAACTTTTTTTTTTGTTAAATCATATTTTGTAAACTTTATAGCATTTTCAAATCCACTTATATCTGTGTTATGGCCCATAATTTTATCATTGTCTAATAAAATTGTATTAACTGATTGCGTGGCTTCAGCAACTGGGGTTAGCTTATCCAGATGAGGAATTACCTCTTTTTTAAATGGGACAGTAACATTTGCTCCACTTATATTTTTATTTCTGATTTTCAAAATAAAATTTTGTAAATTATGGCTATCTAATTTCTCTTTTTCATATGTTGCTTTAATATTATTTTTCTTCATCCAATAATTGTGTAATTTTGGTGATAACGAATGATCGATAGGATTTCCAATAACTAAAAATTTATTCATAATTCTTTAGATAATCCTTAATTTTATCAATAGGAAGGCCCATAATGGTATTTTCATCGCCTTCAATTTTAGAAAATAAAGCTCTACCCTCACCCTCAATTTGATAAACATTATATGAGTAAAGAGCTTGATCACTTATCTTTGATAAATATCTTTCTAGCTCATTTTCAGTAAAAATTTTCATAGTAAGTTTAGCTTTATCAGTATAATTCCAAATCATAACCCCATCTTTTGAAATACAAACCGAACTTATTAGATAATGAACTTTTCCGTTAAGTTTTTTTAATATCTCTATGGCTTCATCTCTACTCTCGGGCTTTGAGATTAATTCTCCCTCCAAATCTATTACGCTATCAGCACCTAATACTAATTTGTTAGGTTTCTTCATACTAACTTTGTTCGCTTTTAATTCTGCTAAATTTTTTGAAATTATTTCTGGACTAACGTTTTCTTTTAAAAGGCTCATTTTCACAAGGTCTTCATCAACATTGGAGGGTTCTACAAAATTCTCAATATTATTTTTATCTAGAATGTTTTTTCTTACTTTACTTTTTGAAGCTAAAATAATTTTTCTATCCATTTTTTTTACTAGAAAAAATTTCGTAAATTTTTATTATTGATGCCGCAGTCTCCTCAACTGACTTTCTCGTAACATCAATTGTTGGCCATTTGAACTTTTTAAAAGTATTTTTTGCTTCTTCTATCTCTTTTTTTATTTTGTCTAGATTTGTATAATCTTGATTTTTTTTATCTTTTAATGAATTCATTCGATTCTTTCTTACATCGGCTAACCTTTCAGGTTCAGTGGTCAAACCTACTATACAAAAATTTTGAGGATTCTCTTTTAAATTCTTTGGTATAGAATCTTTATTTATCAAAGGAATATTTGCAGTTTTAAAACCCTTATTAGCCAGATAAATAGAAGTAGGTGTTTTGCTTGTTCTGCTTACGCCTAATAAAATTATGTCAGATTTTTCAACATCACTAAGCAAATTTCCATCATCGTGATTCATTGTAAATTGTATTGCCTCGATCCTGTCATAGTATTCCTCATTTAAAGCATGCTGTCCGCTTGGTTCATGAGAAGCTTTTTGATTAAATAATTTTGAAAAATTTAAAATTAAATTTCCCAACACACCAAAGCATGGTATTTTTTTTTTATCACATGTGTTAGCTAAAAACTTAGCTAAACTATTATCAACGATTGTGTAGAGAATTATTGAATTTTCTTGCTTAAGAGCTAAATCTAAAATTTTATGTATTTGATTTTCCGTTCTTGTAAAGGAAAATGAATTTACCTTATAATCAATATTTTTGAATTGAGCTTTGAGAGACAAGAAAATTCTTTCCAAAGTTTCTCCGGTAGAGTCTGATATTAGGAATATTTGATAAGTATTAATCATGTATGTTTAGTTAGTATCTTTGTAATATTTTAATAGAATTAAATAAATTTATTTATTACTTAAAATAGCATGTAAAACGTGAGTTTTATTAACATTTTTAATTAAGTGGAAAACAATTATACAAATGATTAAGTAATTCATAAATTTCATGTAAATTGGTTAAAATTAAAGAATAAATGGTTAATAAAATGTTGATAAAAAATAGTTACCATTATTCACATTCCTTAATAATACTACAACCTTATAATATTTATTATATATATGACTCCGATTTATAAAGTTTTAAAAAATAAAGACACAACCATAAAGCCTATATGGATTATGAGACAGGCTGGGAGATATTTGCCTGAGTTTAGAGACATTAGAGCTAAAAATCCTGATTTTATAAAACTATGTTTAAATGAAATATTATCTGCAGAAATAACATTACAACCCTTAAGAAGATTTGACTTAGATGCTGCAATAATTTTTTCAGATATTTTAATGTTACCATATGGATTAAATCAGAAAGTTGAATTTAAAAAAGGAGTCGGACCTATTTTGGGAGATTTAAATTTAGATAATATTCTTAAAGTAAGTGAAATCGATTTTGTTAATAAGCTTAGACCGGTTTATAAATTAGTTGATTTAATTAAATACAACATCCTTACAAAAAATAAAAATATAATAGGTTTTGTAGGTGCACCTTGGACACTTTTGGTTTACATGATAAATCAAAAATCTCCAAAATCTGGTTTAAAAAGTAATTTTTTTAAAGATAAGTATTTAATAAATAATATTTTAAAAATTATTGAAAAATTTTTAAAATTGCACATTAAAAATCAGGTTGAAAGTGGTGCGCAAATCATTCAAATTTTTGATAGTTGGGCTGGTTTATTAAATAGAAAAGACTTACCAAACTATGTATACGAGCCTACAATTAATCTAGTTGAATATACCAGGTCTTTGAAGGTACCAACTATATGTTTTCCAAAAGGTATTAAAACATATAAGGATTTTTGTGAAATTGTTAACCCAGATGCTATTTGTATTGACTATGAAGTTAATGCTAAAGAGATTTTAAAAGATATTAAAATTCCTATTCAAGGAGGAATGGACCCAAAGATTTTGTTAACAGATAAAGAAAATTTAAAAAAAGGAGCAAAAAAATATTTAGATATTTTTAAAGATCATCCTTACATATTTAATTTAGGGCACGGAGTTCTGCCTGAAACTGATCCAAAAATGATGGATTATCTTGTCAAAATGGTGAAAGATTATTAAATGGAGAATAATAATTCACACCCTAAGGTTAATTTTGGCAAAACTGGAGTTTTAATAATTAATTTAGGAACACCTGACTCAACTAGTTGGCTAGATATAAGAAAATATTTGAAGGAGTTTTTATCTGACAGAAGAGTAATAGAAGTTAACCCTATATTTTGGCAAATTATATTAAATGTTTTTATATTAAATTTGAGGCCCTCAAAAACCGCCAAAGCTTATAGAGAAATTTGGATGAAAAAAGAAAACATTTCTCCTTTGCTTTACTATACTCGACAACAGGCAGATAAATTATCAAACTTAATATCTGAAAAGAATGTAATTGTGGATTTTGCTATGAGATATGGAAATCCAAGTATTAAAAGCAAAATAAAGGCCTTACATTCTATGGGTTGTGAAAATTTAGTAATACTTCCATTATATCCCCAATACGCTGCAGCAACTACAGCCACAGTTTGCGACGAAGTTTATAGAACACTTATGAAAATGAGGTGGCAACCGTCTATTAAAATTATACCTCATTACGAATCTCACCCTCAATATATAGATGCTTTAGTAAATTCACTGAATAAGAAGATAAAAGAAATAAATTGGAAACCAGATTTAATTTTAGCATCTTATCACGGTATACCACAGAAATATTTCGATAAAGGAGATCCGTATCACTGTTATTGTCAAAAAACTACTAGATTGATTTCGGAAAAGTTTAATTCCATAGAACTTAAAACAACGTTTCAATCAAGATTCGGTCCTCAAAAATGGCTTGAACCATACACAGATAAAACATTAGAAAAATTGCCTAGCGAGGGTAAAAAGAATGTTCTTGCAATATGTCCTGGTTTCTCATCTGATTGTGTTGAAACTTTAGAAGAAATTCTTATTCAGGGCAAAGAAACTTTCTTCGAGTCTGGCGGTGAAAATTTTGATATGGTCCCATGTTTAAATGATAGTGATGATCATATAGCTTTACTAAAATCTTTAGTTCAAAAAAGCCTTTAATACATGAATACTTATTTACTCTTCAAATCTTTGCATTTAATAGCAGTCATTTCATGGATGGCAGGACTTTTATATCTTCCACGAATTTTTGTTTATCATTCTGAGAACAACGACAAACCAGCAGTGACAGAAGTGTTTAAAGTTATGGAAAAGAAACTTTTTTTTTACATCATGACCCCAGCAATGACACTTTCCTGGATATTTGGATTAATACTGATACATGAAATAGGTTTTCAGCAGCTAGGTCAAAGGTGGATGATTTTAAAGCTTATTTTTGTCATTGCTCTAACTTTATATCATTTTTATCTTGGAAAAATCTTAGGCCAATTCAAACTAGATATAAACAAACATTCTTCTAAATATTATCGATACATTAACGAAATCCCCACATTATTGCTTATTTTAATCATTTTTATTGTTATTTTTAAACCTATCTAGGGTTGAATAATGCAAATTTGTATATATATTGTATTCGTTATTTAGTCCTAAATAATTTAATTCATGAACATACAAGAACTCAAACTTAAATCGTCTGAACAGTTAATAACTCAAGCTGAAGAACTGGGTATAGAAAATGCCAGCACGCTGAGAAAGCAAGAAATATTATTTGCTATCTTAAAAAAAGTTGCAGAAAAAGAGGAGATTACCGGAGCAGGAGTATTACAGTTATTGCAAGATGGTTTTGGTTTTTTAAGAGCAATGGAGTCAAACTATCTGCCAGGACCCGATGATATTTATGTAAGTCCAAGCCAGATTAGAAAATTTGGATTGAGAACAGGTGATACCGTGGAAGGACCAGTCAGAGCGCCAAAAGAAGGTGAAAGATATTTTGCTTTACTTCAGGTTAGTAAAATTAATTTTGAGGAACCGGAAAAATCCCGGCATAAAATAGCATTTGATAACTTAACCCCACTTTACCCAGACAAACAATTGATTATGGAAGTAGAGATTACAAAGCCGGATAAGAAACAAGATTTAACCCCAAGATTGATTGATTTGGTTAGTCCTATTGGGAAAGGTCAAAGATCAATAATTATTTCACCACCAAAAGCTGGCAAGACAATGATTTTACAAAGCATAGCGAATTCAATCGCAAAGAATTATCCTGAGTGTTATTTAATTGTTTTGCTTATCGACGAAAGACCAGAAGAAGTGACTGATATGCAAAGAACTGTGAAGGGTGAAGTTATAAGCTCAACTTTTGACGAACCGGCACAGCGTCATGTTGCTGTTGCAGAAATGGTCATCGAAAAAGCAAAAAGACTAACAGAACATAAAAAAGATGTCGTAATATTATTGGACTCAATTACTAGATTAGGAAGGGCGTATAACGCAGTAATACCAAGTTCAGGAAAAGTTTTAACAGGAGGTGTTGATGCTAATGCTCTTCAAAGACCAAAAAGATTTTTTGGAGCAGCTAGAAATATTGAGGAGGGTGGATCATTAACAATTATTTCCACAGCTTTGATAGATACCGGAAGTAGAATGGATGAGGTAATTTTTGAGGAATTTAAAGGGACTGGTAACAGTGAAACAGTATTAGATAGAAAAATTGCTGACAAAAGAATATATCCTGCGATTGATATCACTAAGTCAGGAACTAGAAGAGAAGAATTACTTTTTGATAAAAATGATCTTCAAAAAATGAATGTTTTAAGAAGAATAATTGCTCCAATGGGAACAATGGATGCAATTGAATTTATTAGCTCAAAATTAAAAGATACAAAAAATAATTCAGAATTCTTCAATTCCATGAATAAGCCTTCTTAAATATTATTTTTAGATTTTAGAAAGTATTAAATTTATAATTTTCAAAAATTTGTATACGATTAGAAGTTTACATTGTTATTTCTTATAATATATTTTCATATTATGAGTAAACAAACTGTAAGCTTTTTAGAATTATTTAAACAAAAAAAATACTCATTAATTATTTCAATAATAGAAGAAAAGATTCCTGAAAATCAGAGAACTGCTGGTTTATATAATTTAAAGGGTGTTTGTAGAATGATGTTAAACAAATCAAATGAGTCAATAAAGCTTGCTATAGAAGATTTTAGAAAATCTTATTTCAAGGAAGAAAATAAAAGTAAATTAATAGATTCTATAAAAAATTTAATTAATGCTTCAGTAATTTATTTTGATAATGAATTTACTAAAAACACAAATGCCCTAAGTGATAAATTTTTTGAAGAAATAACTTTTATTTATGGGAAAAATAAAGAATTATTTGAAAATAATTTGGATTTGATGAAATCAATTATCAAAGTCTTTAAACGCACATCTGATGTAGAAAATATTATTGAATATTTAAAAAAAATTATTCATTTCGATCCTGATCCTGATGCAATTGCTTCTTATATATTTTTTAACAATTACCTTTATAATTGGTCACAATCTGATTATCTGGAAAATGCCAAGATGCTAAATAATAAACTCATCAAATATTCATCTAATGAATTAGTTGATTTAAAAAAATCAAAAAATAGTAAAATAAATTTGGGATTTGTTTCTTCTGACATACGATCTAAACATTCTGTAACTTATTTTTTAAGATCGGTTGTTTCTAACTATGATAATAATAGGTTTCAAATTTATCTGTATCACAATCATAATGTAGAAGATGATACTACAATTGAATTTCAAAAATATATTTTTAAAACTTCTCGAATATCCAAATTAAATGATAGAGAAGTAATTAATTTAATTAGGAATGATAAAATTGATATTATTATTGATCTTAATGGTTTTTCCTCAAACCATAGATTGGTATTATTTAAAAATCGACTTGCCCCAATTCAAATATCCTGGTGTGGATATCCTAACACAACTGGTTTAGATGAGATGGACTATTTAATAGCAGATAAAAATTTGATTAAGCCTGTAGATGAAAAATATTATAGTGAAAAAATTATTTATTTACCAAAAATTTGGAATTGTCATAATGGTTATGACAACAAAAGAGTATTTAATTCAGCGCCATCAATTAAAAAAAAATTCATTACTTTTGGATCCTTTAATAATTTTAGAAAAATAAATGATGATGTCATTGAGGTATGGTCAATGATTTTAAAAAAAGTAAAGAATTCTAAATTAATTTTAAAAACTTCATCTGCTGTATCTAAAGAATTATATGAAAAAAAATTTAAAAAATATGATATTTTAAGTTCAATTAGTTTTTTAAATTACAATAAAAATTTTGATGATCACTTAAGTCAATACAAAAAAATTGATATTGCTTTAGATACTTTTCCATACAATGGCGTTACAACTTCATTTGAAGCAATTTGGATGGGTGTACCGGTAATTACCATGCAGGGCTATAATTTAAATTCAAGATGTGGCGAGTCTATAAATAAAAATGCGCAATTTACTTCATTGATTGCTCTAGATAAAGAGGATTATATTAAAAAAGCTGTTTCTTTGGCCCAAGATGAAAAAGATTTAATCAAGATGAGAAAAAACATTTATGAAAATGCTTTAAAAACCCCTTTGTTTGATAAAAAAAAATTTTCTGAAGAATTTTTCTCTAATCTTGAAAAAATATATAATTAAGTAATTTTATTTATGACTATTTACGCTTTATCGACGGGCCCAGGTATATCAGGTGTTGCAATAATAAGAGTTTCAGGTCCACATAGCTCCAAAGTGATAAAATCCTTAACAGGCCAGGCATTGCCAAAAGCAAGAGTGGCGACTCTGCGTAAAATAAACAATATCGAGACCTTTGAGCTTATTGATGAAGGTATAATATTATGGTTTCCTGGCCCTGAGAGCTACACAGGTGAGGATATGGCTGAGATACATATTCATGGAGGACAAGCAGTTATTTTAGCTGTGCAAACCGAGATATCCAAAATTGAAAATTGTAGGCTGGCTGAACCTGGTGAATTTACAAAACTTGCCTTTCAAAACGGAAAAATAAATTTACTTAAAGCTGAAAGTATAGCAGATCTGATCTCTGCAGAAACAGAAATACAGAGATTACAAGCAGTAAAAATAATGAAAGGAAAATCATCCGAAAAATTTAATAAGTTAAGAGAAAAACTTTTAAAAATTTTATCGTTTATTGAGGCAAAAATAGATTTCCCTGAGGAAGACTTACCTGAAGAAAATTTAAATCAAATTAAACACGTCTCTTCCGATGTTTTAGAGAAGATAAATAAAATTTTAAATGACCAAAAAGTTGGTGAAATAATCCGCGAAGGTTTTAAAATTGCGATCGTTGGGCCAACCAATGCAGGCAAATCAAGTTTATTGAATAATTTATCTAATAGAGAAGTGGCTATAGTATCTGAGACCGCTGGCACAACACGAGATGTTATAGAAGTTCATCTAAATTTAGATGGATATCCAGTCATTATTTCTGATACTGCAGGTATTAGAGATTCAAAAGATGAAATTGAAAAAAAGGGAATTAAGTTATCACTTAAGAAAGCAGAAAATGCCGATTTAAAATTGGTTGTGGTTGATGCTAAAAGTATTGATTTTAGTGGTTTTTTGAATGATTTATTAAAAAAAAACGCAATTCTAGTTATTAACAAATCAGATCTTTTGAAGGAGAAATTAGACATTGAAATTTCTAAGTTTAATCATGTTTTGATTTCACTTAAAAATAATTTAAATATAGATAAGTTAATTTCCAAAATAAAAAATAATTTAAAAAATAAATTTATATCAGAGGAAGATATTTTAATTACAAGAGAGAGGCATAGACAACATTTGTTACAATGTGTCGAGCACTTGAAAAATTTTTCAGATAAAAATGATAAAAAAGATTTTGATAAAGGAGCCGAGGATCTAAGGCTAGCTACAAGACAATTAGGTATGATTGTTGGCAAAGTCGATGTAGAGGAGATATTAGGCAATATTTTCAACGATTTTTGTATTGGGAAATAACACCTGTTTTACGGGGCTTTTAGCTAGTTTATTTTATTTTTTGTTGATAAATAATTCTTTTTTAAGAAAAAAAATAGAAATCTTGTAAATATCATAATCGAATATAGATTCACTCCATGAAAAAAGATTTAAAGTTTGAAGTGGTTGTTATTGGCGGTGGACACGCAGGGTGTGAAGCTGCAGCGGCTTCAGCAAGGCTTGGCGTAGATACTGCTTTATTTACACATAACAAAAATACAATTGGAGAAATGTCCTGTAATCCAGCTATAGGTGGTTTAGGTAAAGGTCATTTGGTCAGAGAAATTGACGCTTTAGATGGTGTCATGGGTGAAATAGCCGACAAATCTGGAATACAATTTAGATTATTGAATAGAAGCAGAGGACCTGCAGTTAGAGGACCCCGAACTCAATCTGATAGATCATTATATCGTAAATATATGCAAGAAAAACTTGTAAACTATTGTAATTTAAGCATTTTTTCTGATCCAGTAACAAGATTTATTTTTACAAATAATCAAATAAGTGGATTTATAACTTTAAATGGTAACAAGGTGAGTTGTAACAAGTTAATCTTAACAACAGGCACTTTTTTGAATGGTTTGATACATATAGGTGACGAAAGAACTCCTGCTGGACGTTATAATGAAAAACCGAGCACAGGCTTAAGTGAACAGTTAGAGAAGTATAATTTCAAAATCGGAAGATTAAAGACAGGGACACCTCCTAGATTAGATTCTAGAACAATTAATTTTGAAAATTTGGAAAAACAGTTTGCCGATGAAGACCCATATTTTTTTTCTTTTCTGACAAAAAAAAATCTAAACAAACAAGTGTCTTGTTCCATGACTTATACCAATGAGAGAGTGCATAAAATAATCGAAAAGAATTTATCTAAAAGTGCAATGTATTCCGGAAGCATACAAGGTGTCGGTCCGAGATATTGTCCTTCTATCGAGGATAAAATAGTAAAATTCGCTGATAAGACAAGACATCAAATATTTTTAGAGCCTGAGGGTTTAAATGATCATACTATTTACCCTAATGGTATATCTACATCTCTACCTAAGGTTGTGCAATACGAAATACTCAACAATATTAATGGTTTAGAGAATGTAAAAATCATTAGACCTGGATATGCTATAGAATACGACTACATTGATCCAAGAGAGCTTTTTTTAACACTTGAGACAAAAAAAATAAGAAATCTTTATCTTGCTGGTCAAATCAATGGAACTACAGGTTATGAGGAAGCAGCTGCTCAAGGTCTTATAGCGGGTATAAATGCTGCTCTATCCCAAAAGAGTATGGTACCTTTTATATTAGATAGATCAGATGCCTATATTGGTGTAATGATAGATGATTTAGTTACAAAAGGAGTTGCTGAGCCTTATAGAATGTTTACATCTCGAGCAGAATATAGACTGAGTCTTAGGTCAGATAATGCAGATTTAAGGCTCACTAATAAAGGAATTAAAATAGGTTTAATTACAGAAAATAGAAAAGAACTTTTTGAGGATAAATTTAATAAATTAAACAAAATATCTTTTCAAATGTCTAATTTGAATATTTCACCTTCTAACGCAGATAAATTTGGAATAAAAATTGCGAAAGACGGTGTTTTTAGATCAGCAGAGGAAATTCTTACTCAAAAAAGTGTTGATATGACAAAAGTAAGGAGTATTTGGCCTGAAATCAGTGATTATGGGAAAGAAATTGATGAGCAGATTGAGATCAACTCTCATTACAGAGGATATTTGAAGAAACAAAAGGCTGATATTTTAGCTTTTAAGCGAGATGAGAATTTATTAATACCAGAGAATATAGATTATGATCAATTTTCAGGCCTTTCTAATGAGGTAAAAGCTAAATTTAAGGAAATTAGGCCCAAAACTATGGGCCAGGCCTTAAGAATTGATGGAATAACCCCTGCTGCCGTATATATTTTGTTGTCACACGTCAAAAGAAAGTCTATTAAGCATATAGCTTAATGGATAACATTATTTTAAATTCTTATTCCAAAATCTCGAATTTGAATATTTCACGTGAAACTTGTAATGAGCTCGAGAGATTAATCTCGATGATACAGGAAAAAAATCAAAAAATTAACATTATAAGCAAAAAAACCCATGAAAAAGAGGCTATAAGAGAGCGGCATATAATAGATTCAGCGCAAATTATTGATTTTGTTGATTTAAACTGTAATACAACCTCAGATTTAGGTTCAGGGGGAGGTATGCCTGGGTTAATTGTAGCTATAGTGATGAAAAAAATAAAAAATAATATGAAAGTAAACCTTTATGAAAAAAGTTACCACAAATGTGTTTTCTTAAAAGAAGTGTCAAAAAAATTAAATTTAAATACAAAAATAATTCAGGAGGATATTTTTTCTCTTAAAAATATTGAAACTGGAACGATAATGTCCAGGGCTTTTAAGCCAATGCCAGTGATTTTAAACTTGGTTAACGAAAATTTTAAAAAATATAAAAATATTATTTTTTTTATGGGAAGTAGTGGAAGAAGAATTCTTAATGAAGCACTTCAAGAGTGGGATTTAGATTATGAAGAAAAAAAAAGTTTAACTAGCAACGACTCGTTTATATTAAATATCAAAAAAATTAAAAAAAAAATCTCATGAAAATAATTTCGATTATAAATCAAAAGGGTGGGGTTGGAAAAACAACAACTGTTATAAATTTAGCATCAGCGTTATCTCAACTTGGTAAAAAAATTTTAGTAATTGATCTAGACCCTCAAGGGAATGCTACTACAGGATTGGGATTTTCTAATAATTCTCAATCTGATCAAACAATTTATGGAATTCTTAATGGGACAATGTCGATTTCAAACGTAATCAAAAAAACAAACTTTCAAAATCTTGATTTGATATCATCTAACGTAGATTTGTCTGGATTAGAAGTTGAGACCGCCGGTGACAGTGATAGAGCCTTTATACTTAAGGCCAAATTAAGTCCGTATTTAAATGATTCTAGAGGATTATATGATTATATTCTCATAGATTGCCCTCCTTCTTTGAGCCTTTTAACTGTAATGGCTTTGGTATCATCTAACTCACTCCTTGTGCCATTACAAACAGAATTTTTTGCTTTAGAAGGACTTACACAGCTTATGAAGACTATCGAGAGGATTAAAACTAATTTGAATCCTGAATTGGAGATTCAAGGCATACTTTTAACTATGTATGATCGAAGAAATAAACTCTCGTCACAGGTTGAACAAGAAGCGAGAGATTATTTCAAAGATAAAGTTTACCAAACGGTGATACCTCGAAATGTAAGATTATCAGAAGCTCCCTCTCATGGTATCCCAGTATTGATTTACGACAAGAATTGTCCAGGAAGTAAGTCATATTATAGTTTTACAGATGAGTTCATGGCACAAGAAAATAAAGTTGGGAGTGCCGCATAATGAATAAAATAAAAAAAGGGTTGGGCAGAGGTCTATCTTCTTTAATCGGCGAAACTAAAGTCGAGAATAAAACAAATAATTTAAGTTTAGCCGAAATAGTTCCAAACAAATATCAACCAAGAAAAAATTTTGATAAGGAAAATTTAAATGATTTAGTTAATTCAATAAAAGAAAGGGGTGTTATTCAGCCAATTATAGTTAGAAAGTCTAATACGGATAATTCTAAATACGAAATTATAGCTGGAGAAAGAAGGTGGTTAGCAGCCCAGAAAGCCGGATTACATGATATTCCAGTAGTTGTAACAGATGCTGATGATCTTAAATCTTTAGAATTTGCGATTGTTGAAAATGTTCAGAGACATGATCTAAATCCCTTAGAAGAAGCACAAGGCTATAAAAGATTGATAGATGAATTTGCATATGATCAAGATAAAGTATCAAAATTTATAGGTAAGAGCAGAAGTTATATTTCTAATTCATTGAGATTACTTAATTTACCCAAAGAAGTCCTTGATTTTGTAGAACAAAAACAAATCACCGCTGGTCATGCAAAGATTTTAGTGGGGCTAGATAATGCTACATTTCTAGCAAATAAATTTATTGAAAAAAAATTATCTGTAAGACAAGCAGAAAATTTAGTTAAAATATTTAGAAAAAACAAAAGAAATACTTTTAGTAAAGCTGACTCAAATATTCGAGATTTAGAAAATTCAATATCTGAAAAAATTGGGCTTAGTGTTTCTATTAAGAACAATAAAAATAATAAAGGTACAATATCATTTTATTACAAAGAGCTTGATCAATTAAACAAGATAATTGATATAATTAAATCTGGATATTAGTATTTTCTACTTTATCTAAAATCATATTGTTTATGATTTGATTAGAAATTTGGGGATTTTTTTTAATTAAACTCTCAGTTTTGTTCAGACCTATAATAAAATTCTCAATATCATTCAATTCCCATATTTTGATCTGTTGCTTAATTATATTTTTATCCTTCCAGAATATTGGAGGTTTAAAGGTATTAATTGTTTGATCTACATTATTAGATTCTCTTAAACTCAATCTTAATTTTCTTAGCCTTTTTAATTTATTTAGAAAAGTTCTCAAAATTAAAATATTATTTTCAATCGATGGGATATTCTCGTTTAGAATATTAAAAGTCCTTTTTTTATTTTTACACAAGCAGTTATCAACTAATTCATTGGCACTATAATTCTCACTCAAATTAGTTAGTTTAGATATATCATTTAAATCAATTTTCTTTTTGTCTTTAGATAGGTGAACTATTTTTTGTAATTCATTTTTAAGATTAATCCTATCACCTTGAGCCCTTTCAATTATCAAATTTAAATTTTCTTGTGATAAATTAATTTTATTTTCGGTTAAAATCCTTTTAGCAATTGAGATCAATGTTTGTAAAGTATCCTCGTAAAAAGGGACGATAAGCGTAATCTTTTCTTTTTCAAAAAGATTTCTAATTTTTGATTTTTTATCCAATCTTCTTGCTAGCAAAATAATTACAACATCATTTACATTATCAGAGATAACTTTTCTAATAAGATCAAAAATTTTATCTGTAACGTCTGATATTAAAATTAATTTTTCATTTTCAAAAAATGATTTTGAATAAATATTTTCAATTAAAAGTTGGTTATTTTCAATAACTTCTTTTTCACCGTATTTAAAAGTATTTTCTTTGGTAAATTCATTAAAGTCGGAATGAATAACATCAATCTTTTGACCTTCATTTTCACCATAAAATAGAAAAAAATTAATCTTTTTTTTAAATTTATTTATTTCATAGTATTTAGAGATCATTAAATTTGTGAAAGTTGAAGAATAAATTTATTAACCATCGAATTAACAAGACTCTCTTTCTTAGTTTTCTCTAATTTATTTTCCTCAAATTTATCAGAAAAATTTTTAATCAAAAATTCCTCTTTATCTATTATTGTTTTTTCTTCATTTTCTTTTCGAATTTTAAAAATGATTTCAATAATTATTAAATAGTTTGTTGTTTTACCTGACAAATTTTTAGATTGTGACATTTTTTTATACGAGGTAGTAGCTGCAATAATAAATTTTTTTTCATTTTGGTTGTTTTGAAATTTCATCAATCTTTTTTTAATTAAATTATTTATTTCACTATCCCCATCAAAATTAATTTTCTCAATTGAAAAGTCGTAGTCATTTTTACTTGAATAAATTGGTGTATAATCGCAGCTTAATAAAATTAATGGAACAAGTATAATATAAATATATTTTTTCATTTCGCCTATATTATGATATTTATTAATTTATTTGGAACAAAAATTTTCTTTTTAAGTTCTTGATTCTTAATATATTTATTAATTTCATTATTTTTTTTGACTAATTTTATTATATCATTTTCTGATATATTTCGGTTAACTTTTATTAAACCTCTTTTTTTTCCGTTTATTTGAACTACAAAATTGATATTTTTTTCAATTAGTAATTTTTCATCAACTTCAGGCCATTTTATTTCCGATACATCTTTTAGTAATTCTATACACTCATTTGAAAAATGTGGTATTACCGGCATCATACAAATTAATATTTTCTTATAGTTTTGAATTATTGTTTTTGATGAATATTTTTTTTTTATCAATTTTAATAAATCTGAGTATATTTCATGATAATTTGCAATAATTTTGTTATAAGTAAATTTTGATAGGTTATCAGTAACCTTTTTTATAAAAATATTTGTTACTTTTTTAAATTCGCTATCAACATCATTTGAATGTTTTTTTTGGATTTCATCTAAGATTCTTTGATTTAAAATCCACAATTTCTGAATAAATTTGTAAGAAGATACCATTCCTTGATCTGACCATTGTATGTCTTTTTCTGGAGGGCTATCAGATAAAATAAATAGTCTTACGGAGTCTGCACCATAATTAGTTATAATGTTTTCAGGTTCAATGACATTTTTTTTTGATTTTGACATCGACTCTGAAGGTCCAACTTTTACAGTTATTTTATGATCATTTTTTTTAACCAATTTCTCATTAATCTTTTCTATTTCCTCTGGGCTAAGCCAATTATTGTTTTCATCTTGGTATGTTTCGTGGCAAACCATTCCTTGGGTGAATAAGCTTTTAAAAGGCTCAGTAATTTTAAACTCTTCATTTTCATAATTAATAGCTCTCATAAAAAATCTTGAATAAAGCAAATGTAAAATTGCATGTTCAATACCCCCTATGTATTGATCAACAGGCATCCAATAGCCAATATCTTCTTTCCTGAACCCATAACTTTTTTCATTAGGAGAACAAAATCTCAAGTAATACCATGAGGAGCATACGAATGTATCCAAAGTATCAGTTTCTCGGGTATATTTTTTTCCATTAATGTTTACGTCCTTCCAATCTTTTACATTATCCAAAGGATTACCCTTAACTGCCAAATCAATTTTTTCAGGTAGTTTAACTGGTAACATTTTTTTTGGGACAGGTGTTGCATTCCCATCTTCATCATAAATAATTGGAATTGGGCATCCCCAATATCTTTGACGTGACACACCCCAATCTTTTAATCTATAATTAATCTTTTTTTTTCCTAATTTTTTTTCTTCTAATATTTTTATTGTTTCACCTACTGAATTATTAGGAGCATCTAAACCATCTAAGAAACCAGAATTTATAATTGTACCAGGTCCAGGATAAGCCTCTTTTGTTACTTCAAAGCCATCTTTTTCTTTGTAAGGTTTAACAACAGTTCTTATTTTTAAGTTATATTTTTTTGCAAAGTCATAATCTCTTTGATCATGGCCAGGGCAACCAAAAACTGCTCCAAAACCATAATCCATTAATACAAAGTTAGCGAAATAAACTGGTACTTTTTGATGAGGATTTAATGGATTTTTAGCTAAAAGGCTTGTTTTAAAACCTATTTTATCTCCGATTGCAATTGCCTCTTCAGTTGTGCCAGTTTTTGTGCATTCCTCTTTAAATTTTAAAAATTCTTTATCTTCTTTATAAAAATTGGAAACTTCATGATCCACTGATAAAGCCAGAAAAGAAAAACCAAACAAGGTATCAGGTCTAGTTGTGAAACATTTTATTTTTTCGATTGGCAGATCACCTTCGATTTCAAAATCAACTTCGCAACCAAACGACTTTCCTATCCAATTTTTTTGCATAGTTTTTACTTTATTTGGCCATGCATCTAAATTATCTAATCCATCTAATAAGTTTTTTGAAAATTTTGATATATTAAAAAACCATTGACTTAATTTTTTTCTTTCGACCGTTGCTCCCGATCTCCATCCTTTTCCATCAATAACTTGTTCATTGGCTAATACTGTCTCATCAACAGGGTCCCAATTAACATAGTTCTCTTTTCTATAAACAAGGCCTTTCTTCAATAATTCTAAAAAAAAAATTTGTTGGTGTTTATAATAATCTTCGTTACAGGTTGATATTTCTCTATCCCAATCAACTGATAAGCCTAGTCTTTTTAATTGACTCTTCATTGTTTTAATATTTTCTTTAGTCCATTCTTTAGGATCTAAATTATTTTGTCTGGCTGCATTTTCCGCGGGCATCCCAAAAGAGTCCCAACCCATTGGATGTAGTACGTTATATCCCTCTAAAATCTTATATCTGGCTAAAACATCTCCTATTGTATAATTTCTAACGTGTCCCATATGTATTTTACCTGATGGATAAGGAAACATTTCTAAACAATAAAATTTTTTTTTATTTTTTTGGACCGAACTTTTAAAAAAATTTTTATTTTCCCAATAGCTTTGCCATTTTTTTTCTATTTCTTTAAAATTATATCTGTTCACTAAAATTGAACCTAATTAGTTTCTCCACCCATTTTAGGTGTAGGATAATAGGACTTATTTTTTGCTCTGGTTTGTTTTTGATAGATAGTTGCTTTTTTTAGAATTTCTCGTCTTAATTCAGATTCAATATTTTTATTATTTTTTTGAACAACACATTTAAAATCAGCATCACATTTTTTGTAAAAAACATTAATATCTACTGCGTCAGATCTTATTTCATTACTTAAAAATCTAATTGTGATTTTTATTGTTTCGTTAGGATTGTTATTATTGGAATACCAATCGGTTATGATTATTCCCCCACTATAATTTGCAGATGTTAGTGGCATAAATTCAATAATATCTAACGAAGCTCTCCATAATTCATTTGAACTAGCAAACTCAAAGTTGCCACCACTTCCAACTCCTTTTTTAATAGCATCATTCAATCTAAATCCCTTCCCTTCTTCTAAATTTTTTTTAACTCTTTCTCTAGGATCAGACGAAACTTTTCTTGCATCAGCACCTCTGAAAAAATTTCCACAAGCACTTAAAAGAAATAAAAAAATGGAAAGTAAACTTAAAATCCTTATAAATTTATAATTTTTCATATAAAAAAGCTCTTTAGAGTCGTGAAATTCTAACATACCCAAATAACACAAAAAATATAATAAAATCAAAGAAAATTGTGTTGTAAAATTATCACAGTTTCCAAAATTATTGATTAATAAACCCTTATATTTTGTTAAATCAGCATTCTATTTGATAAAACCTCCATGTTTAATATTAAACAAATTAAGGAGTAATTAATATGAACAAATTAACAAAAATTGGTGTATCAGCATTAGCTGGTTCACTAGCAATGACAGCTGTAAATGCAGCTGAAGGAAGTGTTTCAGTTTCAACTGGATTCGCTTTAGCATCAACAGGAGACGAGAATACAAAATCAACTGCATATCAGTTTGATAGTGTTGTTTTCTCTGCTTCTGGTGAAACAGACGGTGGTATCACAGTTTCAGCTAGCATGGAACTTGATAACGACAACCCAGCTACTAATGCTGGTATGGACGACAGAAGTGTGTCTTTCGGTACAGACTCAATGGGTACTGTTACTTTCCACGGACATGGTGGTTCATCAGTAATGGGTCAGTGGGATGACGTAACACCAAACGCTTACGAAGAAGTTTGGGATACTACAACTGGCGGTGACGTGAGAATCGATGGTAGATCAGGTAACAACCTGTTTACATATGACTCACCTTCATTCAGTGGTGTAATGTTTAAAGCGGCTCACCAACAATCGTCAGAAGAAACTACTGCAACAGACAATAACTATGACTTAGGTCACTACACTGACTTCGGTATTCAAATTTCTCCAGAAATGGTTGAAGGTTTGACTATTGGTTATGGTATGGCTGAGTTAGATGATACAACATCGACTTCAATCGATCAAGAAACGATGTTTATCAAATACGCAGTTGGTGGTTTAACAGTTGCTTATCAAACTCATGATGCAGACGGAAGTACTGCAAACAAAAACGATGAGTCTGAAAGCTTCGGTATATCATATGCAATCAATGAGAATATGAGTATTGCTTATGGTCAAAGAGACTATAACGATGATACTTCATCAGATTCTACAACTGTAGAGCAAAATGATTCAGGTATCTCAGCATCATACACAATGGGTGGTATGACAATTGCTGGTCACATGAACGAAAACGACAATGTTGCTGGTAGCACAGATGCTACAGCTGACAAAGAGTCGTATGAGTTCGCTCTTACATTTGCATTCTAATTTATTTAGAGTCTAAAATATTAAAGGGCCCCTTTTATAAGGGGCCTTTTTTTTGAATAATGAAATCCCAGCAAAACCTGAAATATTCAGCAAATTGAGTTTTCTTAAATTTCTTTCATTAATTCCACCTAAAGCAATGATATTTTTTTTAATATAACTTTCAAACAACCTAAATTTTTGTATACCTAAGTAGTTTTCATTTTTTTTGAAAATCGATGATAAAAAAAAGTATTTTACTAATTGTAATTTCTTAATATTCAATTCTTTAATTGAATGCACAGATCCTAAAATAATAAATTTTTTTTTAAAATTATAAGCAAGATGATTAAAATTTCTGTTAAAAGAGGGTAAATAAGCACCATCTAAATTAAGCTTAATCGCTAATTTAATGTTGTTTGACAAAAAAAAATTACAACCTTTTTTTTTACAAAAATCTCTTAAAATCATTAACTTAGGTATATCAATTTTATCTTTATAATTTCGATAAATTATATTTGTTTTCTTATCTTGGTGTTTGATTAAATTTGTATCGTATTCACTTATAAAGTAATATTTTTTAAAATTTATTTTATGCATTCGTCAGTCCAAAAGTTATTACATATTGAGAAACTTGTAAAATCTAAAGAGTTAAACCCAAATATCCTAAAACCTCCTAAAATAATTGCTGTTTCAAAAACTTTTTCTCTAGATAAAATTATGCCACTTATTGAGCACGGTCATTGTGATTATGGAGAGAATAAGGTTCAGGAAGCCTTAGATAAATGGGGTCAAATAAAATTAGAAAGGCCAGAACTAGTACTGCATTTAATCGGCAAACTTCAAACAAATAAAGTAAAATTTGCATTAAAAATTTTTGATTTCATTCACTCAGTTGATAGCAAAAAACTTGCAAAAAAAATTTTTGATGAACAATTAAAACAAAATAAAAAAGTTAAAATATTTATTCAAGTAAATTTAGGCAATGAGGTACAAAAGTCTGGTGTATTGAAGAATGATTTAAACGAACTCCATCTATATTGTATCAGCTTGAAATTAAATGTTGTTGGATTGATGTGCATTCCACCAGTCAACTCTGAACCAGATCCTTTTTTTCATGAGTTAAATGAATTAAATAAAAATTTGAATCTAAAGGATTTGAGTATAGGCATGTCTTCAGATTATATCAAAGCTGTTGAAAATCATTCAACTTATTTAAGAGTCGGATCAGCTATTTTTGGTAATAGAAATTAATAAATTTTAATTTTTGTTTTTGCATTTATTAATTTCAACATTATTAAAAAGTCTTTTAAGTTTAATGCAATACACCCTGCGGTAGGCTTATATGTTTTTGTTAAATGTAAAAAAATGCAACTACCTTTCCCAAGAATTCTTTTATTCCAATTATATTTGATCGGTATTATTAAATTATACTTAAAATCTTTCCTAAAAAGTGTTTCATACCGCAATTTTTTTTTTGTATTCATTAGTTTATTATAATTTATTTTGTCTTTAACATCATCGCACCAGCCCATATTTTTTTTTATTTTAATACACTTTAATTTTGTTTTAGGTTTGTCTAATTTATCACTTCTATAATATAATTTTTCTAAGCTAAAAGTACCCTTAGGGGTTTTTTTATCTCCCTCGATTTTTTTGCTGGTTAAACCATTTTTTCCTATACAACATTGAAATTCAAAATCATCAATCTTAAGAGAGTGTTTGTTTTTTAAAATAATTGTCATATTGTGCTTATATATGAATAATCAAATTTTGTTTATTTATGAATTGCCATTTCTTTTTGATATTTTTGAGGAGATTAAGGAAAATCTTAATTTTAGGATCATGAATCTAACAAAAAAAGAAATTACCAAAACTAACTTTAGTCAATATGAAAATTATCTTATTTTATCCAAAAAAAAAAATCTCAATTTATCAAATGTAATTTTAGTTGACGATTTTCCAATTAAATTTCCTAGGGTTTTGGAAAAAATAAATATCGCATTTTTAAAAAAAAAATTTAATGAACAATCAAATATAATAGTTGGAGAATATACTATTAATATAAATTCGAGAGAAATAATTCTTAATAATCAAAGGTTAAAGTTGACTGAAAAAGAGATAAATACAATTATATATTTATCGAAAAAAAAAAAACCAGTCTCGATTCAGGAATTGCAAGAAAAAGTCTGGGCATATCAATCAAAATTAGAGACTCATACTGTTGAAACACATATTCATAGATTAAGAAAAAAATTTAAAGAAAAGTTTCTTGATGATAAGTTAATAATTAGCAAAGATAATGGTTACCAAATTGCAGAAAAAAAATAGATTTGTAAAAGAACTTTTTACAAAAAAATACAAACCAAGAGTAATTAAGCCAAAAAAAGGAAAAGGTAGTTTTAAAAGAATTAAAAAAAATTAAAGTCTTGCTCCTATCTGTTGAATTATTTTAGATGACATTTCAGTTGCTTTCTCTAAACATTCTCTTTGTGGAAAATTATTAATAAATCCATGTAAATACCCTGAAGCAAATAAATCACCCGCTCCTGTTAAGTCTACAATCTTAAGGTCTTTTTTAGCATCAATTTCTACAATTTCATTTTTATAGATTGAAACAGCACCTTTACCACCTCTAGTTATGATTAGATGTTTTTTAATTTGTTTTCCAAACAAAATAACTTCATCAAATTTTTTTGCATCAATTAGAGACATTATTTCAGCTTCATTCGCAAAAACTAAATCTAACTTGTTCTTTACAAGGTCTAAAAAGTTAGATTTATGTCTATCTACACAAAATTTATCTGATAATGACATTGCTGTTTTATTTGATAAATTTATCGCTTCCTCAAATGCCTCTTTAGGATCTCCTTCATCCCATAAATATCCCTCTAAAAAAATTAAATCGCTTTTTTTAATAGCCTCAACATCAAGGTCATTTTTGTTTATTTTTCCCGCAGTCCCTAAAAAAGTACACATTGTTCTTTCCGAGTCAGGAGTAATTAAAATTAAACATGTTCCAGTTGGAAGGATTTCTTTTTTTCTAGTGTAAAAAAAATTTACATTTTCTTTTTTTAAACCATCCTCATATTTAATACCAAAAGTATCATCTGATATTTTGCCGATAAAACCAACTTTATTTCCCAATTGTGATAAGCCAACTATTGAATTTGCAACCGAACCTCCTGAAATTGTTTTTTCAATTTTCAAATTTGATAATAAATTAGTAAATTCAATTTCATCAAAAAAAAGCTTCATGAGACCTTTTGTTAGATTATTTTTTTTTATAAAATTATCTTCAACTTTACAGATTACATCAACTATTGCATTTCCTATACCTAAAATCTTCATTTATGGCTTTTTAGTTATGATTGGTTTTTTTCTATTAGGATAACAACTGGTACATATTTTACAAGTCATTCCATAACAATCTCGCGCTTTACAATATTCTCTTCCATAATAAATGATCTGTAGATGTAGTTTGTTCCAATATTTTTTTGGGAATAATTTTTTTAAATCTTTTTCAGTTTGAATAACGTTTTTGCCATTTGTCAATCCCCATCTCTGAGCTAATCTATGAATGTGTGTGTCAATGGGAAACGCAGGATGACCAAATCCCTGGGACATAACTACACTAGCAGTTTTATGACCTACTCCAGGCAATTGTTCTAATTCTTCAAATGTTTTTGGAACTTTTCCGTTATACTTTTCCTCTAAAATACGGCAAAGATTATAAATACTTTTAGCTTTAATTCGAAAAATACCAATTTTTTTTATAAGTTTTTCAATTTTTTTTCTTCCTAATTTTAAAAAATGATGGGGTCTATAATATTTTGGATAAATATTTTTTGTTACGTTGTTTACGTTTACATCAGTACACTGAGCAGATAATAAAACAGAAATTAACAGTGTAAAAACATTACGACTTTTGAGGGGTACTTTTATTTTAGGATAAGTTTTATTGAGATATTTTAATATAATTTTAGCCCTTTGAATTTCAGTCATTATTTGAAATTCATAAGATTTCGCATTGAGTAAAGGCCTGGTTTTTTTGTCATTAGCCATTTACCTGCGGTTAACGCTCCCTCAGAATATAGTGCCCTATCAAAGGCCTCATGATTAAGTGTTATTATTTCTTTTCCACTTGAAAATTTTACTTCATGTTCACCAATTATTTCACCCTTTCTAATTGAATTAAAATTAATTTTTTTTCCATATGGAAAGGTTTTTCTATTCAAATATTTTTTTCCAATTATCTTATATAAGTCTTTATTTTTTCCTTTTGCTATCCCTTTACCTAGCATTAAGGCGGTCCCTGACGGATAATCTTTTTTATATTTGTGGTGAATTTCAAATATTTTACTTAAAAAGGTATCGCCGAGGGATTTTGAGGTTATTTCTGTTAAGTACATAAGTAGATTAATACCTAGGCTCATGTTTCCCGCTTTTAAAATAGGTATTTTTTTGGAATATTTCTGAATTAAATCTTCCTCTATCTTTGTGAAACCAGTGGTTCCGATTACTATTCTTTTTTTTAACTTCACGGCAATTTTTAATATTTCCATAGTGCACTTCGGTATCGTAAAATCTATAATAAGATTGGTTTTTTTAAAAATATCCGAATTATTAGTTGAAATTTTTAAACCGTGAATTTTTTTGTCAGTTTTTTTGTTTTCAGTTACAGTTACTAACTTAAAGTTTTTATCTGCTCTAACCGATTTAATTATCTGGCTTCCCATTCTTCCAAGACATCCAGTTATAGCCAAATTAATTTTTTTCATTAAATGATAAAATAAATAAGTATCATAAGTAATAAAACAATAATACCCCAAATACCTAAATTTTTAAGGAAACGTTTTTTTTTTATATTCGAGGTTAGAAATTCTGGTAGAACTAGTATTAGTATAGCAACTAAAGCGATCGCCGGGATTATTTCCTCTAAACCCATTTTTTAATTTTTCCAAAAATCCTTAGCTTTTTGAAAAAACCTTTTAATGTTAGGATTAGATCTTTCATTATCAATTTTTTTAAATCTTTCTAATAATTCTTTTTGTTCTTTGTTGAGGGAAATAGGAATTTCTGTTTTAACTTGTACATAGAGATCACCATAATCTCCTCTTCGCATAAAAGGCATACCTTTTCCTTTTAATCTAAATTGTTTACCATTTTGAGTACCATCAGGTATTTTTATTTTAGCTTTTTTTCCATCAATTGTTGGTATTTCGATTGTGGTACCAAGAGCTGCATCAACAATTGAAATAGGAAATTCAAAAAATAAATTGACATCGGATCTTTTAAATAATTCATGAGATTTGACATTTATAAATAAATATAAATCTCCACTAGTGCCCCCTCTTGTTCCAGCCTCACCTTTGCCGGCAAGTCTTATTCTTGTGCCATCATCAACACCTTTTGGAATTGTTACAGATATTTTTTTGTTTGTTTGTTTATTACCTTGTCCATTACAATCTCCACATGGGTTAGTTATTTCTTCACCACTCCCAGCACATTGAGGACAAGTTTGTTGAACAGTAAAAAAGCCTTGATTGGATCTAACTCTTCCGTTTCCTCCACAATAGGTACATCTGTCTGGGCTATAACCCGGTTTAGAACCACTTCCTTTACAAGTGTTACATTTTTCAGAAGTAGAAAATTGAATATTTTGTTTTTTACCGGTGTACGCATCTTCTAGGTTTATAGACAAATCATATCTTAGATCTGATCCCCTATTATTCGAACCCTTTCTTGAACTTGTTCTCCCTCCACCAAAGTCTCCAAAAAAATCCTCGAAAATATCAGAGAAATCTGCTCCACTAAAACCTCCGAAACCACCAAAACCACCTCTACCACTGCCACCATTTTCAAATGCGGCATGTCCAAAATTATCATAGTTTTCTTTTTTTGATTTATCAGAGAGAACACCATAGGCTTCACTGGCTTCTTTAAATTTATCTTCTGCAGATTTATCCCCAGGATTTTTGTCAGGGTGATACTTAATGGCTAATTTTCTGTAGGCCGATTTTAGTTCATCGGGGCTTGCGCTTTTACTTACTCCTAAGACATCATAATAATCTCTTTTAGCCATGTATATAACCTGGACAAATAGATGTCAGTTAAGCGCTTTTTTCTTTATTCTCGTCCTTTACTTCCTCAAAGTCCGCATCAACAACATTATCGTCTTTCTTTCCTTTTTCATCTTTTCCATCATCTTTACCAGAGTCTGGTTTTGTGCTTTGTTGTGACTTGTAAATAGCTTCTCCAAGTTTCATTGAAGCTTGTATTAATGCTTCTGTTTTCTTCTTTATATCTTCAATATCCTCACTCTTTAGCGACTCTTTCAATGCATTTGATCCATCCTCAATTGCTTTTTTCTCAGTGTCTGAAACTTTAGATCCATGCTCTTTTAGATTTTTTTCAGTCGAATGAATTAAAGTATCTGCCTGATTTCTTACATCGACAGACTCCCTTTTTTTCTTGTCAGCTTCTTTGTTCGACTCAGCATCTTTTACCATTTTTTCAATTTCTTCATTACTTAATCCACCAGAAGCTTGAATTTGAATCTTTTGTTCTTTGCCGGTGCCTTTGTCTTTAGCTGATACATTAACTATTCCGTTAGCGTCTATATCAAAAGTTACCTCAACTTGAGGAACACCTCTTGGTGCTGGAGCAATACCAACTAGTTCAAAATTGCCAAGCAATTTATTATCTGTTGCCATTTCTCTTTCACCCTGAAGAACACGTATCGAGACGGCTGGCTGGTTATCCTCAGCAGTAGAAAATACCTGGCTCTTTTTTGTAGGTATAGTTGTATTTTTTTCAATAAGTTTAGTAGAAACACCGCCTAGAGTCTCAATTCCTAAAGATAATGGTGTTACATCTAATAAAAGAACATCTTTTACATCACCTTGTAAAACACCAGCTTGTATTGCGGCACCCATTGCCACAACTTCATCAGGATTAACACTTTTGTTTGGTTCTTTGCCAAAGAAATTTTTAACCTCAGAAATGACTTTTGGCATTCTAGTCATGCCCCCAACCATTACTACTTCATCAACATCGCTGGCTGAAATTCCAGCATCTTTCAAAGCAGTTTTGCATGGTGGAATAGTTTTAGCAATTAAATCTTCAACTAAAGCTTCTAACTTAGCTCTCGTCATTTTTAAATTTATGTGTTTAGGACCGGTTTTATCAGCTGTTATAAATGGTAAATTAATGTCTGTTTGTTCCGCTGCTGAAAGTTCAATTTTTGCTTTCTCAGCTGCTTCCTTTAATCTTTGTAATGCTAACTTATCAGTTTTTAAATTAATACCACTATCTTTTTTGAATTCAGAAATTAAATATTCCACAACAGCGTTGTCAAAATCTTCTCCACCCAAAAAAGTATCACCATTTGTAGATTTTACCTCAAAAACTCCATCACCTAATTCAAGAATAGATACATCAAAAGTTCCACCACCTAAATCGTAAACTGCAATTTTTTTATTTTGTTTTTTATCTAAACCATAGGCTAATGAAGCTGCGGTTGGTTCGTTAATAATTCTCAAAACATCTAACCCAGCTATTTTTCCAGCATCCTTTGTAGCTTGTCTTTGTGCATCATTAAAATATGCAGGAACTGTTATAACTGCTTTTGTAACAGCTTGACCCAGGTATTTTTCAGCAGTCTCTTTCATTTTTTGAAGAATAAAAGCAGAAATTTGTGAGGGCGAATATTTCTCTCCTTTAGCTTCAATCCATGCGTCACCTTTTTCAGAATTTACAATTTTAAAAGGTGCAGCTTCGATATCTTTTTTAACAGTTGGGTCTTCAAAATTTCTTCCAATCAATCTTTTAACTGCAAAAATTGTATTCTCAGGATTTGTTACTGCTTGTCTTTTAGCAGGTTGTCCTATTAATTTCTCTTTTTCTTCAGTAAAAGCCACAACCGATGGTGTAGTTCTTGCACCCTCTGCATTCTCTAAAACTTTCGCCTGACTTCCTTCCATAATAGCCACGCAAGAGTTTGTTGTTCCTAAATCTATTCCAATTATTTTGCTCATATTAGTTATCTATAATTCTCATATAGGGTTGAATTTGAATTCTACAAGTTCAATAAAATATTATTTATCACCTGAATTTTCTTTAATTTCCTCATTTTTTTCGAGCTTTTTTTCACTTTTTTTTGCTACGCCTACTAGGGCCGGTCTCAATAATCTATCTTTAATTGTAAATCCTTTTTGTATTTCTTGAACAATTGTTCCAGGTTCTTTTTGATCGTCTTCAATTTCAATCATTGCTTGATGAAAGTTTGGATCTAGTTTTTTGTTGAGACATTCAATAGGCTTTATTTTGTTTTTTGAAAAAATTGAAATTAAATCTTTATTAATAATGTCCAAATGTTCGAGTGTTTTTTTTAAAGCCTCCGTATTCTTTAAAGTTTCATCATTTAATAAAATTTGTTTTGATCTCTCAAGATTATCTATTAAATTTAGAGCTTCCCTTGCAAAAGAAAAACCTCCATATTCAAAAGCATCTTCTTTTTCTTTTTCAAACCTTCTTCTTTGGTTTTCCATTTCAGCAAATGATCTTGCAAGTTTATCTTCTAACTCTAAAATGTGATCTTCTGCCGTTTTTTCTTGTTCTTGATCTTGTTCTCTATCATTTGTTTCTAAATTTTCAGCTTTTTGACCTTGATTTAAATCATTTGGATCTTTCTCCGATGCTTTGTCTATATTTTCCTGGTTTTGATCTTTTTCCATATGATCATATATGGTAAGAAAAAATTAAATTGCTAGATGTTAAAAAAAAAAATTAAACAATTGCTTATAGGCACAAATAATAAGGGAAAATTAAAGGAAATAAGAGATTTGTTACCAGCAAACATTAAAACATTTTCTGCCTCAAAGTTTGATTTAAAGAGCCCAAGAGAAACTGGAAAGACTTTTAAAGAAAATTCTTTAATTAAATCTCGATATTTTTCAAATAAAACAAATCTGATCTGTCTAGCTGATGACTCTGGTTTAGAAATTGATATTTTAAACAAAAGACCAGGAATTTTTTCAGCAAGATGGGCTGGAAAAAAATTGAATTTTGGTAAAGCAATTGAAAAAGTTTATAAGGAGATAGATAGAAAAGATAAAAATTGGAGAAATAAAAAAATCAAAGCCAGGTTTATTTGTGCGATCTCTATAAGTTTTTTAAATAAAAAAATAGCCTGTGTTGTTGGAAAGGTTGAAGGACAAATTTCAAAAAAACCCAAAGGTAAAAATGGTTTTGGATATGATCCAATATTTATCCCTAAAAAAAAAATCAAAACATTTGGAGAAATGAAACAATCTCAAAAATATAAATTAGACCATAGATCAGACGCATTCAAAAAAATTAAAAAATTTCTTTAATTTCTCCTTTATCGATTTTGTAAAAATTTAATCTATGATTAATCTTATTGTTTTCAACATCAAAAACCCCTATTTTGCCTTTGAAAGAATTTTGTTTTTTAAAGATATCATTTACATTTGAAAAATCAGATTTTAAAGATAAATAATATATCAACCCTAAAAGGTCGTAGCTTAATAAACTTAGATGATTTGGTTTTGTGTCAAACTCATCTATAAATTTTTTATTAAATGTCTCTAAATTTTGTTTATTGATTGATGGGTAATACAAGGGTTGTATATTCTTTTCTAAAATTAAACTTTCATCAAACCATTGATTTAGAGTTATAAAAAATTTATTTTCTGGTAATACATCAGTGTAAATAAGAGAAGTTATTACACTTTTAAGATTTTCGTCAAAATCAGAGATAATAACTGAATCAAAATTTACATTTCCAATTGTATATTTTTTTTCCAATTTCTTAATTTGTTCCTCCTTATCCGTCAAATCTGAGTTTTCAACTCTTAAAATTTCATCCGCCAGGTTTTGTTTTCTTAACTCATAATTCGTTATCTTTTCTATTTGCTTTGTTAGTTTAGTTGGTTCTGTGTTATAAGTGTAAAGTTTAGAAATTTTCACTTTTGATTGTTTGATGGCTTTTTTAATTTCATTTTTATAATCAAGATCAGGTGTTAAAAAAATTGTTTTTTTTACTTCACTTAATTCTAAAAAATTCTTAATCGCATTTAATTGAGACAAAGAATTTATTCCACTGCTTATAACGTTTTTTGGTAGATCATTTGTTTTATTTGTTAATGATAAAAAAACAACGTCTTGAATTTCATCTAAATATATTAAACTTTTAAAAAAAATAGGACCAATAAAAATCTTTATTCCCTCATTTTTTAACTTATTAGCCGACTTTAAAGTTTGATTTGGATCTATACCTGTGTCCATAGGATAAATTTCAATTTTGTCTGTTCCAATATCATTTAAGGCCATTCTGGTTGATTTAATTAATGATTGTCCTAATTCTTTATATTCACCAGATAAAGGTGCAAGAAGCCCAATTTTAATTTTTTCACTTTGCGAAAATGCAAATGAATGATTTGTTAAGTAAATAATTATTAACGTTAAAATAATTCTAAAAAATTTTTTCATTTTAATGATACTATAATATTTTAATAATAATTATGATTGAAAACTTAAAATCTGTTAATAGAGTGCTAAAAAAAAGCTTATATTTAGTCTCAACACCGATAGGGAATTTAAATGATATGAGTTTTAGAGCCATAGAAATCCTCAAAAATTCGAATTATATTTTATGCGAAGATACAAGAATTTCTAAAAAGTTATTAGATAAATACCAAATCAAATCTAATTTAATTTCAAATCACAAGTTTAATGAAAAAAAAAATATTCTTAAAATTATAAAGCTAATTAATCAGGGCTTACTTATTTCTTTAATCTCTGATGCTGGTACTCCAAGCATTTCTGACCCGGGGGCTATATTAGTTAATGAGTGTATTAAGAACAATATAAATATTATTCCTATACCTGGTCCCTCAGCAGTTATATCGGCGGTATCAATATCAGGGTTTTCAGAAAAGTTTTTCTTTTATGGATTTTTCCCTGAAACAAATAAATCCTTGAAAGACGATTTAGAAATTTTATCAAAATTAAATAGTTCAATTGTTTTTTTTATTTCACCAAAGAAAATTAATAAAATTATTCCTTTTATTAAAAAAAATTTTACGGGTAGAAAAATTTTAATTTGCAGAGAAATGACTAAGTTTTTTGAAGAATATAAAAGATCTAAAGTTGAGGATTTGGATCTATTAAATGAAAATTTAAAAGGTGAATTAACTATTGTTATTTCGGAAAGAACTTATGATAAAAAAACTTCACAATCTTTAGATGAATCAGATAAAAAGTTAATAAAAAGCATGATAAATAAAATTAGTACCAAAGAAATAATTGATTTAATAATTAGAAAAAATAGTATTCAAAAAAAAATTATTTACGACTATTGTTTAAAGATAAAAAATGAAAAATAAAATACTTGCTATACTTTGCTTTGGTTTTATTTTGAATAGCTGTATAGGAGTTTCTTCTACTGGAATTTTTGGGACAGGAGTAAGTGTTGCTATAGACCCAAGGTCACTTGGCACTCAAATAGATGACTCGATTATGCAAAAAAATTTGAGTGCTAGAATTTTATTGGTGAACAAAAATTATTTTTTGGCTGTAAAAACAAAAGTAATTGATGGCAGAATCTTCATAACAGGTAAAGTTGACGACCCGGAAGAAAAACTTAAATTAACAAAATTAGCATGGGAAATTCAAGGTGTTAGATCAGTCAAGAATGATTTAAAAATAAAAGAAGAGTTTAATTTTAAACAATCAGCTAAAGATTTGTTGATAACCTCCCAATTGAGGACGGCATTGATTTTAAATAGTTCAATTAAAGCAACTAATTATCAGATAGACACATATAAGAAAAAAATTTACATATATGGCATAGCGATAACATCTGATGAAAAAGATGCTGTAATTAACGAGGCAAATCAAATCCCAGATGTTGATAATATAATTGCAAGTATATTATTAGTCGACAATTTAAGAATTCAAAAAAATTAAATTATTTATCATATTTAATAACATCAGCAGAATAAGCAGCTATTGATGCTAGATTTAAAATTTCAGACGTAGATGATCTTAGTGGCGCTATCTCAATTGGTAAACCTAAACCAATCAACAGCGGTCCAATTACTTTTGCTCTACTCATAGACTTAATCATTTTGTATGAAATTGCTGCACTGTGTTGACTAGGCATTATCAAAACATTTGAGTTTCCAACAATTTCAGAAAATGGATATAATTCTTTATAAGTTTCTTCTAAAGCTACATCTGGTTGCATCTCTCCATCAAATTTGAAATCAACTTTATCTTTTTTTAAAATTTCAACCGCATCACTTAGTCTCTTTGTTCTATCAGTAGCTGGTTCACCAAAAGTAGAGTGTGATAAAAAAGCGACTTTAGGGTCAAATCCAAAAAGTTTTACAACTCTAGCTGCAGATTTCGCCATTTCAGCTAATTGTTTTGAGTCGGGATATTCAATAACTGATGTATCACAAATAAAAATTGTTTTACCTCTATTAACAACCAAATTTAAACCAAACATGATTTCCCCAGGTCTTGGATTTACAACCTGGATTATTTTTTCAAGTGATGAGGAATATCGTCTTGTATTACCTGTAACCATTGCATCTGCATCATTGCAAGCAACCATACAAGATGACCAAATTACCCTATCATTTCTAATAAGTCTATCACAGTCCCTTTCTAGCATTCCTTTTTCTCTTTGGAGTCTTTTAAAAAGATATTTTACATACATCTCTCTTTTCTCCCTGTCTTTAGAGTTCACAATTTCAATATTGAAATCTTCATTATAACCAATTTTTTTAATCTGGTTCTTTATTAACTCCTCTTTCCCTACTAAAATTGGAATTCCTAATTTAGAATTTTTAAATGCAATTGCCGCCTTTAACATATTTTCATCTTCACCGTCTGCAAAGACAACTTTTTTTTGTTTTTTCTTAATATAGTTATTGACACCTTGAAGAATTGTAACAGTTGGATCTAGCCTTTGCTTAAGTTGATCTTTGTAAATTTCAAAATCTTTTATATTAATTCGAGCTACTCCAGTTTCCATTGCAGCTTTAGCCACAGCTGCTGGGATAACGCTAATTAATCTTGGGTCGAAAGTTGAGGGTATTATATAATCTTTTCCATAATGAGGTCTTTCGCTTCCCATTGCTGCAACAACCTCATCAGGCACGTCCTCCTTTGCTAAATTTGCAATTGCAAGTGCAGCGGCAACTTTCATTTCCTCATTTATTGTTTTTGCTCTTACATCTAATGCTCCTCTAAATATATAGGGAAAACCTATCAGGTTATTTACCTGGTTGGCATAATCCGATCTTCCAGTAGCTATTATTGCGTCATTTCTAACCTCCTCAATTTCCTCAGGTGTAATCTCAGGGTCGGGATTTGCACAGGCAAATATTATTGGGTCTTTTGCCATCCTTTTCACCATCGCTTTTGTTAATGTTCCTTTTGCAGATAATCCTAAAAAAACATCAGCATTATCAATCGCATCATTTAAAATTCTGTGTTGTGTCTCAATTGCATGACTTAATTTCCACTTGTTCAGATTTTCTCTACCTTTATAAATGACCCCTTTTCTATCTACCATTGTGATGTTTTCATTTGGCACACCAGTCTTTTTAAACAAATTTGCACAAGCCATTGCTGACGCCCCAGCACCATTCACAACTATTTTTACTTTATCAATTTTTTTTTTACTAATATCTAAGGCATTAATTAATGCTGCAGTCGTGATGATTGCTGTACCGTGTTGATCATCATGAAATACAGGTATATCAAGACATTCTTTAAGCTTATTTTCAATAATAAAACAATCAGGCGCTGCAATATCTTCAAGATTGATACCTCCAAAGCTAGGTGCAAAATTTTTTATGCTATTTATTATTTCTTCAGGGTCTTTAGAGTCTATTTCTAAATCAATGGAGTCAATATCAGCAAATCTTTTGAACAAAACTGCCTTTCCTTCCATAACTGGTTTAGATGCTAACGCACCTAAATTTCCCATACCTAAAATTGCCGACCCATTACTGATAACTGCAACAAGATTTCCTTTACTGGTATAATCAAATACTGTTTCAGGATTTTCACTAATTGCTCTAACCGGAGCTGCCACGCCGGGAGAATATGCTAAAGCCAAGTCTCTTTTTGTGGTCATATTTTTTGAGGAAGATATTTCAATCTTGCCAGGCTTCTTATCTTTGTGAAAATCTAAAGCTTCTTTATCTGTGTAATGATCAATTTTTGTTTTTTTCATTTATGCCAATTAGGTGTACAAATGGGGTAAAATTAAGACTAATATGATTTATGAACTTAGTTAAGTCAACAGGGACTTTTGGTTTTTATACTATTATCAGTAGATTACTTGGTTATTTAAGAGATGTTTTGATAGCGATCTTTCTTGGAACAAGTTTTTTAGCAGATGTATTTTTTGTAGCATTCAGAATACCTAATACTTTTAGAAGATTATTTGCAGAAGGAACTTTTAATGCAGCTTTTATACCAAGTTACACTTCAGAATTAGTAAAAAAAAAAACTGGATCACAAAAATTTGCTAACGAAATTTTCAATTTATTATTTTTAGGACTATTGTTTTTAGTTTTAATTTTAGAAATTTTCATGCCAGTTTTTGTAAGGTTAATAGCGCCAGGTTTTGTTGATAATTCAGAAAAAATTCAGCTAGCTGTCAGTCTTACAAGGATAACTATGCCATTTTTAATGTTTGTGAGTCTATCTTCTTTTTTTGCTGCAATTCTAAATTCTCAAAATAAGTTTGCTGCTGCCTCTGCAGCTCCAATAATCCTTAATATAGTCTTGATTGGAATTTTATTTTTTGGAAAATTTCTTAACGACGGACTAGTTTATTATTTATCATATGGAGTTTCTATTGCAGGATTATTACAATTTGTTTTTTTATATCAATTTGCGAAAAAATTTTATTCTATAAATCTTAAGTTTAATTTCAAAATTGATAATAAGGTTAAATTTTTTTTTAAAAAACTTTTACCCAGTATTTTTTCATCTGGTGTAACACAAATTAATATTCTTGTAGGTACTATAATTGCATCTTTTCAAGCTAGTGCCGTATCTTATCTATATTATGCTGATAGGATTTATCAAATAAACCTTGCAATCGCAGGAATTGCGATAGGCGTGGTTGTTCTGCCACAACTTTCAAAACATGTTTTTTTAAAAAAAAAAAATAAAATACTTTTGCTACAAAATAAAGCGCTTGAGCTTAGTATGTTTTTAAGTCTACCAGCTGCAGTTGCTTTAATTGTAGGATCAGAGCAAATTATTTCAGCATTATTTGGCTATGGTTCTTTTGATGAGCTGTCAGTATCTAACTCTGCAAATGCACTTTATTATTTTGGATTAGGATTACCTGCTTTTGCTTTAATTAAAGTATTTTCAACATTCTTTTTTGCAAATCAAGATACAAAAACCCCATTTTATATTTCATTAATTTCAGTAATTTTAAATATATTAATAAGTGTTTATTTCTTCAGAGAAACTGGTTTCATAATAATTCCTATAGCTACGACAATTTCATCATGGTTTAATGCAATAATATTATTTGTTTATTTAAAAAATAGAGATTTATTTAATTTTAATGAATTATTTTTCACTAAATTAATAAAAATACTATTGGCATCTATACTAATGGGAATATTTTTTAATTACTTAATTTTGTTTTTTGAAAATAAATTGATTTATGAATATAATTTTAAATCTTTTTATTTGATACTTTCAGCTTTTTTATGCCTTATATTTTATTTGAGTTTTTCATTATTTATCAAAGCTTTCAAATATGGTGATATTAAACTAAAGTATTAATTATGGGAAAAAAAATTTTTTCGGGTGTTCAACCAACTGGAAATCTTCATCTTGGAAATTATTTGGGAGCAATCAAAAATTTTGTAAAACTTAATAATGAAGATCAAAATCAGTGTGTCTTCTGTGTAGTCGATCTTCACGCTATTACTGTTGCGCAAGATCCAAAAAAATTGAAAGATAATATATATGAAACCGTAGCAAGTTTTATTGCAAGTGGCATAGATCCTGAAAAAAGTATTATATTTAATCAATCAAAAGTGAGCGCCCATTCAGAGACCGCCTGGATACTAAGCTGTGTGGCTAGGATGGGATGGCTTAACAGAATGACCCAATTTAAAGAGAAAGCAGGAAAAGATAAAGAAAAAGCAAGTATTGGTCTATACTCATATCCTGTTTTAATGGCAGCGGATATCTTATTATACGACACTACTCATGTTCCTGTTGGAGATGACCAAAAGCAACATTTGGAACTTTGTCGGGATGTTGCACAAAAATTTAATAATGATTTTAATGTTGATAATTTTTTTAAATTACCTGAGCCATTAATTCAAAAAAAGTTTTCAAGAATTATGAGTTTGAGGGATGGTACAAATAAAATGAGTAAATCTGAATTATCAGATCTAAGTAGAATTAATTTAACTGATGATAAAGATCAAATGATTAATAAGATCAAAAAAGCAAAAACTGATACTTTGCCATTACCACCTACTAGCGCAGATTTAGAAAAAAGACCTGAGGCAAAAAATTTAATGGGTATTTACTCTACTTTAATGGATGTAGATTTAGACAATACAATTAATAAATTCTCCGGAAAAAATTTTTCAGAGTTCAAAGAAAATTTATCTCAAGTTTTAGTAGACAAAATTATTCCTATATCGAGTGAAATAAAAAAACTTTTAAAAGATAAAAATTATTTAAACCAAATATTGGATAATGGACATCAAAAAGCTGATAGTATTGCCTCAAAAAAGCTTAAAAAAATTCAAGAAATTGTAGGTTTTTAAATATTTGATACAAACAAGTTTCATTTTAAAAATTATTGACTATATATAAATCATGTTTGTACAGACAGAATTCACACCAAATCCGAACTCGATAAAGTTTTTACCGGGTAAGGTTGTTTCTAAAAATGAGTCTTTCGAAATAAAAAAAGAAGACAAAACTAATAATGACTTAATTAAAAATCTGTTTTCTATTAATGGTGTAGAAAGTATTTTTTTAGGGAAAGATTTTATCTCAGTAAATAAACAAGATGACGTTGAGTGGGAGGAAATAAAACATATTATTATATCATTAATTAATGATTTTTACTCAACAGGTCAAGAATATGTGATAGAGAAAAATTTAAAAGAGAGCTCTGGAAATTTAAAGGAGTTAGAGTTAAGAATTATTAAAATTCTAGATCAAAAAATTAGACCTGCTGTTGCGAGGGATGGAGGAGATATTAAATTCAAGGAGTTTAAGAATGGTATAGTTAAAGTTCAGTTGCAGGGTAGTTGCTCTGGGTGTCCAAGCTCAACAATGACGTTAAAACAGGGTGTTCAAAACCTTTTATGTCACTATATACCAGAGGTAAAACAAGTTGAGGCAATATAAATTATGTATAAAAGAAGTATAACCAGAAAAGTAAAATCAATAAATTTTTTTAATGTAAAAAAAAATATTGGTTCATTACCAAGAATTTTTATTTCGTCGATATTATTAATCACATTTTTTTATGCAATGCCAATTATAACAAATTTTGCTAATAACAAAAATACAGCTTTTGAAAATAACTCTAAAGCAGTCCTGGCTTATACCTTAAAGAATGGTTCAAATGGCAACGAAAAAGGTGATGAGTTCTTGAATGAACAGGATTTATTGGTTGATATTTTTAGTTTAAACGACTTGGAGACTGATACTGTAAGATTAAACGCTTCGACTATAAAACAATTATTTGAAGATACAAAATATAGTCTTAAAGAAGTAAGAGAAACTAAATTAGTAAAACCAGTTGCCCTGACTTTGTTGCCCAATGAGATAAAAATGATTGAAAGTACTTCCAAAAGAAAAGATTTCTTTATTCAAATTGTTCTTCCGTTAATTCTCAAAGAAAATAATAATATAAAGATAGATAGAAAAAGACTTTTTAACATTATAAACAAAAATAATAATACTAATTTAGAAAAGAAATGGCTTAAAAAAAAATACAAGCAATACGGAATTCCATCAAGAGATTTATCAACTCTCAAAATAAGAATGGATGAAATTCCTGTTTCGCTAGCGCTCGCTCAAGCAGCTAAAGAAACAGGTTGGGGAACGTCAAGATTCGCTCAAGAGGGAAATGCATTATTCGGTCAATGGACTTGGTCCGGTGAAGGTTTAAAACCAAAAGATGCTGACAAAAATGAAGGTCACAAGGTTATGAAGTTCAATGTTCTTCAAGCATCTGTTAGAGCTTATCAAAGAAATCTTAATACTCATTCAACTTACAGAGAATTTAGGGAAGAAAGAGCCAAACTGAGAGATGATGGTAAACCTTTGGATAGCATGAGACTTTCTACATTCTTGAACAAATACGCAGAAACTGGCAATCAATATGTTGAGGTTCTCCAAAAAATTATTAAACAAAATAATCTTCAAGATTTTGACGATGCTAAGTTGCTCCCTTCAAGTATAGAATTAGAAAGTTTAATCTAATTTTCACTTATTATAAATTGAGTTCCAAACCAACGCCATTTTCCATTATCCATCAATGAACAATTAATTCTTCCTCTTCTTGGTATAAATTGATCTTCAAAGTTGATTATAAGTTTATTTGAATCAAATTTTAAATTTGATTTTTTCCAATTGCCACCGTCATTAGAATAACAATTAATATTTTTTATATTTTTCTGTTCATTAAAAAATTCAACTATCATTCGAGGAGGATTGTTTCTTTTATTTATTTTTTTTTCCTCTGGTTCAAGAGATCTATATTCAAGTGGTAAATAATTAATCAAAGATTTAAACCTTTTTAAATTACCATATTTTTCATTTATTGGAAATCTTGGTAGTTCGAATTTATCTTTATTCACATCAATAATCCCAGAATGTTGCCCAAAAGCTATCTTGAAATTTTTAGAAATGTATTGTTTCATAAAAAGAGAATATTCACCAAATGGATATGAAAATATTTCTGGAACGTATCCTAATTTATTTCTGAAAATTTTTGAAGCAAGCTCTATATCATCGATAAATTCTTTTTCACTTTTATCAATTAAGTAATCATGAGAATGGGAGTGGTGGCCAATAGAACCGAATTCAGATTGGTCAATCTCAATTATCTCATCCCAAGTCATATAACCATTTTTACCTACCGGCTCAGTAGAGACGAATAAAATAAATGGAATTTTATTTTCCTTTAAATATGGCCAAGCATTATTATAGAAAGACTTAAAACCATCATCTATGGTTATCAAAATTTTCTTCTTCTTCTTTGGTTTTTTAAATTCTCTTACAAAAGATTTTGGATTATAAAGTTCATAATCAAGTTCTTTGATTATTTTTATATGTTTTTGAAAAATATCCATTTTTATATTTGTTGAAGGATACTTATTTTCATTAAATCTGTGATACATTATTGATAAAATACCATTATCTTTTGAATAATATTTGGTATTATTTTCTTCTGAATTACAATTTATAAAAACAAATAATTGAATTATGACTAAGCTAATTATAGACGCAGCCAGTGACAAAGTTTTTTTCATGATTATTGTAAATGATAATAGTTATAATGTTAGCTATGAAAATAGCAAAAAAAATTATGAGAGATTAATAATACTTTTAAACGATTTTTTAATGTCAAAAAATTTAAATTTAAAAAAAATTTCAGATATATATATAAATAGAGGGCCTGGTAGTTTTGCAGGTATTAGAAATTCTCTATCAGTCGTAAAGGCTATTCATTTAGTCAATAAAGTTGATTATTATTGTTTCAGTTTTAGAGATTTCAATGGAGAAAAACGCGTAAAATATGAATTTATTCCAGATTTATGCAAGAAATTTAAAGTTGAAAAAAATTTGATTAATCCCATCTATTCTGGTTAAAAATACATATGTCAGAAACAATTGAACAAAAATGTTTATCTAAAGGTGTAAAACTCACTGATCAAAGAAGAATAATAGCTAAGGTTATCTCTGAGTCAAAAAAAGCATATGGTGAGTCAGATCATCCAGATGTTGATGAACTTTACAATAGGGTATCAAAAATTGATCCTAAAATAAGCATTGCGACAGTTTATAGAACTGTAAAACTTTTTGAGGAAGCTGGAATTTTAACAAAACATGATTTCAAAAGTGGCAAGGCTAGATACGAGATAAACGATGATCACAATCATTTAATCGATATCAAAACAGGCGATATTATAGAGTTTGTTGATGAAGACATAGAAGAACTCCAAAAAAAAATTGCAAGTAAATATGGATATAAATTAGTTGACCATAAACTTGAACTTTACGGTATCAAAATAGATAAAAAAAATGAATAAAAAAATATTCGCCAAAACATTTGGTTGCCAAATGAACGAGTATGACACTAATCGAATAATTGATACTGTAAAAAAAATTGGATTCACTAAAACCGAAAATCTTGATGATACAAATTGTTTTTTACTAAATACTTGTCATATAAGGGATAAGGCAAAAGAAAAAGTCTATCATGAGATAGGCAGAGTCAAAAAAAGATTTAGACTAAAAAAAAAACCATTTGTAATAGTCGCAGGGTGTGTTGCTCAGGCAGAAAACGAGGAGATGTTAAAAAGAGAACCTTTTATTGATCTGGTTATTGGTCCTCAAGCATATCATAAAATAAATGATAAGATTGAAGAATATCTAGATAATCAAAAGAGATTAGATGAAACTGATTTTGATGCTGTTTCTAAGTTTAATTATTTAAATAAAATAAAAAACTCCTCCACAAAAATATCTTCTTTTTTGACTATACAAGAGGGCTGTGATAAATTTTGTCATTTTTGTGTTGTTCCTTATACAAGAGGACCTGAATATTCCAGATCATTTAATGAAATTATTAATGAAGCAAAAATACTTGCTATTAATGGTGTTAAAGAGATTACTTTATTAGGACAAAATGTTAACGCTTATAATAATGAGGATTATAAATTATCAAATTTGATTTTGGAAATTGAAAAAATTCCTGAAATTTTAAGAATTAGATATACAACCTCACACCCTAGTGATATGAGCGATGATTTAATTGACTTATATGGCACTTCAAAAAAATTAATGCCACTTGTTCATTTACCAGTCCAAAGTGGTTCAAATAAAGTTTTAAAGCTCATGAATAGAAAACACAATATTGAATATTATCTTCAAATTTATGAAAAAATAATTAAAAAAAATTCCTCAGTCAAATTTTCTAGTGACTTTATAATTGGCTACCCTGGTGAAGAAGAAAATGATTTTAATGCTACAATTAATCTCATAAAAAAATTAAAATTTATAAATTCTTTTTCTTTTATATTTAGTCCAAGACCAGGTACAAAAGCTTCTCATCTGCCATTAATTGACAGAAAGTTATGTGATGAAAGACTAAAAGTTGTTCAAAAAGAATTATTTGATTCTCAAAAAAAAATGAATAGATCTTTAGAGGGTAAGGTAATAGATGTACTAGTGGAAAATAGAACATCTGAAAGTACAAAGTATTTCGGAAGAACTAGTTATATGACTTCAGTGATATTTGATGGCAAAGATCAGGATGTAGGAAAACTTATAAAAGTTAAAATTAATAGTAGTAACCAGAATACACTTTTTGGTGAAACATTAGAAAGATCAAAATTGAGAGTAGCATAAATTTGAATAATTCAATTAAAAAAAATATTCAGTCACTCTTAAAGTTCGTTTACTCAGATAATAACACATTAAGTGTAATATTTAGTGATAACAATTTATTAATGGGTGTTGTTGGTGAATTTAATAAAAATTTAAAAGAACTAGAGAGAATTATTGGAGCAAGTTTATATTCTAGAGGAAATTCAATATTGATTAAGTCTACCCCTGAAAAAAATGAAATTATAAAAAATGCTATTCAATTTTTAGTTAACCAATTTTTAATTAATGGAAATATTGAAAATAAAGATATTCTGTCATCTGTTGATCAATTTATGATTAATGAAAAAGTTAAAAATACAAATGTCACTGATATTATCAAAACACCTAAAAAATCTATTATCCCAAGATCTGAAAAGCAAAAAAGATATGTTAGAGCTTTAAGGGAAAGTGAAATAATTATTTCTGCTGGTCCGGCAGGAACAGGAAAAACTTTTCTTGCGGTCGCTGTTGGTCTCACTATGCTCTTGGAAAAAAAAATTGAAAGAATAATTTTATCAAGGCCAGCTGTTGAGGCAGGTGAAAGATTAGGTTTTTTACCGGGAGATATGAAAGAAAAAGTAGATCCATATTTAAGACCTTTGTATGATTCGCTTTATGATTTGTTTCATTTTGAAAAAATTCAAAGAATGATCGAAATTGGAGACATTGAAATTGCTCCCTTAGCATTTATGAGGGGAAGAACGCTTAAAAATTCTTTTGCAATTTTAGATGAAGCACAAAATGCAACAGATACTCAGATCAAAATGTTTCTAACAAGAATTGGTGAAAACTCAAAAATTGTAGTTAATGGTGATCCCTCACAAATAGATCTTCCAAATAAGCAAATATCAGGTTTGGATAGGGCAAGTAAATTATTATCTCACTTAGATGAAATATCAGTTATAGATTTTGATCATTCAGATGTTGTAAGACATTCTCTAGTCTCAAAAATTGTAAGAGCTTACTCTAAGAACTATGATCAAAGTTAATGTTCTTTCTGAGGAAAAATCTTGGTCACAAAAAATAAAAAAAAAAGAAATTTTTTTTAATAAAATATGCAGTCATTTTCCAAAAAAATTTAGGTTTGAGAACAAAAAATTTTATTTAACATTATTACTTTCTAATAATAAGAATATCAAACGATTGAATAAAAAATTTCGGAAAAAAAATAAGCACACAGATGTATTATCTTTTCCTTTTCAAAAAAATTTAAAAGAAAATTATTTAGGAGATATAATTATTAGTTTTAATTACATGAATAAACCCAAAAATTTAACAAATTATGATTTTAAAGAAAAAGTTACAAAAATTTTTATACATGGTTTTTTGCATCTACTAAATTTTAATCATATAAAAAAAAAAGAATATCAGTTAATGTTTCATGAAGAACAAAAAATATTTAGGTCGGTCAAAAAATTATTAATTTAAATTGAATAAAAAACTTATAATAGAAATATTTCTTTTGTTAATTTTAGGGGGATTAACTTCTTTAAGTCTTCCTCCTTTTAATTTTTTTTTAATTAATTTCTTTACATTAAGTATTTTGTTCACCTTTTTATTTAAAAAACTTGATAGTCAAAAAGAAAGAAATTTTTTTTTTCTTTACGGTTGGTTATTTGGTTTTAGTTACTTTTTATGTAATTTGTATTGGATAACTATATCACTTACTTTTGATCCTAATTTCAATTTTTTAATACCAATAGCATTGATTCTTATACCATCCTTTTTGGCTGTATTTTATGGTTTGGCTACATTCGCTTTTTATAAGTTTAGATTTAAAAAATTGTTAAGTTCCTTTTTTTTATTCTCTCTCCTTTTTGGACTGGTGGAATTTTTAAGAGGAAATTTATTTACAGGTTTTCCCTGGAATTTGTTTGTTTATAGTCTTTCTGAGAACTTAAGTTTTATAAGTTTTATATCTATTGTTGGAACATACTCACTAAATCTATTAATAATTAGTTTTTTTTCTGCGCCTGCAATTTATATTTTAAGAAAATCAAAAGTTGAAGTTTTTATTTCCATCCTGATATTATTAATTCCAATATTATTTTTATCTTATGGAAAATCATATAAGCAAAACTTTTTAAAAAAAAAAGTTGTAAAAAATTCCTACTTAATAAGGATAATTGGATCGAATATTGGTTTAGATAGATTTTACAATGATGATCAGACTGAAAGAACGATTAATGAGCTAATAAATTTAAGTTCACCTGAACCTAACAAAAGAACTTTTTTTTTGTGGCCAGAAGGCATTATACCCAATACATATTTAGATGAGTTAAAGTTTTACAAGCACTTATTTAATGAAAATTTTAATGAAAATCATTTAATAGGTCTTGGCATTTCAAGCAGATCTTTAGAGAATGAAAAGTATAAATATTTTAATTCATTATCAATATTTGATAACGAATTGAATATGCTCGAAAAATACAATAAGGTAAATCTAGTCCCTTTTGGTGAGTTTCTACCTTTTGAAAATTGGTTAAATAGAATTGGTCTGAAAATAATTACCAGTAATATAAGTTCTTTTGCTAAAGGAGATGAAAGAAAAATTCTTAATGTTAAAAACAACCTTGGTGAGTTCAAGTTTTTACCTTTGATATGTTATGAGATTATTTACACTGGCAATCTAACAAAAACTAATGATTATGATTTTATAATAAATATATCAGAAGATGGTTGGTTTGGTTCATCTATTGGACCCAAACAACATTTTGTTCATAGTATATTCAGGGCTATAGAAACAGGAAAATATGTCATAAGATCAGCTAATAATGGTATGACAGCTATAATTAATCCATTAGGAGAAATTGAAAAAAAGATAGATTATAAAAAAAATGGCTTTATTGATTTTGAAAAAAGAAGAGATTTTGATCCAACAATATTTTCTATTTATGGAAATAAAGTATTTATCTTATTAATTTTATTGTATATTTTACTAGTTTTTTTATTTAATAGGATCAGAAATGAGTAATTTAAAAAATTTTTTGTTCACAAGTGAGTCAGTATCGGAGGGACACCCAGATAAAGTGTCAGATAGAATATCCGATATGGTTGTGGATACGTATTTATCTAAGGATCCTTATGCAAGAGTTGCCTGTGAGACGCTTACAACTACAAATAAAGTTGTGTTAGCTGGCGAGGTGAGAGGACCAGAAATTAACAAAGATGATCTTATAAAAAAAGTTAGAAATTGCATTAAAGATATTGGCTATGATCAAAAAGGTTTTACCTGGAAAGAGGCCACCAAAATAGAGTCTCATCTTCATTCACAATCTTCAGATATTGCAATGGGAGTAGATTCCTCAGGAAATAAAGATGAGGGGGCCGGAGATCAGGGAATAATGTTTGGATACGCCTGTGACGAAACTGATGTTTTGATGCCAGCTCCCATTCATTACTCACACAAAATTTTAAGTTTAATGGCTGATGATAGAAAATCTGGAAAGTTGAAAAATATTGAACCTGACTCAAAAAGCCAAGTCACATTTCAATATTTAGATGGAAAACCCTCAAAAGTGAAGTCAGTAGTTATATCTTCACAGCACTCAGCTGATGTGAGTCAAAAACACGTCCGAGAAATACTTAGGCCATATATGTTAAATTCAATCCCAAAAGAATTCATGGAAGATTTTAATGATGATGAATTTTATGTAAATCCAACTGGAAATTTTGTAATTGGAGGTCCTGATGGGGATTGTGGACTAACTGGAAGAAAAATTATTGTAGATACATATGGGGGTGCTGCTCCCCATGGTGGTGGAGCGTTTTCAGGAAAGGATCCAACTAAGGTTGATAGGTCAGCCGCTTATGCCGCAAGGTATATTGCGAAGAATATTGTAGCTTCAAAGATTACTGAGAAATGTTTAATACAGTTGGCCTATGCAATTGGAGTATCAAAACCTTTGTCAATTTATGTAAATCTTTTTGATAATGATTTAGATAAAAATAGATTTGTTACAGAAAAAATAAAAGAAAATTTTGATTTAAGTCCCCGAGGCATAAGAGAAATGCTACGTTTAAATAAAGCTATTTATGAAAAAACAGCGGCCTATGGCCATTTTGGAAGAACCCCTGAAAATGATGGAGCTTTTTCTTGGGAAAATACCGATAAAATTAGTATTTTCACTAAATAGTTTTGATTGAATAATTAAAAAACTTTATTATATTTCGAGAACATTCTCGATTTTCTAAAATGGGCATTTGCCCATTTTTTTTTGGAGACTACTAAAATGTTAAATAAAAGAGCTGATAAATTAGAACTATTAAGAATTGCTGAAGCAGTGGCCTTGGAGAAGGCTATAGACAAGGAGCTGATTATCAATTCAATGGAAACTGGAATAGCTAAAGCCGCTAAATCAAAGTTTGGACAAGAAAATGAAATAAAAGTTTCTATTAACCGGGAGAATGGAGACATAGAAATTTTTAGAAAGTTGATAATTTCAGAAAATCCAGAAAATTCTAATACTGAGATAAAACTGAAAGATGCAATTATTTTAAATCAGCAAAATGAGGATAAAAAAATTGGTGATGAAATTTTACAACCACTCCCGGCATTTGATTTTGGAAGAATAGCTGCCCAAACTGCAAAACAAGTTATAAGTTTTAATGTTCGTGAAGCAGAAAGAGAGCGGCAATTTAATGATTTCAAAGATAAGAAAGATACAATTTTAAGTGGAATAGTTAAAAGACTTGAATTTGGAAATGTTATTGTTGATCTAGGAAGAACTGAGGCGATAATCCAAAAAAACGAACTAATACCCAGAGAAAATATTAAAGCTGGCGATAGGATTAAGGCTTATTGTTATGATGTAAGACGAGAAAATAAAGGACAGCAGATATTTTTATCTAGAGCTCATTCCAAATTTATGGAGAAACTTTTTGTGCAAGAAGTTCCAGAAATTTATGATGGTCTAATTGAAATAAAATCATCATCAAGAGATCCAGGCAGTAGAGCGAAAATTTGTGTAAAAGGGATAGATACTTCGCTGGACCCTGTTGGTGCTTGTGTTGGAATGAGAGGTTCAAGAGTACAAGCTGTTGTTAATGAATTACAGGGTGAAAAAATAGATATTGTTAATTGGTCAGAAGATCCAGCAATTTTGGTCTCTAATGCTTTATCACCAGCTGAAGTTCAGAGGGTAAATATTGATATTGAAAGAAAAAAACTAGATGTGATTTTAACAGAAGATAACTTAAGTAAGGCGATAGGTCGTAGAGGTCAGAATGTTAGACTTGCAACAAAATTATTAAATTACGAAATTAATATAATGACTGACCAAGAGGACTCAGAAAGGAGACAACAAGAATTTAAAGAAAAAACTGAAAATTTTGTCAAGAATTTGGAATTAGATGAAACACTCGGACAATTACTTGTGGCTGAAGGTTTTTCAACTATCGATGATATCAAAGATAGTTCATTAGATAATTTTAAAAATATAGAGGGAATTGAAGAAGATACAGCTAAAGCTTTGATTGAAAGAGCAAAAGAGTTTCATAAAAAAGATCAAGAGGATATTTCCCAAAGAATAAAAGATTTGGGTATTTCAGATGAACTTGTTAACTTAAAAGGTTTAACCCCAGGAATGTTATTAACTTTAGGTGAACAAAAAATTTTAAATTTAGAGGACTTTGCAGATTTGGCTTCTGATGAATTAACAGGTGGTTTTGATGTGGTTAAAGGTGAAAAAATAAGAATTCAAGGTTACCTCGAGGATTTTGCCTTATCAAAAACCGAGGCGGACAACCTAATTATGTCCGCTAGAGATATTGTGTATAAAAATTGAGAGATGAATAATGGAAAACAAAAAAACAAAACTAACAATTTCTGGTGGATCAAAAAAAACATTTAAAGACATCAATAATCAAAAAAATCAGGGAAAAAAAACAGTTATAATTAATAGACAGTCGATAAAATCTGCTGGAAAAAGTAATTACGCTAAGGCAAGTGGGTACAAAACATCATCAAATAATATTAAAAAAGTAAGCAACTTTAAGACAGGTTTCAAAATAAATAATTCTAATTTAGGTATCAGTGATTTTGAAAAAAGAAAACTAGCAGAGCAAAGAGCAACAAAAAGATTTAAAAATGAAGATGATAAAGATAAAAAATCTAAGTTGGGTGACAAAAAAAGAGATATTAAATTAACAGTATCAAGGGCTTTGAGTGATGAAATAGAGACTAGAGAAAGGAGTTTAGCCTCTGTAAAAAGAGCAAGGCAAAAAGAACTTAAAAATGTCAACAAAGAAGATAGTAAAGAAAACCAAAAATCTATTAAAAGAAATATAAATATCCCTGAGGCTATAACAGTCAGAGAATTAGCTAATAAAATGGCAGAACAGTCTAGTAATGTAATTAAACACCTATTTGGTATGGGAGTAACTGTTACCATTAATCAAACTTTAGCAGCAGATACTGCCGAATATCTTGTGAAAGAATTTGGTCATAACCCAATACGTGAGGAAAAAGCTGAGGAAATAATTAAAAAGATTAAAGACTCTCAAACTGAAAATTTAAAAAACAGAGCTCCTATCATTACAGTGATGGGCCATGTTGATCATGGAAAAACTTCTGTTTTAGACGTTTTGAGAAGTGCTGATGTCGTATCTGGAGAGTTTGGGGGAATAACACAACATATTGGAGCTTATCAAATTAAGAGTGGTGATAATAATTTAACTTTTATTGATACACCTGGTCATGCTGCTTTTACAGAAATGCGTGCAAGAGGATCAAAACTGACTGATATTATTGTTTTAGTTGTTGCTGCAGATGATGGAGTTAAACCACAAACAGTAGAATCCATTAAACATGCTAAAGCTGCAAAGGTACCGATAGTAGTAGCAATAAATAAATGTGACTTGCCAGAAGCAGACCCACAAAAAATAAAAAATCAATTGTTAGAGCATGAATTGATAGCAGAAGATTTATCAGGTGACACTTTAATGGTTGAGATATCTGCTAAGACAAAATTAAATTTAGATAAATTGCTTGAGTCAATAACACTACAAGCTGAAATTCTAGATTTGAGAACTGACTTTGACTCAAATGCAACAGGGGTTGTATTAGAGTCAAAAATTGATACAGGAAGAGGTCCAGTCGCAAATATAATTGTTACAAGGGGCACATTAAGAAAAGGTGATTTTTTTGTAAGTGGGTTAAAGTGGGGAAAAATTAGAGCAATCATAAATGATAAAGGTGAAAATATCGTTGAGGCAATGCCGTCAACGCCAGTAGAAATTCTAGGTATTAATGGTGCCGCTAAATCAGGAGATGACTTTATTGTTCTAGATAATGAAAAAGCAGCAAAAACTCTAAGTGAGAATAGAACAGAAGAAAATAAAGATGTTAAAAATCCTCTTTCTTTTGCCACACAAGAATCTGCATTTTCAAATAAACTATCTCAAGATCTTAATTTAGTCATTAAATCAGATGTTCACGGTTCCTCAGAAGCTATCAAAAGTGCAATTAATCAGATTAAACACGATGAGGTAAAACCCAAAATTATTTTAGCAGATATTGGTATGGTCACAGAAACTGATGTAACTTTAGCCAAAGCATCTGAAGCAGTACTTATAGCATTTAATGTAAAACCAAGTAAGGAGGCAAAAAAACTTGCTGAAGATGAAAACATTAAAATATCATCTTATAACATAATATATGAAGTTTTAGATTTTGTTAAAAAAAGTATGTCGGGACTTCTAACCCCTGATGTAAATGAAAATATTACTGGCACTGCTCAAATTCTTGAAATTTTTAAAGTTTCTGGTGCTGGCAAAATTGCAGGTTCTAAAGTGATTGAAGGTGAAATTCTTGCAAATTCAAATGTTAGAGTAATTAGAGATGGAATGATTATATATACTGGAAAAATAGCAACTATTTACAGAGAAAAAAATCAGGTAAAACAAGTAGATAATGGTCAAGAATGTGGTATCGCTTTAAAAGATTATATGGACTTTCAAAAGAACGATACAATCGAGGCTTTTAATGTTACATCTACAGAGAGGTCGATATAATGGCTGATAGAATAAGTAAACAAGCTACGCAAAGACAGCTCAGAGTTGGAGAAATGATAAAGCAATCCTTAAGTATGATTTTTATAAGAAATGAAGCAAAGATTCCAAATTTAGAAACAAAAAACATAACAGTTACAGAAGTAAGAATGAGTCAAGATTTAAAAATTGCCAAAGCTTATGTCTTACCATTAGGTGGTAAAGATGCAGAGAGAGTTGTAGATAAATTAAAAGAATATTCATTTTTAATAAGAAAAATTCTTTCACAAAAAGTGATAGTAAAATTCTTACCAAAAATCCTTTTTCGTAAAGATGAATCTTTTGAGTATGCAGAAAAAATAGAGAATCTAATTAAGCAAACAAACAAATAGGAAAATATATATATGAACAAAAAAGCAGCAGAATTAGCTATACATGATAAGGATACTGGATCATCTGAGATTCAAATAGCTTTATTGACGGAAAAAATTGAGAATTTATCTAAACATATTAAGCAGTTTAAAAAAGATAAACATTCCTCAGTTGGCTTACTAAAAGCAGTTAATAAGAGAAAAAAATTGTTAGATTATCTTAAAAGAAATAAGGTTGACTCTTACAAAAATGTACTGTCGAAATTGAAATTGAGAAAGTAAAAATCAAATAGATAGAACGAAACGAAACGAAATGGAAATGAAATGTTTAAAGTATATAAAAAGGAAATTGAAGTAGCAGGAAAGAAGATAAGTTTAGAAACAGGAAAAGTAGCGAGACAAGCAGACGGTGCTATAATAGCAACATGTGGGGAAACAGTCGTTTTAGCAACAGTGGTTGGAGCAAAAAAAGTAAATCCTGATGTTGATTATTTTCCGTTATCAGTAAATTACCAGGAAAAATACTATGCCGCTGGAAAAATTCCAGGTGGCTATTTCAAAAGAGAGGCAAGACCAACCGAAAGTGAAACATTAATATCTAGATTAATCGATAGACCAATTAGACCATTATTTCCTGATGAATTTAAAAATGAAGTTCAATTGTTACCTACAGTAATTTCGTATGATAAAGAAAATGAAGCAGACATTTTATCAATTACAGCTTCATCAGCAGCTTTAGCTGTTTCAGGAATGCCATTCATGGGGCCTGTTGGAGCTTCTAGAGTTGGTTTTATTGATGGAAAATATGTTTTGAACCCATCGAAAGTGGAGCTTGAAAAATCAAAATTAGACTTAGTTGTAGCAGGTACTAAAGATGCAGTGCTAATGGTTGAGTCTGAAGCGAGCGGTTTAACAGAGGAAGAAATGTTAAATGCAGTCAAATTTGGTCATGAAAGTTTTGTTCCTGTGATTGAAATGATCGAGGAACTTGCAAAAGAATGTAGAAAACCTGAATGGACTGTTGAAAAGAAAGACTTATCAGAAGTTAAGAAAAAACTTGAGGGGGCTTTTACAGAAGATCTTAAAAAAGCTTTTGCAACAACAGATAAACAAGATAGATCAAATCAAATTTCAGAAATCACTGATAAAGCTAAAAAACTTTATGAGGAAGATGAAAAGTACACAGATCTTGATGTCAATTCTGAGCTTAAAAAAATAGAAAAATCCATTGTTAGAACAGACATTCTAAAAAATAAAAATAGAATTGATGGTAGAGGATTATCTGACGTAAGGCCTATATCTTGTGAAGTAGGTATTCTACCAAGAACTCACGGTTCTGCTTTATTTACTAGGGGTGAAACACAGGCAATAGTGACAGCTACTTTAGGTACATCTGATGATGAACAAAGAATTGAAAGTTTAGATGGATTACAAAGAGAAAGATTCATGCTTCACTATAACTTTCCACCTTTTTCAGTTGGAGAAACAGGAAGAATTGGAACTGGTAGAAGAGAAATAGGACATGGTAAATTAGCGTGGAGAGCAATACATTCTTCATTGCCATCAAAGGAAGCATTTCCATACACTTTTAGAGTAGTCTCTGAGATTACGGAGTCTAATGGTTCATCTTCAATGGCTACTGTTTGTGGAACATCACTAGCATTAATGGATGCGGGTGTGCCGATTAAAGAGCCAGTCGCAGGTATAGCAATGGGTTTAATCAAAGAGGGTGATGATTTTAGTGTCTTATCAGATATTTTAGGTGATGAAGATCATTTGGGTGACATGGATTTTAAAGTTGCTGGAACTAAAGATGGAATTACTTCTCTTCAAATGGATATTAAAATTACAGGTATTACATTTGAAATTATGGAGCAGGCATTAAGCCAAGCTAAAGACGGTAGAGTTCATATTTTAGGAGAAATGAATAAAGCATTGTCAGCTTCAAGAGCTGATGTTGGAAAACACACTCCAAAAATGGAAAAAATTAATGTTGATAAAAAAGATATTGCTGCTGTAATTGGAAAAGGTGGAGCAACAATAAGAGAAATAGTTGAAAAATCTGGTGCTAAAGTTGACGTAAATGATGAGGGTGTAGTAACAGTTGCTGCTCCTGATGAAGAGTCTAGGAACATTGCTATGCAAATGATTAAAGATATCACTGCTAAGGCTGAATTAAATAAAATTTATTCTGGTAAAGTAATGAAGATTATGGAATTTGGTGCATTTGTTAATTTTTTAGGTAAACAAGATGGACTTGTTCATATTTCTGAACTAGCAGACAAAAGAGTAGCTAAAGTAACTGACGTTATAAAAGAAGGTGACGAAGTAAAAGTTAAAGTGATTGGTTTTGATAGAGGCAAAGTTAAACTTTCTATGAAACAGGCTACTTAATAAAATAATGTTTTATCTTTCAAAGATTAAAGAAAGTTTAACAAAAAATAAGTATGGTAAATATATTTTGATGGGTGGATTTGCTTTTTTTTTAGTTAAAGGTCTAATTTGGTTGGGTATTTTTATGGTTGTAGGGTCAGGACTTTTCAAGTTTTTTTAAATTAAAATAATCACCAAGAGTATCATTTGTATAAAATTAATCACAACAGAAATAAAATGTGAATATTTAAATTTTTTGTCTTGTTTTTCATCTCTGTACTTATTTATTAATGGCATCAAAAAATAATTTGATAAAGCAAATAAAATTGCAACTGTCAATATTAGATAGAAATCTAAAGAAAAAGTTTTTAGAATAATGTAAAAAATTAAAATTAAAAAACTAACAGCTAAGTTAACATTATAGTAATAAGGAAATATTTTTCTAATAAATTTTCTAGAACTCTTTTCATTTAACACTGTAAAAGTCACTGGTGCAACAACAAAAGAAAAGAAGAGCATAGTACCTAATATTATACTTGTTAGATAGCTACTTAGTTGACTTAACATTTGTTTAAATAACTACTTCAAAACCTTCAAAGATTGGAGCTCCAAGATATAAATTTTTATGTTGTCCGGCATTTTTATGAGCTAATTTAAATGCTTCAGATTTAGTCCAGTTAATAAAATTTTCTTTTGATTTCCAAACACTGTGCGAAGCATATAAAGAAAACTCAAAATTTTGTTCACCTTTGACTAAGTGAAATTCTTTAAACCCATCAACATCTTTTAAATGTGTGTCTCTCTCTTTCCATACATTTTCAAACTCAAGTTCCTTACCCGGAACAATTTTAAATCTATTCATCGCAATAAACATTTGCTCTGTTTAACTTTGAAATATTATATAGATCTTAGCAGATTGTCGCATTAAAAAATCCCCTGAATTTGTAAGTAATTTTTAATTACAAATACAAAAATCTGTTAGCATATTTTCTGATATGTAATACAAAATCGAAAAAAAATAATCATATAATTACGATGGAAGTTTTAGAAAAACATTACAGAGCAAAAAATTTTAGTGACAAAGTTGCACTCAGTTTTACTAAATTTTTAAGGTTCTTAGCTGACACCTTTTTTAAAAAAAGATACGGCCATAGAGCAGTAGTTTTAGAAACCGTTGCAGCAGTTCCTGGTATGGTCGGTGGAATGTTATTACACCTTAAATCTTTGAGGAAAATGGAAGACGATAAAGGTTGGATAAAAATTCTTTTAGATGAAGCAGCAAACGAAAGAATGCACTTAATGACTTTTATTGAAATTGCAAAACCTACATTTTTAGAAAGAGCTATAATTATGATGGCTCAATTCATTTTCATAATTATGTATTCATTTATTTACATTATTTCATCTAAAACTGCTCACAGAATAGTTGGTTATTTTGAGGAAGAAGCAGTAATCAGTTATACGGAATATTTAAATGAGTTAGAGTTGGGTAAAATTGAAAATAAATCAGCACCAGAAATAGCAATTAACTATTGGAATTTACCTTTACACGCAACTTTAAAGGATGTGGTTAAAGTAATTAGAGATGACGAGGCAGGTCACCGTGATGTAAATCATAATTTTGCAGATATTTTAGAAAGAAGAAAAATAAAAAAAGATACTCAAAATCAAATTCAAAATGAAAAAAACAAACAAGAACAAAATTTAAAAGAAGAGATTAAATAAAATAGCTCAAGAGATATTTTTCGGATCTGGCATTCCAACTTTATTGTAACCAGCATCAACATAGTGAATTTCTCCCGTAACACCATTAGCAAGGTCGCTTAAAAGATATAATGCTGAATTTCCAACATCATGAATATCAACATTTCTTTTTAGAAATGAGTGATCTTCATTCCATTTGTATAAAAATTTTGCATCTCCTATAGCAGATGCAGCCAGTGTTTTTATAGGCCCAGCACTAATAGCATTTACTCTCATACCTCTAGTTCCTAAATCTCTAGCTAAATACTTTACACTTGCCTCTAGAGCTGATTTGCAAACACCCATTACATTATAATTCGGAATAGCTTTGGTAGACTCGTAAGTTAAAGTTAGTAAACTTCCACCTTGCTTCATTACTTTTGAGGCTTCCTTTGCTACTTCAGTAAATGAAAAACATGAAATTAACATACTTCTTAAAAAGTTTTCTCTAGTTGTATTTAAATATTCACCTGATAATTCTGATTTATCTGAAAATGCAACTGCATGTACTATAAAATCAATTTCCCCCCATTGAGATTTAATATCTTTAAATAATTTTACTACCTCTTCTTTTTTTTCTACATCACAGCTAAAAGTTGCTTTTGAATTTAATTTTTCTGCTAAAGGAACTACTCTTTTTTTAAGAGCATCACCTAAATATGTAAATGCTAATTTAGCTCCAGCTTCTGAAAGTTTTTGAGAGATACCCCAAGCAATAGATCTTTCATTAGCAACTCCCATAATTAATCCTTTTTTACCTTCCATTAAGTTCATAATTAAACCTTTTCAAAAATGAGTGCTGCATTGGTTCCACCAAAACCAAAACTATTTGACATAGTTGCATTTAAAGAAATATTTTTCTCAGATTTTGCAACAATTGGAAATTTTTTAGCCTCCTCATCCATTTCTTTGATATTAGCCGAACCAGCAATAAAATTATTTTTCATCATAATTAGACAATATATTGCCTCGTGCACTGATGCTGCCCCTAAAGGATGACCTGATAGAGATTTTGTTGAACTAATTTTTGGAATTTGTTCACCAAAAGTCTCTTTTACCGCTTTCAATTCTGTTATGTCTCCAACAGGAGTAGATGTTCCGTGAGTATTAATATAATCAATTTTATTTTTTGCTGTTGCCATCGCCATCTTCATACACCTTACAGCTCCTTCACCAGATGGAGCTACCATATCATAACCATCTGAGGTAGCTCCATATCCAGTAAGTTCAGCATATATTTTGGCACCTCTTGCTTTAGCATGCTCATATTCTTCGAGCACTAATACTCCCCCACCACCAGCAATAACAAAACCATCTCTTGTTTTATCATAGGCTCTCGAAGCTGTTTCTGGTGTGTCGTTGTACTTGGATGACAAAGCTGTCATAGCATCAAACATTGCAGTCATTGCCCAATGAATTTCTTCACTTCCACCTGCAAAAATAATGTCTTGTTTACCCATTTGAATTAATTCCATAGAGTTTCCAATACAGTGTCCACTAGTTGCACATGCAGAGCTCATTGTATAATTGGTGCCTTTTATTCTAAAAGGTACGGCTAGAGTTGCTGAAGCAGTGCTTGCCATTGTTCTAGGAACAATAAAAGGTCCCATTAATTTTGGAGTTTTAGCTCTGGTCTTATCTGCAGCTAAAATTACATTTTCAATTGACGGGCCACCTGAGCCCATAACTATTCCAGTTTTAAAATTACTTACCTCATTCTCTTCAAGACCAGAGTCCGCGATAGCTTCTTTCATTGCAATATAATTGTATGCTGAACCTGATCCCATAAACCTTATTGTTTTTCTATCAATAAAATCCTCAATTTTTATATTTGGTTTACCATGAATGTGACTTTTAAGATTATGCTCTTTATATTCTTGACTAAAAGAAATTCCAGACTTTGAATTTAAAAGAGAATGGTATACTTCATCTTGATTATTTCCAAGGCATGAAACCACTCCTAGACCAGTAATTACAACTCTTTTCATTATTTAAACAATCCCACTTTTAAATTGTCTGCTGAATAAATTTTTTTATCATCGGCCAAAACCATACCATTAGCAAGACCTACTGTAGTACCTCCAGGAGACATGATTTTTTTCATATTAATTTCATATTTTACTAATTTTATATTCTGTACAACTTCACCTGTAAATTTAACAGTTCCTACGCCTAAAGCTCTACCTTTTCCAGGATTCCCAATCCATCCCAAAAAAAAACCTACTAACTGCCACATAGCATCAAGACCAAGACAGCCAGGCATAACAGGATCATCTTTAAAGTGACAATCAAAAAACCAAAGATTTTTTTTAATATCTAATTCAGCTTTTAAAGAACCTTTTTTAAATGCTCCTTTGTTATCATTTATTTCTGTAATTCTATCAAACATCAGCATTGGTGGAAGTGGTAATTTAGCATTACCTGGACCAAATAATTTTCCTTCTCCACAATTTATAAGATCATCATATGAGTATGAGTTTTTTTTCATAAAATTGTGTATCCTTATTTACTTGATTTTAACATTATATAATATAAATTTAAGCTTAGTTTAGAACAATTTTAAATAACAATATGGTCAAATAGTGAAATATATTGATAAATTAAGAAATTCTGGATTACGTCCAACTAAGCAAAGACTTAAGATATGTGAAGTTTTGTTTGATACTAAAAAAACATTTCATTTTACTATTTATGAGCTAGATCAGAAAATTAAAAAGCAAACTATTAGCAAAATTTCATTAGCAACAATATATAATACTGTCCACGCTTTTGAAAAAAAAGGGTATCTAAAACAAATTCCAATAAATTCAAGTCAGACCTATTTTGATACAAATATTAGTGATCATCATCATTTTTACGATTTAAAAGATGATAAATTAATTGATTTAAAAAATTCAGATGTAGGACCAATAAATATTTTAAAAAAAATTAACGGTAAAAAAATTAAATCTGTTGAAGTTTTAGTAAAATTAGAGGATTAAGTTTTCAATTAATTTAGCGTCATTTTAAACCAATTGACACTTATTTAGAATCATTATAAACTGTCAATACAATCTAAATTTTAGGGGAACATAAAATGAGTACTGAAAATTTTAAAAATAAATCATTTAAAACTGATGAAATGAGCAAGTGTCCGTTCACTGGAGCAGGAACACCTGCAAAGTTTTCTGCAGGAAGGGGTCAAACAGTTAGAGATTTCTGGCCAAACAGTTTAAATCTTAAAATTCTAAGTCAGCATTCAAGTCTTTCCAACCCCATGGATAAAAAATTTAATTACGCTAAAGAATTTAAAAAACTTAATTATAAAGCCCTTAAAAAAGATTTAAAAAAATTAATGACAGACTCTCAGGAGTGGTGGCCAGCTGATTATGGTCATTATGGACCTTTATTTATTAGGCTTGCTTGGCACGCTGCAGGAACTTACAGAACTGGTGATGGTAGAGGTGGAGCGGGAACTGGTAATCAAAGATTTGCGCCACTTAATTCTTGGCCAGATAACGTAAATTTAGATAAAGCCAGATTACTTTTATGGCCAATCAAAAAGAAGTATGGAAGAAAAATTTCATGGGCAGATTTATTTATACTTGTTGGAAATGTCGCTCTAGACTCTATGGGTTTTAAAACTTTTGGTTTTGGTGCAGGTAGAACGGATATATGGGAACCAGAAGATGATATTTATTGGGGCTCAGAAAAAGAAATGCTGGGCGTTGAAAGATATAGCGGGAAAAGAGATTTAGAACAGCCTTTAGGAGCTTCTCATATGGGTTTAATTTATGTTAATCCACAAGGTCCTGACGCTAATCCAGATCCTAAGCTTGCAGCACATGATATTAGAGAGACTTTTGGAAGAATGGCTATGAATGATTATGAGACAGCAGCATTAGTTGCGGGAGGACATACATTTGGAAAGTCTCATGGCGCAGCATCTGAGTCATTCAAGGGTCTTGATCCTGAGGCTTCAAAACTTCAAGATCAGTCTACTGGATGGAATAGTGGGTACAAATCTGGAAAAGGTGTTGATACAATAAGTAGTGGTATTGAGGGTGCTTGGACTCAAAATCCTATTAAATGGGATATGGGTTATTTAGATTGTTTATATGGACATGAGTGGGAACTTACAAAGAGCCCCGCAGGAGCTCATCAATGGACCCCTAAAAAAAATGGTCAAGAAATTAAAATGGTTCCAGACGCACATAAGAAAGATGTGCTACACCCACCAATGATGCAAACAACTGATATTTCAATGAAAGTTGACCCAAGTTATGGACCTATTACAAAACATTTTCATCAAAATCCAAAAGAGTTTCATGATGCATTTGCAAGAGCTTGGTTTAAATTAACCCATAGGGATATGGGTCCTAGAGTTTGTTATCTTGGTAGTGATGTTCCAAAAGAGCAATTAATTTGGCAAGATCCAATAGATAAACCAAAATATAAACTTAAATTAAAAGATATTAAAGATTTAAAAACAATGGTATCTAAATCAAAAATATCGATTTCGGATTTAGTATCAACCGCGTGGGCATCAGCATCAACTTTTAGAGGATCAGACAAAAGAGGTGGTGCTAATGGTGCAAGGATAATGTTGGAGCCACAAAAAAACTGGAAAGTTAATAATCCTAAGAAGTTATCAAGTGTAATTAAAGCTTTAAATAAAATCAAAAGTAAATTTGATAGTAAAAAGAAAAGTGTTTCAATGGCTGACTTAATTGTATTAGCAGGGAGTGTTGGAGTCGAAATGGCTGCAAAAAAAGCTGGTTATAAAGTTAAAGTTCCATTTTCATCAGGAAGAGGAGATGCAAGACAAGATCAAACTGATATTAATTCATTTAGTCTTCTAGAGCCACAAGCAGATGGCTTTAGAAATTACTTAAATGGAGGAGCCTCAAATGTTTCTGCAGAAGAAAAATTAGTTGATAAGGCTCAGTTGATGGGTTTAACAGCGCCTGAAATGACAGCCCTTATAGGTGGAATGAGAGTTTTAAACACTAACTATAACAATTCAGAACATGGTGTTTTTACAAATAGACCCGGTTATCTTACAAATGATTATTTCATAAACCTACTAGATATGAATACAACTTGGAAAGAGGAAGATAAGTCAGAGCAAACGTTTTTAGGGAAAGACAGAAAAACTCAAAAAATTAAATGGAAAGCGACAAGAGTTGATTTAATTTTTGGTTCAAATTCTCAATTAAGAGCCTTAGCAGAGGTTTATGCATGCGAAGATTCCAGGGATAAATTTATCAATGATTTTATTGCTGCATGGGTAAAAGTAATGAATTCAGACAGATTTGAATTAAAATTAAATTAATAAAAACTAAATGAATATTCTATGCCATCAGTAACGTTCGATGATTTTTATGAGGTTCCAGATCTTAATTTTGATATTGTAAGATTAAGAGAAGATTTAGATACAGTATTAAAAGCTAAAAAATTTAATTCTCCTGGAGTAACACATTTTGGTGCAATATCATTAAATCAAATCCCAAATGACAAAAGCTCTATTGAAGGAAATAATATACGAGGAAAATATTGGACTATAGCAGATGAAACTGGAAAAGAGGTTTCTAGAGATGTTGATATAGATGAGTCTAAATATACACAACTAATCCCTGAATTCGAGAATACTTATTTCAAAGAAGTTTACGAGACACTAAGTAAAAAATTTAAACTAGGTAGAGTAAGACTTTTATTAAAAGAACCAAGATCAACACTTAGTTGGCATAAAGACCCAGAGTGTAGATTGCACATACCAATTATTACTAACAAGGGTTGCTCGATGGTAATTGAGAATGTTGCAAAACATCTCCCGGCTGACGGCAAGGTATGGATAACTAATAACACAAAATACCATAATTTTTTTAATGGTGGTGAGCAAGCTCGTGTACATTTAGTTGCATGTGTTCTTGAAAGTCCTTTTAAAAAAGATGATCAGTAATGAAATTCAAATTCGTTAGACAATGAACGCATTCATTGCAGCTGTTCTAGAAAAAAAAACTATCCTAGTCGCAAATGAAGGAAGACTTTTAAAAAAAAGTTTTTTAGGTATCGCTATTTTAGCAATGGCATTTCAAACAAATAATTTTGGAGAGATGGTAAGAAATACATTGGTAGATGCATATTTACAAGTTTCCGTATTTGTTGGTTTTACTCTTTTTATTTTTATTGGAATGGATGCATTAACAAGATTTAATATTTCTAATATTTTAGATAAAACTAAAAAATTTCATGTTGTCATGGCTTCGTTATTGGGAGCATTACCAGGTTGTGGTGGTGCAATTGTAGTCGTGACTCAGTACATTCAAGGAAGAATAAGTTTTGGATCATTGGTTGCAGTTTTAACTGCTACTATGGGGGATGCTGCATTTTTACTTCTTGCCGCAGAACCTTTGACTGGTTTATTAATATTTATTTTAGGTGCTTTTGTAGGAATAATTTCTGGATTTATCGTTGATAAAATTCATGGAGAAAATTATCTCCAAGGCAATTCAAAATTAAAAGTTGAATTTGAGAAAATTGCAAAAACTTTCGTTTCTAAATTTAATATATTTTGGACTTTAATCTTTTTGCCTGGTTTTTTAATAGGCTTATTTGTAGCTTTTCAACTAGATGTAGATCAAATAATAGGAACCCCTGAAGGCTTAAGTATTACTCACACAGTAGGAGCCGCTGGCGCTATCTTGTGTATATTTATGTGGTCGCTTAATCCACTAAGTGACTTTCAGTGTTCTACTGATAGAAGTAGAAACCTTTTATCAAGAGTTGTTGATACCACAAACTTTGTAACAACTTGGGTAATATGTGGATTTCTAACTTTTGAAATTTTCATGTATTTTACAGAATATGATTTGAAAACATTTTTTGATATCTGGTTACCTTTTGTGCCACTAATAGCAATTTTTTTTGGTTTTTTACCAGGTTGTGGACCGCAAATTGTTGTTACTACATTTTACCTTAATGGCTTTATTCCACTATCTGCAGAAATAGGTAATGCTATTTCTAATGATGGGGATGCGTTATTTCCTGCTATCGCTTTAGCTCCTAAAGCTGCAATTATTGCAACTCTGTATAGTGCTGTTCCTGCAATTATTTTTGCTTATGGTTATATGATTTTGTTTGAATAACAAAAAATTTCTTAGGTTTTTCAATTTTAGTAAACTTAAAAATAATTTTCTCTATAAAGACTGATAACAATTCTTATTCGCAAAAAAAATGCGCTAATGATAATTATTCTCACACATTTTTCTTGAAAGTATTTTTCATAATATTATTTTAAGCATATGCAAATAGAAAACTATAATTGTAAAAAATGCGGGCTTACAATCTCATCAACTTGTTCTAAATGTGATAAAGTAGTTGATGTTGAAGTTCTAGATGATGGTTGTATTGTGCAAAAAACAAAATGTGGCGATTGTGCAAATACACCAATAATCAAAGACGTTTGCGCGCAACAAAAATAACTGGATATTTTAAAGTTATTTAATTTCCCCCCAAATATTGGTGTTTTTGATCCATCCCTTAAATTTGGATGTTTTAATTTGACACCAATTTTCATTACATCTTTTAACAATTAATATTCTACCTTTTTTAATTTTTGCTAAGGGTTTTGCAAAATTAGATGGTTCTTGGAATAAAATTTTATCATTAAGCGGTATAATTGAATTTATTTGCTTTAATTGTGAAATATGTATCCACCCACTATTATTTTTTAAATCAATAATTCTTCGAAAATTTTCTTTTTTATCTATTTGTTTTATTGGGAGATTAATTTTCTTATATACATATTTTATGGGAGATTCTAGACTAGGTCCGTATCTAACATTTACCTTATCTTTCTTTAAAGATAGAAAAATCTCACTTGCATGGCAATTAGATAAATAAAAAAATGTTGAAATAAGCAATAATATTATTTTTTGTAACATTATTTAGATATTTTTAATTTTTTTCAATTTTACTTTTCTAAAATTTAAATTAAGTAAGTCAAGTATAAGTATATATCCATTTAAATTTTTACCTATATTCAAAATTTTTTTTAATATCTCATTAGCTTGAATTGTACCAATTATACCGGCAACTGTTCCTAAAACACCCTCATATTCACAATTTAAAATATCATCAGAGATTTCTTTTTCTTGAAAAAAAGATCTTATGCATGGTGTATTTTTATTTCTGAAATTAAAAGTAAATATATGTCCATCAAATTTACTTATTGCTCCTACTACCAAAAATTTTTTTGTTCTTTTACAATAATCATTAATTAAGAATTTAGTTTTAAAATTATCTGATCCATCTATAATATAATCATATTTTTTTCCTATATTTTTGATATTATCCCTATCGATTTTAACTTTGTAACAATTAACTTTTGTGTTTGAATTAATTTCACGTAATTTTTTTTTTGCTGCTATAACTTTTGATTTTTTAATATCCTTTATAGCATAAAGACTTTGTCGATGAATGTTAGTCATATCTACATTGTCAAAGTCGATTATACCGAGATTACCTACGCCTGCCCTAGTAAGAAATTCTGCAACAGAACATCCCAAACCTCCCATTCCAATGATAAGAACTTTAGATTTAATTATTTTTTTTTGACCTAAAATACCAACATTTTTTAAGATTATTTGTCTTGAGAATCTTGCAATTTGGCTCTTGTTTAAATTCTGACTCATTTACCTGTTGAGCCAAATCCACCCTCTCCTCTTAAAGTCTTGGGTAATTCATTTGTTTCCTCTAACTCCATCTTAGCAATTGGGGTTAAAACCATTTGTGCAATTCTATCTTTATTGTTAACAACAAAATCATCCTTACTATGATTGAATATGATAATTTTTAGTTCACCTCTATAGTCACTGTCAATTGTTCCGGGGGTATTTAAAACACTAATATTATTTTTAGCCGCTAAACCAGAACGTGGCCTTATTTGTATCTCATAATCCTTCGAGAAAGCGACAAATAATCCTGTTGGGATTAAAGCCGAGGATTGTGGTTTGATTACCACCCTTTCGCTCGTAAAAGCCAACAGGTCCATACCTGAAGCTCCATTAGTCTTATAAGCTGGAAGAATAACTTTAGGATCAAGTTTTTTAATTAGCACTCTGACCATTAATTCATCTGGGTGACAATTCTATCAACAATCTCCTCTGAGATTTCAGATTTTTTTTTGTATGAAAGTGTCTCTTTTTTTTTATTTAAATAATTATAATGAATTGTAACTTCATTATAATCACTATCAAAACCAATATTTTTTTTAGATACGTCATTTGCAATGATCCAATCACAATTTTTATCTTTAAGTTTTTTTATGGCATTCAATTCTAAATTTTTTGTTTCAGCAGCAAATCCAATGACTAGTTTTGGTCTCATCAAGTTATGATTAGAAATATAGTTTAATATATCAATATTTCTTTCTAATTTAATGTTTAAGTTTTCTTTTTTTTTTATCTTATCTTTACTTTTTTCATTAACTTTAAAATCAGAGACTGCGGCAGAAAATACAGCAATATCCGTTGGCAAGTTTTGTTGAATAACTTTAAACATTTCATCTGTTGTTTCAACTTTTATTAGTTTAATTTCTTGATCTATGTTTAGATTAGTTGGACCAGATATCAAAGTTGTATCAAAACCTCTTTTATGCAAGGAATTTGCAATTTCATAACCTTGCTTACCACTTGATTTATTAGAAATAAATCTTACTGGATCAATGTATTCATTTGTTGGCCCCGCAGTAACCAAAGCTTTTAATTTTCTATTTTCTTTCCTTGCTTTAAAGAAATTTCGGATTTCATTAAATATTTCGATTGGATCAGACATTTTACCTTCACCATACTCTCCGCATGCCATATCACCGGTAGTAGGACCTATAACTTTATAACCATAACTCCTCAAAGTTTTCAGATTATTCTTTGTAGATTGATGTTCCCACATTCTTACATTCATTGCGGGAGCCAAGTAAATTTGCTTGTTAGATGCTAAAATAACAGTTGAAGCTAAATCGTCAGCATTTCCAGTGGCAAGTTTTGAAATAGTATTTGCTGTTGCGGGAGAAACTATAATTACATCAGCCCATCTTGATAAAGCTATATGGTCCATTTCTACCTCATTTTCTATGCTAAAAAGATCTTCGTAAACTTTACCTTGTGATAATGAGGCGATAGATAATGGGGTTACAAATTTTTTAGCACTCAATGTTAAAATTGTTCTTATAGTTGCGTTATTTTTCCGAAATAATCTGATTAATTCTAAACTTTTATATGCGGCTATCCCTCCACAAATTATAAATAAAATTTTTTTATTAGCTAAATTTTTCATATTGTGAATTAAAATACTAGAAGGCCAAGAATTACAAGCAATAAAAAACCTATTATAGATTGATTTCTGAAAGCCACCATTTCAGATCTTTTATCATTCAATGCATTATAAGAATTTGTATTTTGAGGAATTTGACCACTCGCTAAAAAAGTAAGAGCTTGATTAGCTTTATCCATTATTTCTGGAAATTCTGGCAATCTTTTTATTACTTCTGATGTACTATTTATTGTTTCATTAATAGTGGTCATAGGATTTTTTGTTTCTCTCAACCAGTTTTCAAGAATTGGTTTTGATGTAGTCCAAATATTTGTTTCAGGATTTAATTTTCTTGCTACACCTTCAACTACTACCATTGTTTTTTGTAACATTAATAATTGTGGTTGAGTTTGCATATTAAATTTTTCTGTAACATCAAATAGTTGTTTTAACAATTTCCCTCCAGATATATCTTTAACAGCTTGTCCAAAAATAGGCTCACCTATAGATCTTAAAGCTTGCGCAAGATCATTTATTGGGACATCTTTAGGTACTAAGCCTGCAATTAAGTGAACTTCAGCAACTTTTTTGTAGTCTCTTTGAATAAAACCAAAGAGTATTTCAGCTAAAAATCTTTTACTCATTTTATCAAGTCTGCCCATAATTCCAAAATCAATAGGAACAATATGGCCATTATTGTCTATCAAGATATTCCCTTGGTGCATATCAGCATGAAAAAAACCATCTCTTACTGCATGTCGAAGAAAATTTTGGATAATATCCTCTGCTAATTTTTTTGTATCCACATCCCTTTTTTTTAACTCTTCAGTTTCTCTAATCGAAATACCCTCAATCCAGTCTAGTGTCATTACATTTTCACTAGTATAGTTCCAGTAAATTTTTGGAACATTAAAACCAATATCGTTTTTTGTATTTTCTAAGTATTCATTTGCGGCTGCGGCCTCAAATCTTAAATCCATTTCAAGATTAGTAATTTCTTTTAGTAAAAAAACTACATCAACAAGTTTTAATCTTTTTGTTTTTTTTACAAGAGACTCAACTAAGAATGCGAGTAACATTATAGCGTCTATTTCATTATTGAAAATCTTTTTAATATCAGGTCGTAAGATCTTTATTGCGACGTTTTTTATTATTCCATTATCATCGATTTGAGCTTTGTGAACTTGAGCTATAGATGCAGCTGCAACAGGTTCACTTAAATTAATAATTGATCCGTAAGTAATAATTCCAAGATCATCTTTAATAATTTTTTTGGCTTGATCTTGGGAAAATGGAGGTAATCTATCTTGAAGATTCTCAAGTTCCTTTGACAAACTTTCTCCAATAATATCTGGTCTTGTTGCTAAGAACTGACCTAGTTTAATAAAAGTTGTACCCATCGACTCTAGTGATCTAGATAACCTTTCTCCTTCATTGGTGTTCACTTGTGTATTATTTTTGGATGAAAAAGAGAAAGATAAAATTTTAAACAAAATTTTAATAGATAAAGGTGTTTCATGAAATTTTGAGGTTATTTTTAAAATATCTGAATTTGCGACTTTTCTTCCAAGTTTAAATAATGTTATCAATTTTTTGATCATTATATTTTCCAACCACTATGAATAGAAACTATACCGCCGGATAAATTTGTATAGTCACACTTATCAAATTTACTTTCATACATTAAGTCTATTAGCTCATTTTGATTAACAAAATTTTCAATACTCTTAATTAAATATTGGTAAGGTTCTTTTTTACCAACTACGATTTTTCCAATTTCTGGAATTAGTTTAGAATATCTTTTATAAAGATAATTTAAATTAGAGTTTTGAATTTTTGAAAATTCAAGACACAAAAATCTACCTCCTGGTTTTAAAACTCTATAGGCTTCTTTCAATGATTTTTTGATATTTTTTGTATTTCTTAATCCAAAACTAATTGTATAGAAATCAAACGAGTTATTCAAAGCAGGTAGCCTTTCAGCTGAGGATATATACCATTTAAGATTTTTATATTTAAGTAATTTTTTTTTTGCTAAATTTAACATTCCTTGGTTTGGATCAATGCAAGTTATCTCAGCATTTTTACCCACGCTTTTTAAATAAATTCTGGCTATATCTCCTGTCCCGCAAGCAACGTCTATTAGCTTTTGGTTAGGAGAGGGATTCATCATATTTAATAAGTTCTTTTTCCATATTCTATGAATTCCTAGGGACATTAAATCATTCATAAGATCATATTGATCGTAAACTTGGTTAAAGACGCTTTGAACTAGTCCCTTTTTATTTTGAAGATCTTGTTGCATAAAATTTAAATATACAAATAATATAGTATGAAATGCCAGAATTACCAGAAGTAGAAATTGTAAGACACTCACTAAATAAAAAAATAATACAAAAAACAATTAAAAAAGTAATAGTGAGGAATAGACATTTAAGGACCAAGATACCTCTAAATTTCAAAAAAATTTTAGAAAAGCAAAAAATTTTAAATGTTGGTAGATTTTCAAAATATCTAATCATTTTTTTATCTGGAAGAAGTAAATTGTTAATTCACCTTGGTATGAGCGGGACAATACATCTTTTAGAGCATAATAAAAAAAATTTAATAACTAATATGAGTTTTTATAATTCACCAAATTTACCCGATAAACATAACCATGTAGAAATTTTTTTTGATAAGTTTAAATTGGTATATAATGATCCCAGAAGATTTGGTTTTTTTGAAATTATTAAAGACAAACATCAATTTGAAAAAAGATTTAAAAAGCTAGGCCCTGAGCCATTTGACTCAAATTTTGATGTAAATTATATTTCTAATAATTTAAAAAATAAAAAAAAAAATATTAAAAATTTTCTTTTAGACCAAAATTTTACATCTGGAATTGGAAATATTTACGCCAGTGAAATTCTCTATCTAAGTAGAATAAATCCTTTTAAGGAAGGAAAATCCATTAATAAAGTCGAGTGTAAAAAGATCTTTAAAAACACAAGGTCAGTTCTTTTAAATGCTATAAGAAAAGGGGGTTCTTCAATAAGAAATTTTAAGAATATTTCAGGAAGCAAAGGATCATTTCAAAAAAATTTTAAAGTCTACCAAAGAGAAGGACTAAAATGTAAAAGATTAGATTGTAAAGGTATTATTCAAAAAAAAAATATTTCAAATAGATCAACATTTTTTTGTGCCCTCTGTCAAAAATAAACAAATTATTTGGTTGACCGATACTATTTCTCAAGTTATACCCCTGCGCAAATGGCGAATACAAAATCAGCAATTAAAAGAATTAGAAGGATATCAAAACAAACTTCAGTAAATAAAGTGCGAAAAAGTAGATATAAAAACGCTATGAAGAAAATGAATCTATTAATAAGTAAAAAAGATAAATCTGAAGCTTTAAAATTCTTACCCAAGTTGAATTCTGAATTAATGAAGATTGCAAAAACTGGGATAATTAAAAAACAAAATGCATCAAGGAATATTTCTAGAATAACAAAAAAAATAACGACTATTTAATTTAAATTTTAAGTTGTTTCAGCGATACAACCTCAGGAACTACAAAATCTATATTAAGAA